>NC_015436.1:1590925-1909110 GCF_000208385.1 Parasphaerochaeta coccoides DSM 17374 | reverse complement strand
AAAATATAAAGTACGTCCAGGGGTGTATAGGTTTTCGCTTGTTTTTGAATCCATCTGAAAACAGGGCATGATGTGGTGGTCGTCGCTTGTTTTTATTTTGTGACAACCCCATACGGCTCAAACTATGTCCTCTTTCTCAATCCACACTACGCCATCGTTCTTGAGGCTGCCCTGGGTTAAAAAGACGGTACTGACGTTTGCGGCTTCTCTCTGAGAAAGAGCCGCGTTGGTAATCATTTTCAGGGAGATGACAGTCATGACGGTCGTCACCACCAGGAAGATTGTTGCTCCAAGGATCAGTTTATTGCTTGTCTTGTGCATTGTCGTTGTTCCTTTCTCCCGCCACATGCTGGAGTTTTCCTTTGTCATACTCGGCATTGTCATGCTTGGCATTGTTATATCTGGCAATGATGTCGTTTATTCCCAGACCGAGTGCCGTCATTTCCGTGAACAGACGAGGCAGGGTTTCATCGAGAAAAGCCCTCTTTTTCATCTGTTTCAGGTTTTCCACTGCTCCGGGAGCGACGAAATAGCCAATCCCTCTCTGGTTCTCAATCGTTCCTTCATCCTGAAGGAGCGTATAAGTCCGCGTCACGGTATTGGGATTGACTTCGAGCAGCATGGCCATGTCACGGATTGAGGAAATCCTCTCTCCGTCCGGCCATGAACCATCACGAATCCTATCCCTGATATAATCCGCGATTTGCAGATAAATGGAAGTGTGTTTATCAAACTGCATCAGTATACTGCACCTCCTCGACACGAATATAACTGGTAATCCAGCAGAACAGGGGGA
Organism: Parasphaerochaeta coccoides DSM 17374; assembly: GCF_000208385.1. Taxonomy (GTDB): domain Bacteria; phylum Spirochaetota; class Spirochaetia; order Sphaerochaetales; family Sphaerochaetaceae; genus Parasphaerochaeta; species Parasphaerochaeta coccoides. Next base: position 1,908,314 of record NC_015436.1, on the reverse strand, counting down.
GTATGCCCCAGTAGAAGGCGGTTGCGAATGTTTTCAGCAGGGAGAAGTCCGAATCAGACAGGAGATTTACGTTTCTTCCAAAACCATACACGGTTACCCCGTTTGACAATATGACTGGTTGGAAGATAAGGAATGTGGTAACAGCAGCTATCATGCTCAGACCGATAAGGATGATGCCTAAAGTAAGGATTGTCTTGCTGAAATGAGCTTTCCTGAAGAATACCCCTCCCAGCAGGAATACGGATTGGGCGATGAGGGCATGGGCGACCATCTCCCAAACTTCGGGGAAGAAAGGCGAGAACGGCATGAAGGGTATTCTGGCAGTCAAGGTGAGCAGACCTTCTATGAAGACGGACGCTACCGAGAAGAAAATGACCAAGACAAAGGGGAATGCTATGCTCATAAGTCCTTTGGCAAAGAATTTCTCCGCTGTTGACGCCGGAAGCATCAGCCATCCATGGTTGTTATCCTTACTGAACATGTCCTTCTGGAAAAGAGTGCTGGTGTACAAGCACCCTCCGATGAACAGGAACAGACTGAACAACTCGCTGTATAAGGATGCCTCAGGCAGGTGTGAACCAAAGATTGCGGCAATGATGACCGGCATGACTTCAAAAACGAAAAGGATGATAAGCGCAGTAATCACATAGATGGTCAGGCGCTTCTTCTGCATGTATATCTCTCGTCTCATTGTATACAGGAATCTCATAGCGTACCTCCCTGGATTTGAGTCTGACGGGCAAATGCCACAGGGTTAGCGACCACCGCGTTGAACAGAGTTTCCAGGTCAAGCGGCTGCCTGTCAGTCCCGGCTGGTGTCTCATGCACCGAGACCCATCCTCCTGGGATTTGCTCACTGTACAGGACTTCCGTCGGAGGCTGCTGCCCATACTCATGACTCATGCTGAAACGCGCGGAGATTTCCTCGATGCTCTGGTTGAAGATGATTTTTCCATTATGGACGATGATGATTGGATCTATCAGGTTCTCAAGGTCGCGCACCTGATGGGTGGATATGATGAAGCAACGCTGCGGAGAGATTGCTGCGGCAACCGCCCGGCGGAACTGAGTCTTGGAAGGGATGTCCAGTCCATTCGTCGGCTCGTCCATCACCATGATTGGCGTCATGCTTGCCAGACCGAAGGCCAGGAGGAACTTCTTTTTCTGACCAAAGGAAAGTTCGGTCAACTTCCGGCGTTGATCTACCTCAAAGTCCTTGCACAAGGTGTCGCAGACGGCGGCATCGAACCATGGGTAGAAGGGGGAAATCATCTCGACATACTGGATTCCTGTAAAATCAGGAAGGTTTATTTCATCAGGGATGAAGAAAATTTCGCTGAGGAAGTCAGGCTTGCGTTGGGACGGGGTGAATCCCAGAACGTCAATCATGCCATCAGAAGGAAAGAGCTGTCCGGAAAGCAGTCGGAGAAGTGTCGTCTTTCCGGCACCATTCAGTCCCAGCAATCCATGGATGGCTCCTCCACGGATGTCCATGTCCAGATGGGAGAACAGGGGATGGGTTCCGTAACGGAACTCTAAATCGCGTACATGTATCATCGCATTTCCTTTTTGGGTTGATATGCTAGCAATTTACTGTACTAGTCAGCTAGTACAGTAGAACATTGATATCATCATGTCAAGAAGTTTCGATTTTCTTATCAATAGGATTTTTCGCAATGCTTTTAACAATGAAAATGTAAAAAGGGTTGTTGTAAAACGAGAGTTTTGTAGCAATTTCTTTTTCGTTTTCAGCGGGAAAGGGAGAAAAACAGGAATCAGGAACGGTGGGATGTGCGGTTACAGAACGGAAACATAAGAAAACCATCCGCAAGGAACATGCCGGGTTTGCTCTCCTGCCGAACTGCGGAAAGATGAAAACGGAAAGAATCCGGACGGAGAGTCAGACCGGCAGGCTGTCGCCGGGAGGCATACCGGTGTAGCGGAACGGGGTTCCGGTCAGAAAATTACCTGCACGGGCGTTCTTCTGATGGTAATATTACCGAGACCCAGTTGACCATAGTTGTTGCGTCCAGTCGCCCAGAGCGTGCCGTCCTTCTTCAGGATCATCGTGTGATAGATTCCGACGGAGACAGCCGCGACATCAGTCATGAATCCGACCCCATTAGCACCCTTGACCTGCACGGGGATGCTTATCTGGGCAGGCGTATCACCGATACCCAGTTGGCCATTAGCGTTGTTTCCTGTCGCCCAGAGCGTCCCGTCCTTCTTCAGGATCATCGTATGCCCCATTCCGGCGTAGACAGCCGCGACATTAGTCATTTTCATGGAACCATCGGTAGAATCCCAGACCTGCACGGGCGTGCTTCTGTCGGTAGTATCACCGACACCCAGTTGACCATAATTGTTGAATCCAGTCGCCCAGAGCGTGCCGTCCTTCTTCAGGATCATTGTGTGCCAACTTCCGGCGGAGACAGCCGCGACATCAGTCATGAAGTCGTTCTCAGCGATACTGGCCTTGACCCGCACGGGAGTAGTTCTGCGGGTCGTAGTGCCGTCACCCAGTTGACCATAATAGTTGTATCCAGTCGCCCAGAGCGTGCCGTCCTTCTTCAGAATCATCGTATGGTTCTGTTTGGTGGAGACAGCCGCGACATCAGTCATGAACCCGACCCCACCAGAACCCTTGACCTGTACGGGTATGCTTGTTGTATAGGTTGCCACAGCGCCGACACCCAGTTGACCATCATTGTTGTATCCAGTCGCCCAGAGTGTGCCGTCCTTCTTCAGGATCGTCGTGTGATATAGTCCAGCGGAGACAGCCGCGACATCAGTCATGAAGTCGTTGTCATCGGTACTAGCCTTGACCTGCACGGGAGGAGTTCTGATGGTCGTCATAGTGCCGTCACCCAGTTGACCATACTCGTTTAATCCAGTCGCCCAGAGCGTGCCGTCCTTCTTCAAAATCATCGTATGGCCGGGTCCGGTAGAGACAGCCGCGACATCAGCCATTCTCACGGAACCATCGGTAGAATCCCAGACCTGTTCGGGCGTGTTTCTGTCATCCGTAGTGCTGTCACCCAGTTGACCAGTATTGTTCCATCCAGTCGCCCAGAGCGTGCCGTTATTCTTCAGGATCATCGTGTGATTGCTTCCGGCGGAGACGGCTCGGTATGGTTTGAACGTAGCAGCCCCGTTTATGCCGTCACCTTCATCCCACTCTCCGATCTCAATCTGGATAGAGGCAACGGCGACTTCTTCATCATCCGTGTTCAGCGTCATGTTGTAGACATGCTGCTTGCCTTTGTCAAAGTGAATCAGATGCTTGTCTCCCTCAGCTACAGCACCTGTGGTACTTGGCTTCCATGTGTATGTACCAGCTCTAGCACCACCGCTCAGGGTAAACTCCAGGCTCACGTTAGCCAGGGCATCAGTGTTGCCCACAGGTATCAGCACAGCCTCGAACCTGCGCTTGCCCTCGGCTCTTTCCGTGGTCGTAAGCGTGTCGGAAATGTCCTTCATTGCAATAGGCGCAGCGAGACCGGATACATCAGCCAAAGAACCGTCATCCAGGCTCATCGTGGTTATGTTGTCCAAGCCTTTGACCGTAGCCACAAATGCGGTGGCATCATTGATAGCCACAGCATCAACGGTCGTGCTTGGGGCTATGTTGACAATCAGGCGGGAGAGCATATGGTCAAGCTTCAGATGCACCGTTGAGGTATTGTTCTGTACGGTGTCGGTTCGTCCCCACAGGACATCGGCCTTTCCGGTATCCTGTTCATGTGTCCCCCTGTCCCGGTTGATATCTATGTACAAGGTATCAGTGTCATAGAAGGATGTCGTACCGGCACCATCTTCGGTATGAGCCAGGTACGCCCACGGATAGTAGGCGATGAAGTCGAACGTGTCGTTGGCATTAGCGGCAATGTCATTCCACTTCAAGGTATCGGCAGTGGTGGCAGGAGTGAAGCCGGAAGTCTGGGAGGCCGTGTCAGCCGTGTAGTGTCTGTTGGCACGTTCCGGGGCAGTAGTAGCTGCCGTGCCAGTACCATGTTCCAGCATGTAAATGCCGACTTCATCATCGGCTTGCCATTCGGAATTTGCCGTGGCCTTGCGCCCTATCTCCGTGGAGAAGCGCACTGCATTGGTATGTGAAACATTCAGCTTGTTGTCGCATGAAATGAAGGTGATAAGTAGCATCAGAATGGTCAGGAAGACCATGACGCTTAGTTTACTCTCTCTGCTCTCTCTCTCTCTCTCTCTCTCTCTCTCTCTCATAGTGTCTTTTCCTTTCTCCATGAAGAGGATGATGACATGCCAGCTTACGCATATGGTAGTAATTAGAAAATAGTATAAACGTGGTGATGGCAGAAAGCTATTACCCAAAGGTATGATTTTGCATGAAAAACATATAATACTTTCGGGTTATTTGGTGATTTTAGGCGTGAATATTATAAATTAATTAATTTTCAAGCGTTAATTACGTAAAAATGGGAACCATGGAAAAGAGGGATGCCGCAACTTTTGCAACATCCCCCGGCATGTGCAATGCTACGATGCTATCATGGTGACGGAGCGTATCAGGTGATTGATGCGTGATAGATGCTCTGCACGGAAGCTCCCAGGAACTTGTCGAACTGTGCATCCGTCTGATGAACGTTCAGTCCTTCCGCAAGGGCGCGGGAGAAACTGGCAATCAAACCATGGTTCTTCGACAGCCGTTCGTTGGCTTCCTCACGGCTATACCCGCCGGAAAGAGCCACGATGCGCAGAACATGCGGATCTTCCATCAGGTCGCTGTAGAAGTCATCCACCGTAGGGATGGTCAGCTTGAAGATGACCTGGGTCGTGGCATCCAGCTTACCAAGCCATGCTGCCAGATGTTTCTTCAGGATGTCTTCCGCTTCCTTCTTCGTCGTGCTGTGGATGTCCACTTCAGGTTCTATGATGGGAACCAGACCTGCCTTGATGACCTTCAGGGCAAGGTCGAACTGCTGGTCAACAATCTGCCTGATGCCATCCTCATTCGCTTCCTTGATGACCGAGCGTTCCTTGGTTCCGAATATATGCTTGGTCGCGGCGCGCTTCAGGAGGGAATCAAGGTCGGGAATGGGCTTGAGCAACTGGACGCCATCCTTGAGATCCGTAAGTCCCTTGTCAATCTTGAGGAACGGGACTATTCCTTTTTTCTCCCACAAGTAGTCCGCGACGGGGATGCCATCGATTTCTCCGTCCATGGTATTCTCGAACAGGATGGCCGCAAGGACATGTTCGGATGTGAAGGCAGGACTTTTGATGATCCTTGACCTCATCTCATGCACCAGCGCGAACATCTCTTCATCGGTTGAATATGCATCTTTCTCCACGCCATAGTAGGCGAGTGCCTTGGGAGTGCTTCCACCGCTCTGGTCAAGCGCGGCTATGAATCCCTTTCCTGTATGCATCCGGTCTCTCTGGACTTTGTTCATGATATGCCTCCTTCATCTTCCCGCAGGATACTCATTGCTATTTTTCTTATCGTTATCTTTCTTTTTCCCGGTTGCTATATAATCAATGCCAAACTCGACGCAAACAACAAACAAAGGAACTCCGACAATGATGAATGCTCCAGCACGTACGATAAAATCCACATAAATCATCGTATAATTGTTATACCACTGACAAACGATGGAAACAACGAAATATTCAGATGCGCTATCCCTCTCTGGCAGACGATATTCGAAGCCTTGACCCGCTCCGAGAGAAAATTAGGGAAATTTGACACTACTCATTCCAGCCTAAACGCTTGGAATCAGTTTCATGGATAAGATTTGTCCGCCTGTTCCATTGGCTTTCAGCCGCCCAGACCAAGCTCTTGTTTCCGTCTGCCTCCGTGCGGGTCAGATAATGGTAATAATGAGGGACGTCAGGATTCTGGGCTGCTTCCCTGGCAGGACCAGAACACATGGTGAGCCTGTCACCCAGATAGACTTGTTGAAGCCAGAATACATCCATGTCCACCGCCTTGTAGGTGTCACGGAATTCCCGGTGCAGGGAGTCCAGCATCCATTGTACATAGGAAACATTGTTTATGTGGTTGTTGCTGTCCGTATCCTCATAACGAGGTACAGGCGTACAGGTGTGGAGGGGGATGATTTCAGGAGTCGTATTTGCCCTGAAACGTTTGTACCGAGCAGGAAAACGAGGATGTGTTTCGTCATGAGGAGGCAGTCCAAAGCGTGCAATCATGTCAGAAGGTTGGATTGGACGGGATGTGGCAAGGTCGAGTACCACCCACCAGCAGACGGCGGTGAACAACGGTTTTCCACAGCTTGCGCTTGCCGTAGTCACCCTGGGGAAGTAGAACAGTTCAGGTTCCTGTGCCCATGTATTCACATGTACGTCCTGTGTCCACAGGTTGTAGGCGTCAATTTTCATCTGTGCCCGTGCAATGACCCATGTGTGGCCTTCCCTCTGCAAGGCAGGAAGATCGCTCTGGCGCAAATGGGCATGGATGTTCGTTGCTTCCTGCATCATCTGAAAGAGATATTCCTCACGAGCGACGAAGAAAGGATCTGTGTTATGCATGCCTGTCATGAATTTCATTCTCAGTACATTGTCTTTGTTCAGGACTACCGCCATATCGGCCCTCCATGACACCGTGGTATGGAAAAGGTGTCATATAAAGGATAGGGAAACAGTCAGGCCGTTCCTATAGTAGGAATCAATCAAAATTTGTGGTTTTTGAAGGAGAAAAGACAAGACGGAATAGTCAGGATGAACCAACGGCTCTGATGGTTAAAAATAACCACTATACCCAGAAAACGCACTACAGAGGGGGTTTTCATGCAAAAGAGGTTGGTTGACTCATCATGACCTTGGTCAGGCGGTCACCTTCATGGGGAGTGGCAGGAGGAAACAAACCAGCGCAACGGAACGCCCTGTTAAGTGTTGGGTGCGTGCGCTGGTATTTTCCACTATATCCTTTGCGTCATTTTGCCTTTTATGAAAGCGTGTTACGCGTCTTTTTTGGTCAACAGCAGTACCGCGTTCAGCAGGATACCCCAGATGGCCGCCGTTGCAATGGCGGGAAGTTCCATGCCGAAGAAGGGAATCATGCCATTGGGGAAGGCAAAACTTCCTCCTATGCCAATTACCAAAATGGATGAGATGACAGCCAGGGAACGGTTGTCAAACAGGTCTACTTTCTTCTCCACAATGATGCCTATTCCCTGCACTGCGATGACGCCGAAGAGATAGACGGACAACCCTCCGATTACAGCCGTGGGAATGGTATTGACCAAGGCGCTGAACTTGCCGAAGAAACTGATGATGATGGCGAGTACGCCAGCAGCTATCAGAACCGGTACGGAGAAGATGCGGGTGATGGCCATGGTGGAGATGTTTTCGCCGTAGTTGGTTCCGGCAGGTCCTCCGAATGCCGCGCTCACAATGTCGCCGATGCCGTCTCCGACCAGGTTCGTGCCCAGCTTGTCCGACAGTCTGATTTCCGGTACTCCGCGTTTCTTTGTCAGGTTGTTGACATAAATGTCAATCTGGAAAAGATGGGCGGTGGATTCGGGGATGGTGGCTACCGCTATGGGCATGATTGCCAGAATCGCCGACCATGTAGGAATGGGAAGAGTGAAATGAGGAGAGACGAAGAATGCTGTCTGGTTCACCGCAGAGAAATCGACCTGTCCTGTGATGAGGGCGACTATGTATCCGACAAGGATGCCAAAGAGGATGGGAAGTTGTCCCAGAACCCCCTTGAGCGTGACGGAGAACACTATGGTCGCAAGCAGCGTGACCAAGCTGACAATCCATCCCTCGGAAGCCTGTGACAGGGCTGTACCCATCAAGGAGACGCCTATGATCATGGCAATAGGTCCTGTGACTGTCGGGGGAAGGAACTTCTCGATTCTTTTGAAACCGAGCTTGTTGACCAGCAGGCCAATGAAGATTGACACGAGGCCGCTCATCATGATGCCGAACTGTGCCTGTCCAATCAGATGATCGGGAGCATAGCCTCCGGCGTGCCCCCCTCCGGTGATAGCCACGATGGCGGCGATATAAGAGAAGGAGCTGCCATAATAAAGTGGTATCTGTCCTCTGGTAACCAAGAGGAAGCTCAGGGTTGCCAGTCCGCTGGCAAAGATTGTGGTCGAGACATGGAAGCCTGTGAGAATGGCGACCAGCACCGTAGCGGGGAACATGACAATGAACTGCTGGAGGGCGAGAAGAAACAACCGTCCAAGGCCAGGAGCCTCCGAAGGAAGCAGTCCATCGTTCGATGTTCCCTTGGTGAACCCAAGGATACCCCAGAATCCCGATTTCGTGTGGCTTTCTGCCATATGCGCACTCCTTCGTCCTTGCCGTGTCACCACGGGTTTGGCATGTATGTCATTGAATGAATCGAGTAATTCTACAGAGGAAGGGAACAGCGTATCAAGCATTCAGGGAGGTCAATATTCGTTTTTTACAAGACTTTTTACGGCTCAATGCGGTGACAATGGGGGTTTGGAAATTCATCCCCCATGAAGGAAACCGATGCTTGCTTTCTTTGGCATACAGCAGTATTTTCTCATCTGGAGAAATTTCTCGAAAAGTGGTTATATCCGTCCACAGGACATCCGATGGATATTCATATATTCCTTACTGTTTGTGGATTGAATATTTAATCAATTTATTGTAGTATTGCACGCTGTACGCTTGGGTAAAAAGCGTGTCCTGTGCGTTGCTCCCCTGAAAAAGGAATGAATCCGCAGGAAGACCTCGGTCATATGCCGTGAAGGTATTTTTTCCGTGGGCGCCGGGATGGTGGCCGGATGCCCGGAAAGAAGGTCGAGGTCCCGTAAGTTTCTGATGAGAGGTTTTATATGATCAATGACATGAATTTGATGAGGAATATCGGTATTAGCGCACACATCGACTCAGGGAAAACAACGCTTTCCGAGCGCATCCTCTACTATTGCAACAAGATTCACGCTATTCATGAAGTCCGTGGCAAGGACGGTGTCGGCGCGACCATGGACAGCATGGAGCTGGAAAGGGAAAGAGGCATCACCATTGCCTCCGCTGCCACGAACGTCACGTGGAAAGGGCACGAGATCAACATTATTGACACTCCGGGACACGTTGACTTTACCATTGAGGTCGAACGCTCCCTGCGCGTGCTTGATGGAGCCATCATGATCCTGTGCGCCGTTGCTGGCGTCCAGTCCCAGTCCATCACCGTTGACCGCCAGATGAAACGTTACAACATCCCCCGCATTGCATTCATCAACAAGTGCGACCGCACCGGGGCCAACCCGTACCGTGTCCGCCTCCAGTTGATTGACAAGCTGGGGCTTAATGCCGTTTTCCTTGAGATTCCCATTGGCCTTGAAGACAAACTCCAGGGTGTTGTGGATCTGGTTCGCATGAAGGCATATTATTTTGATGAAGGCCCCAACATGGATCAGCAACGGGAAGCCGAGATTCCTGCTGACCTGCTTGCCGAGGCTCAAGCCAAGCGTGAGGAAATGCTTGATTCCGTTTCCTTGTTTAGCGATGAGTTGATGGAGGCGATGCTTGAAGACCGAGTGACCGAGGACTTGATTGTGGATGCCGTCCGCAAAGGAACCTTGGCTCTTGAGCTTGTCCCTGTGTTTGTCGGTTCCGCTTACAAGAACAAGGGCATCCAGCCTTTGCTTGACGGAGTCCTTGCTTATCTTCCCAAACCGACCGATGTCGTCAACAAGGCACTGGACTTGGATAAGAAAGAAGCAGAGGTCATCCTGGAATCCGATGAGTCCAAGCCTCCTGTCATCCTGGGCTTCAAGCTTGAGGACGGACAGTATGGTCAGTTGACGTATATCCGCATCTACCAAGGCAAGATTCGCAAGGGCGATGAATTGGTCAACACCCGCACGAGACGTAAGTTCAAGGTAGGCCGTCTGATCAAGATGCATGCGGCTTCCATGGAAGATATCGATGAAGCAGGATGCGGTGAAATCGCGGCGTTGTTCGGTATTGACTGTGCCAGCGGTGATACGTTCTGCCACCCATCGTTGAACTATTCGCTGAGTTCCATGTATGTTCCCAATCCTGTCATCAGCCTGGCAATCAAGCCGGTGGATAAGAAAGCGGCTGACAATATGGCAAAGGCGTTGAACCGCTTTACCAAGGAAGATCCGACCTTCCAGACCTATGTTGATCCTGAGTCCAATCAGACAATCATCAAGGGGATGGGGGAGTTGCACCTTGAAGTTTACATTGAGCGCATGAAGCGTGAATATAAGGCAGAGGTCGAGATAGGGCAGCCGGAAGTCGCGTATCGTGAAGCGATCAGCCAGCGGGCGGAGTTCAACTATACCCACAAGAAGCAGACGGGTGGTTCAGGACAGTATGCCCGTGTTGCCGGTTACATCGAGCCAATTGCTGAAGGCGAGACCAACGAGAAGGGAGAACCGAAGGACTACGAGTTCGTCAACGAGGTCAAGGGAGGATCTATTCCTACCGAGTACATCCCGTCCTGCGACAAGGGCTTCCAGACTGCAATCAAGAAAGGAACCCAGGTTGGATTCCCTGTCGTTGGTGTCCGCGCTCTTGTCAATGATGGCGCATGGCATCCGGTCGATTCTTCTGACATGGCGTTCCAGACTGCGGCGCTCGGTGCTTTCCGTGAGGTTTATGACAAGGCCAAGCCAATTATCCTTGAGCCTATCATGAAGGTGTCCGTCGAAGGTCCTACGGAGTTCCAGGGAAACATCTTCGGCAGCATCAACCAGCGTCGTGGTGTGATCATCAGTTCTTCCGAGGATAACAACAACTGTCAGGTCGAGGCGGAAGTTCCTCTTTCAGAGATGTTCGGATATTCCACGGTTCTGCGTTCCCTTACCCAAGGTAAGGCGGAATTTGCCATGGAGGTCGCCAAGTATGGTCGTGTTCCTCAGGGAGTTTCCGAGGAATTGAAGAAGAAGTATCAGGAAAAAAGGAAAGCGGAACAGAAATAAAGCAATCCTTGTTCTTTTTATGGGAGGTTTTTCCGGCATGTACGGGAAAACCTCTTTTGTTTTATCAGTATTTGCTCAAAGAGCTATGCTGTAAAGGGTACTTCGGATAATCCGATTCAGGGAACCACTAAAAGCATAGCGCATCCGCCCATTTGCGGAAACGCACAGCGCGTTCGTTGTTCACCTTGAAACCGACAGCGATAATCATTTGGAGATTATAGTGATCGATTTCCCTCTCTACTTGCCGTGTTCCCTCGGTTTGAACTATTAAGTATTTCTTAATAGTTGCCCCCGGCTCAAGCTCGCCATCGGGGTAAATACGCTTGATATGCTGATTGACTGCGGCCACGCTTACATCATACAACGCCGCCATCATCTTTTGAGTAAGCCAAATGTTTTCGTCTTGGTAGCGCATCTCCACGTTGTCCGGTGTGTCGCCCGTCGCCGCCACGAAGGTAAGGTACTCAGCCGTCGAGCTATGAATCATCGGCAGATTTGATTTCTCTTTCTTCTTCACGCTTGCACCCCCAATATCGTCTCAATTTCAGCGAGAATGCGGTCAATGTCTGCGTTCAGGCTTGCCCGCTTTTCCTGACACTGTTGAATCAATTCGCAAGGCGGCAGGATTTCTTCTTTCTCGTGCGGGAATCCGCAGAGGTCGATGTTGTAGTTGCGGTCAACAAGCTCTTGAACCGTGTACCGTTTTGCCTTATCGAATCCGTCTATTGTGATTTCATTGCGGTCGTTCCACCATTCCACAGTCGGTTTGGAATGCTCGAAGAAAAGGCTGTTGGTCGTAATACCGGCGTAGGGCGAGAAAACGCTGTGCGGCATCCGCAATACCGTATGGAGATTGAATTCTTCTGGAAAATTTAATCCGAAATGCCCTTGACAACACAGTCCTAAAGACTACTTGTTTTAAACAATAGGATATTGAATGTCACTGTCAGCACTCACATGGCATCTTCCGATAGTAATGTTGCATGCAAGAAAATGATATCTGGTAGATTGGTGATAATGAAAGGTGATGAAAGACGACATTTTTCTTTCAGCGGTCTTGTTTCATGGTATACTTGAGGAACAACAGAATGATATGGAGGTACTGCTTATGGAAATCCAGGAGTTGGTTGAATTGAGCCCTCTTCGGGTCTTTGACGAGTCTATCAGCGGCGGTTTGGGGCGTGGTAATCTTGGTGTCTTGGTATCCCGTCATGGTGTAGGCAAGACAGCGTGCTTAGTCCAGTTGGCCACTGACAAACTTTTCAAAGGCGAGCAAGTAATCCACGTTTCCTTTTCAGGGAATGTCGAACATGTAGTCAATTGGTACAAAGAGGTTTTCCGTGAACTGTCCGATGGCAAGCCAATTGATGATCCTTCTGAAACATATTCATCAATCCTTGCCAATCGTGTCGTAATGAATTTCAATCAGGAAATGCCTATTGAAAAAGTTTTGAACAGCCTGGAGACACTGATTGACCATGGTTCGTTCAAGGCTGATGCCGTACTGTTCGACGGGTACAGGCTTACGCTTGCGTCGGAAACCGACTTGAATCAGATTAAGGCATTTGTGAAGAAACTCAATCTTGAAGCATGGTTCGCGGTATCTCCTGAGAAAAGTGATACCCATATTGACGAGTACGGTGTGCCGGAAACGGTGCGTAAGTACATGAGTCAGATTGATGTTCTCATCGGCCTGATTTATGATGAGAAGATTGATAAAGTGATCATGAATGTGGTGAAGAACCATGGCATCACCATCCCCAAGCCGACGGGAGTGGTTCTGGATCCCAAGACAATGCTCATTGCAAAGGCATGAGATGAAGTAAGGCGAATCGGGTGCGGATGGCGGTCACGGGAGAAATCCGGTGGCCGTCGTTTTTATGAGAAGCTTATGGCGTCTCCGCAGGATTTTCCAATTCCCTGGTTTTTTCCATGACATGGACAAGTACGGTTGCTTGGGCTTCTATCGCATCCCCGCTGCCAAGTTCTCCCAAGATGTGTTCTGCTGTCTTGGCTTTGACGGAGATGACGGAAACAGAAAGCCCCATCAAGCGGGCAAGGGTTTTCCTGATATCCAGAATATACGGTTGAAGATGTGGTTCCTGGAGTATGACAGTGGTGTCGATGTTCACGACAGAAAGACCTTCTTCTTTCAGGGTTTCCATGACCAGAGTCAGGAGATAGCTGCTGTCGGCATCTTTCCAGCGGTCGTCATGGGGAGGGAAATGGTTTCCTATGTCCCCTTTTGCCATGGAACCGAGCAGGGCGTCAATGATGGCATGAATCAAGACATCACCATCAGAATGTGCGTCTTCTCCCTTGTCATGAGGAATCAAAACCCCGCCAAGCATGAGATTTCGTCCAGTGGTCAGACGATGCAAATCCCAGCCGTTACCTATCCTGAAGCTCATTGTCTTCTCCGTTTTCTCCGTGGATTTCAGCATTCCGCTGGTGTGCTATTATTTCCATCCGGGTCTGCGTGCGAAGCGCCTCGAAGTCACGGAGTGCTTTCATCTGTTTCCTTCCCTTGTCCCGTGCCTCCCTGTATGCGGCGACTTGGGCGGCGTAATCCGGTATGTCCTCCGGCCAGGTAATCTTTCTGTTGGCGCGGTCGCCTTCCGACGCGCAGACATGGCCGCCATGCGCCTGGTATATCTCGGTATCATCTACATAAGAGTAGTGTCCGGAACGGGCAGCTTGTCTGTGCGCCTCAAGTATTTCCGTGAATCGGAAAATCTGGGGTGTCTGGATGGCTCGTGTCATGGCACGGGGGATGTGGTTGCGCATCAGGCCATTTTCATCCACTTCCGTGAGGGCGTCATTTACCGGTATCACAGGAGCGGCTCCGCCGAACACGGAAGCCATGGCCAATGTGTTTATGACCAACTGAGGAGTCACATAAGGGCGAGCTCCGTCGTGGATGGCTACATATTCTATGGGAATGTCCAAAGACGCAATCCTCTCCAGGGCACACTGTACGGAAGACTGCCTTGTCCTGCCACCGGTTACCAGAAAGAGAGGAATACGATTCTGGTTCATGATGTCATCAAGGGCATAGGCGACATCCGCTTCCATACCCTCCGGATACGTCACGATAAGCAAGCGGCATCCTGGAACCTCCATGAAAGGAGAAACTGCCCGGTACAAGACAGTTTTGCCATCGATCGTTAGAAATTCCTTTTTTACGGAGAGGGTTTCGTCATTGGATATACTGAATCTATCGCTTGTCCCGGCCGCCGTCACGACGACCGCGTGAGGAGGGAAAGCCATGGGTCACTTTTTCTCCAGCCGTGAGAAGATGAGCTTTTCTATCTCGTCTTCGGGTCTCTTGAGTGAGAAGGACACTTCATCAATAAGAAGCCTGAGAGCGCCATCGTACAGCTTGCGTTCCTGGACGGGAAGCTCCTTGACCTTGCTTCGGTGATACAATGCCTGTACGACCTGGGCTATGGAAGCAATGGAACCCTGCTGGAGAAGATCGACGTTCATCTGGTAGCGTGTCTTCCAGTCCACAGGAAGGGGGTCATATTTGCTGGAGATGCTATCAATGGCCTCCTGTGCCTCGCTGGGAGGGACAATGGCACGGATGCCCATTTCCGCGGCTTTGGCAATGGGAATCTTGACAATCATGTCCGAGATAGCAATGTGGATGACATAATACGGCTGAGGTTCACCCTGGAAGTTGCGTTCTTCGATACATTTGATGATGCCGACCCCCTGGAGAGGATAAACAATGTGGTCACCGACAGAAAATTTCATGCCTATATCTGAAGAACTCATGTGTTCATCATACAGCAAAATCACGCTAAGTACAAGCGCAACCCGTGCTGCCAGATAGCCACAGGACTTGGTTTTGCGATACAGTGCATCTCATGAAGAATAAAACAGAAAGACGCGTGGCAGGTATCCTGCTGCATCCCGGCATGTTGCCCGGAGCCTATGGCATCGGGGATTTCGGACAGGGTTCCCGTGATTTCCTTGACCTGCTTTCCCGTATGCAAGTCTCGCTCTGGCAAATCCTCCCTCTTGGCCCCACAGGATACGGGGATTCCCCATATGCCGCCCGCTCATCCTTCGCCGGCAATGAACTTCTCATTGACCTGCGCTCCCTTGCCATTGAGGGATTTCTTGATATTGATGCCTTGCTTTCCGCCCCGTCCTTTCCATCTGATTACGTAGATTATGCCGCTGTGCGTGCATGGAAGGAACCGCTGCTTGCTTTGGCTGCTGCCCGTTTCTTGAAGACCGCTGATGATACTCTCATGGAGGAATTTCATGCCTTCTGTGCAGCCCAGGCGGGATGGCTGGAAGATTACGCCCTGTATGAAGTATTGTGCGTCCATTATGGGGACTCCCGCTGGTTCACAACATGGGACAAGGACATAGCCCTGCGCAAGCCTGACGCGCTGGTTTCATGGCGTGAGAAAAAGGCTGTCGAGCTGGAGAATGCCAAGATCAGGCAATTTTTCTTTTTCCGTCAGTGGCAGGCAGTCCGTTCTTATGCTCACGGCAAAGGTATATCCATCATTGGAGACCTGCCTATCTATGTTGCGGCTGACAGTGCTGACGCATGGAGTCATCGTGAACTACTTTCGTTTTCTCCCGATGGTGTGCAGACGGAGCTGGGGGGAGTTCCGCCCGACGCCTTCTCTGCCACGGGGCAGTTGTGGGGTAACCCGGTGTATGCATGGGAAAAGCATGAAGAAGATGGTTTCGCTTGGTGGACACGTCGGCTTGCGGCGGCTTTCTCCCAAGTGGATATCCTGCGGCTTGACCACTTCCGAGGTTTTGCCGCCTGCTGGGTAGTACCGGCATCGGCATCTACAGCCGCCTCCGGACGCTGGGTCGCATCTCCCGGAACCCGTTTGCTCGCCGCTGCGCGTGAGAAGCTGGGAAACATGGACATCATAGCGGAGGATTTGGGAGTGATTACTCCCGATGTCGAGCAGTTGCGTGTTGAAAACGGATTCCCCGGCATGAAGATCCTCCAATTCGCCTTTGAAAAGAAAGATGGCCGCTTCAATCCCCATCATGACTATCTTCCCCATGAGTATGACTATGACAGCGCGGCCTATACCGGAACCCATGACAACCAGACCAGCCGGGGATGGTTCTCCTCGCTTTCCCATGAGTACAAGGACATGGTGAGGTGCTATCTTCAATGTGATGATGGGGATGTCGTCTGGCAGATGATTCGCGTCATCATGATGAGCCGTGCCCGCTATGCCGTGTTCCCCATCCAGGATATCTTGGGATGCGGCGATGAAGCGCGTTTCAATACACCGGGAACCTGCGGTACCCATAATTGGGGATGGAGGATGAACCCCGAAGCTCTGCAAGGCTGGATGGTGGAGAGATTCTCAGGCATGGTGACAATGTACGGACGTTCTACCGGGCAGGCGTAAGGTAACGCCAGGGATGGATGTCCAGGGCGTTAGCTTCCCATCCGGAGAGAAGACGGGTATTCACGAAGTTGACGGAGAAACCGTGAGTGAGAGGATAGACGGCTCCTTGGTCAAGCAGACGTTGTTCCGCTTGGCTAAGGAAACGTGAACGTTCCTCTTCATCCGTTGCCTTGTTGGCGAGGCTTACCAAGGCGTCATATTCTTTGTCGGCATATTTGCCGAGATTGTAGCTGCTGTCCGACAGCCAAAGCGA
This sequence comes from Parasphaerochaeta coccoides DSM 17374, assembly GCF_000208385.1. GTDB lineage: Bacteria > Spirochaetota > Spirochaetia > Sphaerochaetales > Sphaerochaetaceae > Parasphaerochaeta > Parasphaerochaeta coccoides. The sequence goes on along the minus strand of NC_015436.1, from coordinate 1,891,719 downwards.
GAGAAACGCCTGTGGCGCGGGGAAGTCCCCGATCCATGTGAGCGTGGCAAATTCATAAGGGGAATTTTCAGGATGTGTCGCATAGACGGACAAAGGAACGGTATCCAGGATGACGGTGATGCCTAGTTCCCGTGCCCATGTATCGGCGATATATTCCGCCGTTTGCTGTGTCTGGGAACCTCTATGCACCGCCATGACGATTTCCGGCAGGCTTTTTCCGGAGTCTCCATACCCGGCTTCGGCCAGCAGGGAGAGAGCCTGTGTCCTGCGCTCATCCGCCGTCACTGCCGAAGACGGGAAAGCTGCCGTGCTGAAAGGCACCAGCGACTTTGTGGCGATCAAAGGTTTCAGGGAGCGTATCACCTTGGCATCGAGCAGGCTGAGCAGCGCACGGCGTACCCGTGGGTCGGCGTAGGGTTCTTCCTGCGTACTGAAATAAAAGAAATCGGTTGAGTACTGGGGAGCCATGAACACGTCTCCGCCAGTCAGCCACGGTTCAGGTATATAGACTTGGGACCAGTGTATCTTCCCGTTCTTGTAATCTTCATAGACGGCTATACCGGGACCGCGAATGTCCAGACGCAAGATGTCATAACCCGGCGTATCCGCAATCTGATGCTGAGGATTCCTGACCAGCGTATAGCCGTATTTGTCCTGCGACTTGAGGATGAAGGGGCCGCTTGAATACGTTCCGGCGAGGTTGTTGTCCTTCAGGATGGCAGGATGGACAACGGCAAAACCCGGAGAAGCCAGCAGCATGGGGAGATAGGACGCCGGATATTTGAGGGAGATGAGCAAATGGGTGTCGTCCAAGGCGCGGAAACCGACGCCCGATGTTTCTCCGGTTCCTGTCCGGTATGCCTTGACGCCGACGACGCTGTCCAAGAAAGAAGAATAACTTGAGTTGGGGTTTCCCGGAGCCAGCAGGTTGAGCCAGGAGTCAATGACGGAATGAGATGTGATGGGCGTTCCGTCTGAAAAGCATATGCCGGTTCGCAGGGTGAATATCCACATCAGTCCGTCGGTGGACTGTATCCACGAACTGGCGAGAGCCGGAACGGCATCCGAGGCATCCCGTGAGTAAGTCGTCAAACCTTCCGCGACAGCTGATGAGGCAAGGGAAGATAGGGCAGTCGCCGCTTCATGGGGATGAAAGCTCAGGACATCTTCTCCTTTGTCCAGGGCAATGACAAGCGTTATGCCATCATCGGGAATTGGCGGCGCGGATGGTACAGGATGACGTATTTCCGTTTCAATGGAGATTTTCGCCTCCATGCGACCGTTAGCTATTGCCGTGGCCGGGAGCAGGAGAACCGAGCAGAGAAGCAATGTCAGAATACGCGCCGTGTGTCCCATGCCTAAATAGTACCAAAGGAAACCGTCATCGGCAATCGTCGCAGGATTTTGTCTGGGACGAAACGGACGACAAGCCTGGAGTCGATTGTGCTGAAGGCGTAATTTTCATGGATTCATGCTATAGTAGAAACCATGAACATTGTCTTGTTTGAAAACCTTGACGCGGACTCCTTTCTTCCCGCTTCCGATTTCCGGTATGGACATATCATCCACGTACTCAGGCTCCATGAGGGAGATAGTTTTTCCGCGGGCATCGTGAACGGAGCCTCCGGTCATGCCAAGATAGAGAGTCTTGACGAAAGCGGCATCAGGTTCTCATGGACACAGGAAAAAGAAGGCGATGAGGCGCGGGGGCAGGTTCCCGTGACGTTGCTTGTCGCCCAAGTCCGTCCGATTTGCATGAAGCGTATCCTGCGTGACGCGGCCATGCTGGGAGTTTCCCGCCTGATTGTCAGCGGGGCTGATACCGCGGAGAAATCGTACCAGGCAGCCGGTCTATGGAGTGACGGAGAATACATGAAATATCTCCTGGACGGAGCGATGCAGGCGGTTGGCACGGGATTCCCAGAATTTTTCCTCACTCCTTCTGTCAATCATGCCGCCAGGCTTCTTTCTCCGCATGCCGCGCATTTCCTCTTGGACAATACGGAGAACGCGCCTCTCTTTTCTGCCGGTGATGCCATAACGAAAGCCTGTACCGTTGCAATCGGTCCTGAACGGGGCTGGAGCGATAGGGAGAGGCAGTTTTTCCTGGAATCAGGCTTCTCCGTCTTTTCCCTGGGGGGGCGCGTGCTGCGTACCGAGACAGCCTGCGTCGTAGCAGTCGCTATGGCAATGCATCGGCTGGGAGTGCTGTAACCGTTTTCTCATGCATCGTTCTCCCCCCCCCCATACGGATGTCGCGTGACATTGTGCGAGAATCGTGCGGTATGATTTCCTGGAACTTCACGACTACTTGTCCGTACTGGCATGCCGATGCATAATAGAGGACATATTTTGCGAGGTGATAGAATGGCGCACTGCATTGTTCCTGCGGCTGAAGAAATACTGGATAAAGAGTTTCTCGTCCTTGACCACGGGTTTGTACGGCTTGTTGATTACTTGGGAAGCGATGAGCGCATTGTACAGGCTGCCAGGGTGTCCTATGGGGAAGGAACGAAGACGTACCGTCAGGACAAGGGACTCATAAGCTACCTGTTGCGCAATGAGCATACTTCCCCTTTTGAACAGGTGAATTTCACCTTTCATGTGAAAATGCCCATATTCGTCGCGCGGCAATGGGTGCGGCATCGTACCGCCCGTATCAATGAGATATCAGGCCGGTACAGCATCCTCAAGGATGAGGCATATCTTCCGCAACCGCACCATGTCAATCTTCAGAGCGAGGACAACAAGCAGGGCAGGGCGTCGGAGCCTGTTCCTCCGGAGATGGCGGAAAAGATATGCGGCATGTTGGCGGAAGATCAGAGGCGAGCTTTCGCTTCATACCACAATGTTCTGGAGCAGGGAGTCGCGCGGGAACTTGCCCGGATAAATCTGCCATTGAGCGCGTACACCGAATGGTACTGGCAGATGGATCTGCACAATCTCCTCCGTTTCCTGATGCTCCGTACTGATGCGCATGCCCAGTATGAAATACGTGTTTATGCCGATGTCATGCTTGATATTGTGGAGAAAGTCTGCCCTATGACGGTCGAGGCTTTTCGTGAGCATACTCTTGGCGGGCGGAAATTCAGCGCAAGCGAGTTCGCGGCGCTCAAGGAGATGCTTGCGGGCAAGGAGAATCCTTTGACTGGCCGTGCCCGTGAGCAGTTTGAAGCCAAGTTGAAATAGGCCAGGAGTAAATCAGGCGGCGGATTTCCTTCTTGCTGCCTTGCGTGCCAGTTTCAATTCCTGTTTTTTCTTCTTGCGGACAGTCTTCTTCTCTTGCCTTACCTGCCGCGCGGTTTTGAGCGGGGGAGGAAGCTGCGGGCCTTCCAGCAAGATTTCAGGAGTATATAGGATTTCCTGGAAAGTTCTGATTGACTTCATGGAATAATATCCATCGCAAATGCGCTCATCAATGGTAAAGGACACTTCCATTGTATCCTGGAACTCAGGTACACCGCTGGGAGTATGGTAATTACGTTTGCGTTTCAGTTTTCCCAGGGCGGCAAAGAGGCTGGTAGTACCCCATTCATAAAGATGGTGTTTCGGACTGGGGCCCATGCCAATGCTTCCCATGTTCGCTATGAAGATGGATGTATGCAGCCCATCCAAGTCACGCAGTGCTTTTGGTGCCTTGCCGATTGAATCCAGCCACTTCAGTACTCCGACACATGCCGATAACAGCCAGTGGGGGAGCTTCATGACTGCGTCTATGAGGGAATCGACATTGGTTTCGGCTGCGGGTTGAGTCACTTCGACAATGCCCTTGTTTATCTTGTTGGCAATCTCATGAAGACGCATTTCAGGCTTTACATAGAGGAGTACTCCATGTTCAGGAGCATCGTCATCATAACTTTCCTTCACAATGAAATTGCAGGACAGTTCATTGCGCTGCCAGTATTTGCCCTTGCTGATGAACCTGTTCATCTGTGGACGGACTGCAATGGTTCTCATGAGAGCGGCCACAATCAGCTCAAAGACTCTCAGTTGGTGGTCACATCCATTGTCAGGCGTCTTGTTAAATTCCTTGACGAACTGCAAAGCTCTGGTCAAGTCTATGGTAATATCAAGATAGACAAGGCTTTCTGACCTTTTCTTCATGATGTAGGGGAAAATTTTTTTTAATGATGTAATATCGGCAACACGTGCCGCGTCATTTCTTCTTGCCATTGGTTTACCTTTCTTCCATGTCTTCCACAGGACGGTTTTCTTTTCCCTTCCATGGAATAGCGTTTCTATGGGTTCTGTACACCGTGTCTAGTTTACTTGTTTTGCATTCACAGCGCAAGCATAGTGATTTATCCCGCGTTTTGTTCCCCGTTTCTCGTGACTCTCTCCCTGTTGGCAGTATTTATTTTTGAATAAAAGGAGGCGAATGGAGGAGCAGGGTAAGATTTAAAGAAAAATATGAATATTGCATACGAATATATAAATCCTAATTAGGAATATTATATTTGAATATTATCATCAACCATTCACGGTGAGGGATGTTTGCTCTCTTTATCCCTTGCCATACTTCACTGTTGCAAAAAAAACTTCCTACGGGTATTTTCAATGCATGAAGGACGATGATGCCGGAACGACTGGAAACGAAACGGATGCCGCTTCCGCTGTAGAGGGAATGCCCCCACGGGAACAAGCGCGCGCCTTGCCCCATGCCCCCGGCGTCTATGTCATGAAGGATTCTTCCGGACACGTCATCTACGTAGGCAAGGCGAAAGACCTTCGCAAGCGGGTGACGAGCTATTTTCTTTCAGGACGGAACATCAAGACCGAGGCACTGGTTCGGAAAATTTCCGACATTGATCATATCATTGTCGGTACGGACTATGAAGCTCTGATCCTTGAGAACAATCTAATCAAGAAATATGCGCCTCATTATAATATTTCGCTGAAAGACGGAAAAAGTTATCCTCTGATTCGCATTACCGCCGAACCATTTCCCAAGGTGTTCAAGACACGACGTGTCATCAAGGACGGTTCATCCTATTACGGTCCCTATCCGGACGCCCATAAACTTGACACCTGTCTGGAGTTGATTTCCAAGATTTTTCCTTTGCGCAGATGCGGTTCTCCGTTGAGGATGCGCGAGAAACCTTGTCTGTACCATCATATTGGCATGTGTGCCGGGCCGTGTATCGGAGCGGTCACAGAGGAACAGTACAAGACCTATGTTGACCAGGTGCGCAAGTTCCTTGAAGATGGTTCTGAGAGCCTGGAAGAAAAAATTCGTGCTGAAATGGCTTCTGCGAGCAAGAAACTGGATTTTGAAACGGCAGCAGCCAAGAGAGATGTGCTTCTTGCCCTGGAATCAGTGAACCGAACACGTCAGGTGGAGGATTTCTCTGATGAAAGCCGGGATTATGCCGCCATAGAGATGCGTGCGCCGCTTTGTACTGTTTCCATCATGCAGATAAGGGAAGGCAAGCTGATCGGCAGGGCTCTCTACCGGGCGGAGACGCTTGGGGATGAGACGGAGACGCTTCTGAACTTCCTGATGCAATACTATGCGGACGGTGAACAACTGCCGAAGACTCTGTATGTTTCCCATGAAATTGACACTGATCTGATCCGCCAGTATTTCTCACAGACTCATGACCGGCACATTGAAGTGACTCTGCCTATGGAAGGCAAGCATTTCCGTATTGTGAAGATGGCGGCGGAAAATGCCGCGCGGGATGTCGAGAAACGCCTGCGCAGCCGGGACAATACGGGAGCGTTGGAGGAATTGGCGCAGGAGCTGGGGCTGGAAGCTCCGCCAATGTTGATTGAAGGTTTCGACATTGCGCAGCTTGCGGGAAAATATACCGTTGCCTCGCTCATTTCCTTCCGGGACGGCAACCCTGATCCAAAGAATTACCGCCGTTTCAATATCAAGAGCCTTGACGGACGTATTGATGACTTTGAAGCTGTCCGCGAGGCGATTGCCCGACGCTATACGCGCGTCTTGAACGAGAATTTGGAAAAGCCTGGTCTCATTATGATTGATGGCGGGAAGGGGCAGGTGGGAGCCGCACGGGAAATCCTGGATTCTCTTGGATTGTCTGACATCCCTTTGGTGGGACTGGCGAAGGATTTGGAAGAAATCGTGTTCGATGATGACCGGCCATCGCTGCTCCTGCCGGAGGATTCTCCTGCCTTGAGAGTCCTGATTGCCGTGAGGGATGAGTGTCACCGCTTCGCTACCAACGCCAACCAGCGGCTCCGTTCCCAGGACGCGACGTTCAAACTCCTGGAATCTGTGGAAGGTGTCGGTTCTGCCCGCAGTGCCCGCATCATGCGAACCTTTGGATCTTTGGATGCGCTTCTGTCCGCTTCAGAGGAAGATATAGCCAGCAAAGCGAAGATTCCTCTCATTGTCGCACGCAAGATTTTAAGGAAACTCAATCTGTAGGATCCCCGGATAGATACTGCCGAATGAATGGTGCCGAATAAGTGCCGGAAGTTTCCTGATGGTCTCCTAATAGCTTGAGCGGGCGACGGTACGCAATGACGCGAACCGGGGAAGCCCTGTCTTTTTCCCTTTTCGTATGATGATGCGGTAGGCGTATGCATCACAGATGGTTCGGTGCATGTCTCCCGGCCATGAACGAATGTCCCTGTCCCAGTCGGCGAGTGAAACCAGAATTGTCTTGATATCTTCCGGAGAGTAACGACGAACCGCTTCTTTGTTCAAACCTTTATCCTTCAGATTCCTGATGGGGACAGGTTTACCATATGTGACCACGGACTGCATGGCTTCATCCTCATTCATCCCCTGGGAAAGGTTCTCGCTCAATGAGAGCAACCGCCTCATCTGCCAACTCATGGCGGCCAGCAGTTGGGGCAGCTTGTTAGGCTCCGCATCCATATAGGAATGGATGGTCAGCAAGGCACCGTTGAGGTTCCCTCTGGCGACATGTTCGAATACGGAAAACGCAGTGACGCCTTGGGAAAAAGAAAGATACGCCTCAACGTCTTCCTCCGTGACGCTGGAATGTTTCGCGGAGGAATCTTGACTCAGGTAGTCGGCAAGGCGTGCGCAGGCTTCTTTCAATTCATCGGTGGAGTTGTCAACCAGGGTGAGAATCAAATCCGTCGCGCCACGGCTGATTCCCATACGGCGGGAGCGGAAGAAATCTTGAATCCATTGTGGTTTCCTGTTCTCGAACATCTCATAGAACGTCTGTTGGTTCTGTTTGGGTACAAGTTTCTGGAGCGTTGCGCTGACCCGTGTCTCATCGCTTGTCAGGACTATGGTGACATCTGGGGTCGGTTCCTTGAGCCAGTCAAGGACAGGTTGCAGCGTGGACACCTTTGCTTCGGAGGCAATCCGGAGAAGGATGAAAGAATAATCAGAGAACAATCCTGAGTTAGTAAGGGCTTCTGACAAACCATGGATTGACTCATCATCCTTCGATGCTATGAAAAGATATTCGTCAAGTGCAGGATGTGCTCCGGCAAGGGCATTGCGGATACGTGAGACAGCGGCGTCTTTTTCGCCGTTTTCAGGTCCCAGGTACAGATAGGCGGATGGAGCGGCCATGGTCATCCGCCGTAGTTCCTGATGAGAAGGAACAACGTGCCGTGAATCTGGCAGTCTGTCGTGCGGATAGGGCCAATTTCAGGGTTTTCAGCGCGGAGTTCAATCATGTGGGCATCCCGATAGAAACGTTTGAGGGTGATGGCATTGGATTCCATCTCCCCGACGCTGGCTACCACTATGTCACCGTTGCGGGCGGTCGTAGCATGGCGGATGATGGCAAGGTCGCCGTCGAATATACCGGCACCCACCATACTTTCCCCACGTACTTTCAGGGCATAGTAGGGGTCAGGGGTACGTTTGAGCATTGAAGCGGGGATTGGAACCGTGTCTTCCATGTTTTCCTCGCTCATGATGGGCTTGCCTGCGGCTATGTTGCCCAGCACCGGTACGTTGATCATTTCCTGGAAAGGCGCATACTGCTCGCTGATTACTTCCATGGTACGGGAAAGTCCTGCCTCATTGCGCCTGATTACGCCTTTCCGTTCCAAAGCGCAGAGATGGTCATGCGCCGCCTTGGGGGAGAAGTGGAAATGGGAAGCCACATCACGGACAGAGGGGGAATACCCGTTCTCAGTGATGAAGGAGCTTATGTACGAGGCTATTTCTTTCTGTCGCGCGGTTAGTTCCTTCATGGCTGACTCCCTTCATTCCTCGAAATGATTTGCAAACACATGTTCAATGGCATCCGCCATCTCCGCTTCATCAGGCCCATCGCACTGCATGGTGAGCTTCGACTTGTATGTGGCTCCCAGCGTGATGACTCCCATAATCGATTTGCCGTTTATCTTCATGGCATCCTTCAAGAAGAATACATCACTGACGTACCGATTGGCAACCTTTGCTATGAGTGCCGCTGGCCTGGCATGTATGCCGGCACGGTTGGTGATTGTCAAGGTGCGCTCGATCATCAGGGTTTTTCCTCATCATAATACACCGAGCGCGCCGTTTGGCTCTCAAGCCAATGAACCACGGTCTGGTCGAAATCTTTTGACGAATAATAGCCCAGTTTCTTCAATCTCTCGGTTCTGGCGGCGGTTTCTATCAGTATAGGGACATTGCGACCGGGTTTCACCGGAATCTCGACCATGGGGATGCTGATGCCCAGGATGGTCTCTTCCAATGCGCTCCCTATGCGGTCATAGTCTTTCTGGGATTCCCACTTGTCCAGCTTCACCACCAGTTGCACCTGCTTGCGTTCGCGGATTGCGCCGACGCCAAACAAGTGCGCGACATTGATGATGCCCAGACCCCTGATTTCCATGTGATGGGCAAGGAGAGGATTCTCCCCGGAGCCGATAAGATGGTTGTCACCGATATTACGGAGTTTGACCGTATCGTCGCTGATCAGGCGATGTCCACGTTCAATCAGTTCCAACGCCGTCTCGCTTTTTCCTACGCCGCTGTCTCCGGTTATCAGCACGCCGATGCCGAATACCTCGACCATAACGGCGTGGATAGTGATGGTCGGCGCGAAAACCGCGTCAAGAAGCTGATACAGATGCCGGGAGAAGTCGGAGGAGGGCAGAGGCGTCTGAAGGATGGCACAGCTGTTTTCCTCCGCAAGTTTGATGAAATGTGCGCTCGGCGTCCCCATGTCGCTGAAGATGCAGCACGGAACATTGGACGAGAGTATTTTCTCAATGGCTTCATAGTTTCCGAGAACTTCAAGGTGAGCCAGGAAATGTTGTTCCCCACGGCCGAAGACCTGGATGCTTTCAACGCTGAATTCATCAAAATATCCACTGAGAGGCAATCCGGGACGGCTGATTTTGTTCGTGGTTATCTTGCGTGAAAGACCGCTGCGTCCGGCTATGCAGGAAAGCTCAAGGATATTATGCTCCTTGAGGTCGAGATCCAACAGATCCAGAATAGTGAAAGCCTTCATCCAGTCCCCTCCGTCATCTTATCTTTGACCGAATCCTTGACCGACTATAGCACAGCAACCCTGAAAATAAAAGAACGGGAACCATTGTGGCTCCCGTCATCCCAAAAGGGGAATTGCGAATGTCTGATTCTGGTGAAGATGGCGGTCATCGCCCTTTCACCTTGCCTTTTTCCTTGCTGGCGGCGGCTTCTATCTTATCGACGAGGGCTTCTATGCCTTCGTACAACTCATAGCAATCAGTGCTGACGACCTTCAGGGAACCCCAGGAAAAATGCATCTTGGCATCAAGATGAAATCCCTGTCCAATAGTTTCACGCGTAATGACGATATCCAGGTCATGCAGATAGTCTTCCGCGAATTGGACCTTCTGAAGCTTTTTATCCAGGAATTGCTGGGTTTCCTCGCTTGGGTTGTAACGGACACCACGGATTGTAACGTTCATAGGTTCCTCCTCATTGCTGGTTGTCTATATACAAGATATATCCTGGAATGATGTCCCGTCAAACATGTTTTCTTGTCAAAGGCACCCATAAGCGTCCAGGAGCGTCCCAAGAGCTGCAAGATGCCATGACGGATAGGTTCAGGAGGATTATTGGGAGGTCGTCATCGGCCAAAAGAAGAATCGATATCAAGTTCCTTGCGGTATTTCGCTACGGTACGGCGTGCGACGGATATTCCTTTTTTGGCAAGCAGGTCACTGATTTTCTGGTCGGAAAGACGCTTGTTCTCCGACTCATCTATGATTTCACGGATGATTTCCTTGACGGATGTGCGCGACATGTCCGCCGTCGAGCCTCCGGAAGTCGCGACTCCAGTACTGAACATCTGCTTGAGGGGCAGGAATCCCCAGTCGGTATCCATCCATTTTGCCTGGGAGATACGGCTGATTGTGGTTTCATGGACACCCACTTCCTCCGCGACATTCTTCAACGTCATGGGACGGAGATAGCGCGGCCCCTTGAAGAAGAAATCACTCTGGAGCTTAATCAGGGCAAGACCGACCTTGTGAAGAGTCTGGTTCCTCAGATGTATCTGACTGATGAGGACAGAAGCCTCGCGCGACATTTTCTGGATGTATTCGACGGTTTCCTTGCTGGAGGGATCGTCTTTTCGTTCCTTCAAGGTTTCACCGAGACCAGTGAACTGGGTATTGATGGTCAGAGCGGGAAGCGCGTCTTGGTTGAGCCGCATCTCCAGCGAACCGTCTACGACATGGATGCTGAGATCCGGTATGACGAACTGGTCAGGCTCCGTGTTGTACGCCTGTCCGGGAAAGGGGGTAAGGCTCCTGAGGTAGGCGTATAAGGTGGACACTTCATCAGGATCAAGTTTAAGCATCTTTGCCGCTTCCGCTTCCTTGCCTGGCCGCATCAGTTCCAGCGCATCGTAGACAAGCCGTGAGAAATCATCCAGGACTTGTGCCTCCAGTCCGTCATTGCGTGCCTGGACGACCAGGGATTCACGGAAGTCGGTGACTGCGATTCCAGAAGGGTCGAAACTTTGGAGAAGGCTGACGACCGGGGCGACATCCTCCTGCGTCAACCCATCTTCAAGAGTCTCGACCGGTAGCGTGTGAAACCCGTTGGCATCGAGGTTGCTGATGATGAGTTCGGCGATATGCCTTTGGCGTCGGGTAAGTTCATGAAGGTTCAATTGCTTGAAAAGATGTTCTTGAAGACTCTCTTTCTGGGTCAATACGCCATCAATCATCCGATTCTGGCGTTGCATTGCGTTTTCATCATATCCCCGTGCTTCACCGGGAGTCGCACCGTCCGCACGGTAATGCTGGCCGTCATAAATGTCCGAGCCATAGCTCGCGGAGTCAGTGAGGGAATCATCCATGGAGTCTCTGTCGCGGAAGCCCATGCGGGTGAAGTCTTCATAGGAAATGCTTGTGCTTTCCGGTATCTCAAGGGCGGGGTTTGATTCTATGGCATCGGAAATACGCGCCTGCAATTCCTGCAAGGGAAGCATCATCAGCTCAAAGGACTGGAGCATCTGGGGTGAAAGCTTGAGTAGTTGTTTCTGTTCCAGGGTCAGCTGCGGAGCAAGCATGTCATACGTCCTCGAACTCATCACCGAAGTAAATGTGACGCGCCGTAGGATCATTCAGGAGATCCTGCTTTGTACCGGACACCAACAGGGTTCCTTCATGGATGATGTGGGAGCAGTCGGTGATGGCCAGCGCATCACGAACATTATGGTCGGTAAGCAGGACTCCTATGCCTTGAGCCGCCAGATGGCGGATGATTTGTCGTATTTCGTAGACGGCCTTCGGATCTATGCCGGCAAAGGGTTCGTCAAGCAGAAGGAAGCGGGGAGAAGTCGCCAAGGCACGGGCAATCTCGGTACGGCGGCGTTCTCCTCCGGAAAGAGTGTAGCCTTTCTGAGACATCACTCCGGTGATGCCGAATTCTTCCATGAGCCTGTCCGTCAACTCTTTTTTTTCAACCGCACTCAAATCAGACCTGCTTTCCGAGACAAGGTGAATGTTGTCGCGCACCGAAAGCTTGCGGAATATGGAGGCTTCCTGAGGCAGGTAGGAGAGGCCGAGGAGCGAACGGCGGTACATGGGCAACTCGGTGACATCCGTGTCGTCAATGCTGATTTTGCCAGAATCGGCACGGAGAAAACCTACCACCATGTAGAAAGTAGTTGTCTTGCCCGCGCCGTTGGGGCCGAGCAGACCGACCACTTCACCGCTGCGCATGGAAAACGAAATATCCCTCACCACGGGTTTCTTTCCATAGTATTTCATCAAGTGCTGTATGTTCAGGACGCTTGTCGCGGTGTCAGCCATTGATTGTCCCCCTGATTTCCCCACTCATGGTGATTTCATCAGTGTCCAGGTTCACGCGGATGGTGGTCGCCCGGTATGTGTCGTTCTTCCATGTGACGACGGCTCCGCCATCGAGCATTACTGTGCCGGAAGAACGGACGTATGTCACTGTTTCGGCGGTACAGACCATGATTCCGTCGTCAGTAGTCCGGGTCAGGTTCACATTGTCCTGGAATGTGAGGATTCCTTCCTCTTGTTGATAGCGTACCCAACCTGCTTGCGCCGTTATGCCTTTTTCCTTGTCTTCGACGGATGTCTGTTCACGGGACAGGAGGATGGATTCATTCCTGTCATAGGTGATGGTTCCGGCGGACATCTCTATGCCCTTGCCAGCATCTTTCAGCACAACATCTCCCGTGCATTCCAAATAGCTGTAGCCTTCTCCGGATACATCGATAACCTGGGCAGTGATGGTGATGTCCCCTGTAGTCACCCTGGCTCCCTCCGAAATTTTGACCCTTTCATCACCTGAGCGGATGATTGCCTCTGTGGAACCGCCGGAAAATTCTATGGGATCGGCTGCCCACAGGACAGGGGAGGCAAGGCCGATGAGGAAGATTACAGTAAGGATACTGCGGAAATTTTTCATGGTACAATCCATCCTTCAGCGTTTGTCAGTACGAAACGCCCGCTTTCCAGGCTGCCAGACAGGTTATTCCCGTTGATGGTGCTGCCGGAACCAAAGACGACGGTGACAGGAGCAGTGCTGACAATCTGCTGGACATCAAGCATCCAGCTTAGTTGGCTTCCCGTAAGCTTCAAGCCAAGCTCTCCATCATCAAGGATTACGGAGCCGATTAACGAAAGAGTCTTTGTATTCGCGTTATAGCTGCCGCTGAGCGCAGAACCCTGCACCAGTGAACCATCATCCTTTTCATGACTGAATACCGGCATTGCGACTTGGACAGTTCTGCTGTTGTTGTACAGACTAATCATGGGGCTTTCCATGGTCATGGGTTCCTTCCCTTTGAGCGCGACGGTGTAGACAGCGGCGGAAAGGACGACGGAAGGCGCGCCTTCCGTGGTTTCTTCAGTCAGCATTTCTTCAGGCATGAAGGAACAGGCACTCAGTAATGCCACGCTCAGCATAACGGGGAACATGAAAGTAAGCATGACGGGCAGCATCCCTCGGAGCTGTGTGATCCATGATGGCGAGGAAGTTGCTTGTCGGCGCTGTTTTGCCATGTGGCAAGTATACATATCCCCATCCTTTTGAGCAACGGAAGATGTTGGCTACATGGAAAAGCCACAAGGAAGTCACAGGGAAGGAGAGGCGCCCGAATGAAATCATTCTTCGTCGGAAGCTCCTGTGTCCGCATGCTGCTCAGGCGTCGCCACGGGTATGCGGAGTGTCTCAATGGAAACCGCCTTGCCGGAATCGTCCGCTTCAATCAGGACTCCTTGCGCTTCCAGCGAGTCCCAGCACTCCATGGAACGTACCGGTATCTGGGTGATGAGTTTCTCAATTTCCCTGTCAGGAGCAAAGCCTCCGACGCTCATTGTACTGCCGCATCTGCCATTGTCAGTAATCATTGCCGTGCCTTGGGGAAATATCCGGGCATCCGCCGTGAGTACTTTGGAATGTGTGCCGACCATCGCCGTCACCTTGCCGTCCAGGTGAAAGGCCATGGTGTTCTTCTCCGCCGTGGTGGAGGCGTGGAACTGCATGATGACGAAAGGGGTTTCCTGACGGGCTTTCTCCACCATGCTCGCAGCGAGAGCAAAGGGATTGGCGAGATGGGTACGGGGGAAGTCCGTAGTGCCCAGCAGGGTGATGACCGCGACAGTGACTCCGCTTCCGGGAAGCTTCACGTACCGTATGCCGCGTCCCGGCGTACCCATGGGGTAGTTGGCCGGACGGAGGATGGAACTGTTCCGTTCAATGTAATCGACCATGTCCATCTTGAAATATATCTTTTCTCCTCCGGTGAGGATGTCGATTCCCAGTTTCAGAAGCTGGATGGCATGGTTTTTCCCCAGTCCGAAACCATTGGTCGCGCCTTCTCCGTTGGCTATGACCAGGTTGATGTTTTTCTCTGTCCTGAGATTCCGCACGACGGATTTGACGGTATGGATGCCGGGACGTCCGACAATTTCGCCCAGGCACAGAATACGTATGCTCATGGGGACAACTGTACTGTGTCTTCCAAGTCTTGGGCAAGCATCGGAGAGAAGGCTTGCAGTGTCTTTTCAGGATGGCGTTCCACAAAGTATACTGGAGGCAAGGCGCCCCTGGGTTTTGAGCGGACGCATGGTCGGTGGCATGGTCGGTGGCATGACTGGCGGACTTCGGACAGCGCGGACGAAAAGCGGACGAAAAACGGACGGAAAAAGGACAAGGAGAAAGTAGCGATGATACAGAATCTACAGGATGCGGTTGTCTTGAATAATGGGGTGAAAATGCCCGGTCTGGGGCTGGGCGTGTTCCGGGTTGAGGAAGGGTCGCAGGTGAAGGATACCGTTCGCTGGGCGCTTGATGTCGGTTACCGCCATATCGATACGGCGGCGGTGTATGGCAACGAAGCCGGAGTCGGGGAAGCGGTCGCTGCAAGCGGCATCCCCCGCGAGCATATCTTCATTACATCGAAAGTCTGGAACGGCGACCAAGGATATGATTCGACCTTGAAGGCATATGATGCTTCCCTTGAACGTCTTGGGCTGGATTATCTGGATCTCTATCTCATCCACTGGCCGGTGAAGGACAAGTATGTCGATACGTGGAAGGCTTTGTTGTCCCTCTATGGGGACAAGAAGGTGCGGGCCATTGGGGTAAGCAATTTCCATATCCATCATATCGAGGATATCCTTGCTGTCGGATCGGTCGTGCCGGTGGTTGACCAAGTGGAGTGCCATCCCCGTCTGGTTCAGAAGGAACTCAAGTCATACCTGAAAACCAGGGGAATCTGGCTGGAGGCATGGAGTCCCCTCATGAAGGGCAACGTAGACATGCCTTTGTTGGTTGCTTTGGGAAAGAAATACGCCAAGACTCCCGCGCAGGTCGTCATCCGCTGGCATATCCAGCGTGATGTGATTGTCATTCCCAAGTCAGTCCATAAGGAAAGGATAGTGGAGAATGCCGGAGTATTTGATTTCTCACTGACGGAGGAAGAACTGGATGCAATCGATGGGCTGAATGAAAACCATCGCTACGGTTCAGATCCGGATAATTTTAATTTCTAGAGCTAATTTCCAGAGACTTGAGGGCATTTTACCAAGGCATCCTTTTCCTGTGGGGGAGGGATGCTTTTTTTCAAATCAACAAAAAAAGATTGACAAAGAGAAAAACAGGGCTGAAACTACATCTGAAAATTTAGAAAAAAGGAGGACATTTGTTGAGGTTCTTACTTTATGCAAACGTTTGCATAAACTTTATTTTTATCCACTTATCATTTTCAGCTGATTTTACCCGCAATCTACAAACTTAAGGAGGCTCACTACACTATGTGCAAAGGAAAAAAATTTTCTGTAGTTGTCATGCTTATTGTCCTGACCGCGTCTGTCCTGGCATTTGCTGCTGGCAGTAAGGAAGCAGCGGCATCGGAAATCGTCATTGGAAGCGTACAGGACATAACCGGCCCTACGTCTTCCCTTGGAAAAATGGTTGATTCAGGAGCCCGCCTGGCCATTGATGAAGTGAACGCCAAGGGTGGAGTGAATGGCAAGACAATCCGTATCATCACCTACGATACCAAAGGAGATGTCAACGAAGCTATCAACGCTTTTACCCGTGCCGTCACAACGGACAAAGTTTCGGCGCTCATCGGACCTCCGGTTGCGAACATCGCTTTGGCGCTCGCTCCGATTTCCGAACGCTATTCAGTTCCTTTCTTGAATCTTGCCATTGATCCCAAAGTCCAGATCAAAGCTGACGGTACACCATACAAGAACATGTTCGGTATGCAGCCCAGCGCTGACCAACAGGGTTCAATCATGGCTCAGTACGCAATTGAAAAACGCGGCTTCGGGAAATTCGGCATCATTTACAATGAATCCAATGCGTATGCGGTCTCCCTGCTCGCGCCGTTCGTGGACACAGTGAAAGCCAACGGCAAGACAGTAGCCGTTACCACAAGTTACACGGCCAATGACAAGGACTTCAAAACCCTGTTGAACAACATCCTCCAGGCTGGCGTTGATGCAATCTATTCCCCTGGGTACACCCAAGAATTGATTCTCATTACGCAGCAGGCTCGTGCCATGGGCTTCAAGGGTGCTTTGATTTACGGTCTGGATGCTGGCCCTCCGTTCAACAATCTGCTTGGCGAATCAGCGGACAACATCTATTTCATCAACAACATCGATACCACTGAACCACACCTTGAGGCAATCACCAAGTCTGTCAAAGCAACCCAGAACATTGATGTGACCAACAAATTCTTCCTTGGTTATGACATTGGCAACATTCTTGTTCAAGCTCTTGGGGCTGTTGGCAGTGATTCTGTCGCCATCCGTGACTATGTGGAGAACTTGAAGGGATACCAGGGATTGACCGGTGTCATTACCATGGATGCAAAGACGCACTTCCCTCTCGGATTGGAAATGGTCATGCACACGTATGAAGGTACCACTCCTGTCGTCCTTGAAAGATACAGTGCTTCATACTGATTTACGGTCTTGATATGAATGAGTCTTCCCCGGCGGATGACCTGTATGCCGGGGAAACTTGTATGTGATGTCCAACAAGGAATTGTCCAACAAGGAGTTTTGAATATGTCTCTCCAAATTCTAATCAACGGGTTGGCCCTTGGTTCCGTATATGCGCTGATTGCCACCGGTTTTTCCCTTGTGTTCAATGTGCTGAAGTTTTCTAACTTCGCATATGGAGCAATGATGACATGCGGAGCCTTCTTCGGGTACTTCCTGTCGGCGGCCAACGGGTGGGGACTTGTTCCTACGCTGCTTGTCGCCATGGTGTCGGGCGCAGTTTTGGGACTCCTGGGACAGGTCATTGCATTCCAAAGGATTCTCAACAACAATTCCTCGCCGATTTATTTTTTCGTATCTTCGATTACCCTCGGAACATTGCTTGAGGGCTTTGTCACACTGAAAGTCGGTGCCAATTTCTACAATTATCCACGGTTCTTTGAATCCTCAACATTTAAAATTGGCTCGGTCATCATTTCAAAGTCTGATGCAATGATGTTCGTCTTGAGTGCAATAGCGTTGCTTCTCCTGGCCTATGTGATAAAATACACACGTATCGGACGTGCCTTGAGGAGCGTCAGTTTCAACCGGGACAATGCCAGTCTCATGGGCATCAATGTCACCATGATCATCCGGTTGACGTTCATGGTATCCGGCGCCCTTGCCGGTTTGTCCGGGGTATTCCTGGGCATCAACTATACTTTGTATCCCACGTTGGGCAGTCTTGTCGTCAAAGGATTCATTGCGTCGGTCATTGGTGGCTTGGGCAGCTTGTCCGGCGCTGTCATTGGAGCTGTGCTTCTTGGCATGATGGAGACGTTCCTGATACATCTCATCGGTTCGGGTTATGCTCCTGTCGTCACTTTCCTGATTATGCTTGTATTCCTTCTTGTCCGCCCCCGCGGAATAGCCGGAAGCAACGTACAGGAAAAGGCATGAGAGAGGAGAGCAGATAAAATGGCATTATTGATTTCCATACTTACATCGACGCTCATCACTCTGATAGCAGTCATCGGCATCTATATCCTGACCGGCATGACGGGATTGTTCAGCCTGGGACAGGCGTCTTTCATGGCTATCGGAGCATATACCTCCGGTCTCCTTGTCGTCAAGTGGGGACTGCCATTTCCCCTTGCTTGTCTGATAGCCATTTTCCTGGCCGTTCTTGTCGGCTGGATTGTGGGTTTGCCTACCGTTCGACTGAGGCGTGACTACATTTCGTTGGTCACGTTGGGATTCGGGGAGGCGATTACCGCAATACTGAACCGCGCTACTCCGCTCACTGGCGGAGCCGCGGGATTTGTGGGCATACCGCCATATACATCCTTCACTCTGGTACTTGTATCCGCTGTCATCATCATTGCGGCAGTGGCCATGTTCAAGGTGTCCAAGTTCGGACGACAATGTTCCGCTCTCCGTGGGGATGAGCTTGCCGCCAGAGCTGTGGGAATCAATGTTCCCTGGATTAAGATGACAGCATTCCTGTTCTCGGTGGCTGTCACTGCCTACAGCGGCTGCCTGTATGCTTTTTACACAACCTATGTGGATCCCTCGATTTTCGGATGGAGAAAAAGCGCCGACTGGGTCATCATGGTGTTCTTTGGAGGTTCCGGCAGTCTTACCGGTGCTGTCCTTGCGACATTCATTCTTTCAGGACTTCCTGAAATCCTGCGTTTCCTTGCGGATTATAGGAGCATCTTCTACGCCGCGCTTGTCCTTTTGATTATCAATTTCAAACCATCAGGACTTCTGGGCAGTTGGGAACTCACTCCGAAGAACTTAAGAAAGCTTGCAAGGGATATATCACTGTTCATGAAGAAGGGTGGAAAGAATGCTTGAAATAACCAGAATACACAAAAATTTCGGAGGAATCGTCGCAGTACAGGATTTCTCCCTCACTGCCAGCCAAGGTGAGATACATGGAATCATTGGCCCGAATGGCGCTGGCAAGACGACTATCTTCAATGTCATTTCAGGCATCTATGCCGCTGACCAGGGCACAGTGATTCTTGATGGCCACGACATCACTCGTTTGGAACAGCATAAGATTGCCCGGAAGGGCATAGCCAGGACTTTCCAGAACATCAGGCTTTTCAAAGGGCTTTCCGTCCTGCACAATGTCATGTGCGCCTTTGATTCCCAGACGCGCTACAGCATCCTGGGCGCGTTCATTCCCACCCGGTTGCGCAGAGAGGAAGAAAAGCACGGACATGACGTATGCATGGCTTGCCTTGCCCGTGTCGGCATGGAAAAATACGCGGATGAGATGCCGGAAAATCTTCCGTATGGGCATCAACGTCGGCTGGAGATAGCGCGTGCCTTGGCCTGTCATCCCTCCATCCTTCTTTTGGATGAACCCGCGGCGGGGCTTAACCCGACTGAAGTGTCAGAACTCTCGGATCTGATTGTCAGTCTGGCGGAAAGCAAAGATTTCGCGGTTCTGTTGATTGAACATCGCCTTGAGTTGGTCATGAGTATTTCCCAGCTGATCCATGTCCAGAATTTCGGGAAGACAATAGCGACAGGTACGCCGGAGGAAGTCAAGGCAAATCCTGCGGTCATTGAAGCGTATCTGGGGAAGGAGGAGTAGGATGGCAATGTTCAGCGTAGAAGACCTGTCAGTACATTACGGGTATGTCACGGCACTCAAGAATGTGTCCCTGACTGCTGAACGTGGGCAGATAGTCAGCATCATTGGTTCCAATGGCGCCGGAAAGACATCACTGCTTCGTACAATATCCGGTCTGGTGAAGCCTGTCCACGGGAGAATCACATTCATGGACAAGGCGTTGCCTCATCAGGCCCACAAAATTGTCGGCCTTGGTATTGTTCATGTCCCTGAGGGGAGAGGAACCTTCTCCGGGCTGACTATCCAGGATAACCTGCTGGTCGGAGGATATCGGTTCCGCGGCGGTCAGCTTCATCAGGATTTGGTTGAGCAATATGAACTTTTTCCACTCCTGAAACACAGGAAGACACAATTCGCGGGTACTCTGTCCGGTGGAGAACAGCAAATGCTTGCGATTAGCCGTGGATTAATGAGCAAACCGAAGATTTTGCTTCTTGATGAGCCAAGTCTTGGGCTTGCGCCACTTGTCGTCAACCAAGTATATGATGTAATCCGGAGAATCCGTGATTCCGACATCACGATAATCCTGGTGGAACAGAATGCGCGTAAGGCACTTTCCATCTGCGACAAAGCCTATGTGCTGGAGAACGGCGAGATACGTGCCACCGGTACGGGCGGCGAGCTTCTGTCCTCTGATTTGGTGAAGAAGGCGTACCTGGGACAGTGACCTGCATGAAGTATGGCATGAAGTATGGCATGGAGCATGACACGGAAGGGGAAGTATGGGAAAAAAGAAAGCAGCGGTCACTTTGCATGATGTAGCAAACAAGACAGGGGTCTCGGTCAGCACTGTCTCCCGTGTCTTGGCGGGCAAAGAATATATTTCTCCCCGGACTCGTCAGAAAGTCATGGCGACCGTGGCGGAGATGAATTATTCTCCCAACGCCATGGCACGCGGCCTGAAGTCAGGTCAGAGTAATATGATAGCGTTGGTGATTCCCAGCATCCACAACCTGATGTTTCCCGTCTTGACCCGTGGGGTGGAAGATACTGCCCGCAAGAATGGTTACATGGTCATACTCTGTAATACTGATGAAGATACAGATGCCGAGAAAGGATATATCACGAAGTTGCGTAATTCCTGGGTCGATGGCATGATTTTTGCGACCATGCTTCCTGACTCCCACTATATTCGGGAATTGAGGCAGTCGGGATTTCCTGTAGTCCTGACATCCCGTGCATATGACAAGACGATAGATGCCGTTGTCATCGACAACGTATCGGCCTCATATGATGCGACATGCTATCTGATTGGCAAGGGATATCGACGCATAGCTTTTGCCATGGGCCCTGATTTCCAGTTGTATGAGGACAGGTTCCAGGGCTATTGCAATGCTCTCAAGGAAAACGGCATTCCCTTTGATGAGCGCTTGGTCATGCATGAGACAGATGGGGTGAACTCCTTTGCTGGTCTCATCAGAAAAATGATAGAGGAGCAGGGAAAACCTGATGCGGTCTTTGCCAGCACGGATAACCGGGCAATTGTCATTATGCGCACGCTCTATGATATGGGTTTCCGTATCCCGGATGATATTGCGGTGATGGGATTTGACAACGTTGATTTCAGTTCACTCGTTGAGCCACCCTTGTCTACGGTATCACAACCGCTTTATGACATTGGCGCGACTGCGACAAGACGCTTGATTCACCAGATACGGGCGGTTCGGAACACTGGGGTTCTTGATCCTCCTGTGGTCGAGCAACTGGAAACACATCTGCTTATCAGGCAATCGACATGATGTCCTGCCGGACAGGCAGGCATGGATACAGTGATGTTCACCTTTTGATTGTGCTGCCATCTTTCCAATGAGGAGTTACCAATGCCAGGACATGAACGGTTTTGTTTTCCATTGTATGAGGACCTGGAAAAGAGAATTGAGGAACTGGGTGTGGACATAACCTTGCAGGAGGATTTGTCTGTGCTGGCGTCCCCTGTTGTTGCAGGGAAGAAACGGGCTTCCAATTCCATAGCCATTTTGCCGATGGAAGGTTGTGATTCTGAACCTGACGGTAGTCCCAGCGAGCTAGTCACCCGCCGTTATACACGTTTTGCCAAGGGGGGAGCGGGGCTGATCTGGTGGGAAGCGAATGCTGTGGTTCCTGAAGGGCGGGCGAATCCTTTGCAGATGATGCTGACAAAGGACAATCTTTCTGCTTTTGCCCACCTTCTTTCCGTGGTCAACAACGCTGCGTCCGAGGCGAACGGAAAGAATCATCGGCCTCTCCATATCTTGCAGCTGACTCATTCCGGACGTTATTCCCGTCCAATCGGACATAAGGCAGCTCCTCTCGTGCCGCAGCATGATCCATTGCTTGATTCCCGTGTCGGCATTGACAGCCATGATGATTCGGTCATAGTCACGGATGAATATATTGATTCCCTTGTCCCGCATTATATTCAGTCAGCGCTCATGGCTCGTGAAGCAGGGTTCGATGGGGTGGATATCAAGGCATGTCACAGGTATCTCATCAGCGAACTGCTTGCCAGCCATACGCGGGCAGGAAAATACGGTGGATCCTTTGAAAATCGTACCAGGCTGCTTCTTGATATCATCAGGGGAGTGAAGGAAGCGGCAGGAGATGATTTTATCATTGCGTCCCGCTTCAACATCTTTGACGCCCACCCGTATCCCTATGGTTTTGGCGAGGATGCCCAGGATTTCTGGAAGTTCAATCCTGATGAACCTGTGCGCCTTGTCAAGGAAATGTGCGCGGCGGGAGTCGGACTCCTTTCCAATTCCGCTGGGAACCCTTACTACATTTACCCTCAAGTGACCCGGCCTTTCGATATCTCCAGTCAGGGAATCCCGGTTCCCAATGAACATCCACTGGAAAGCATTGCCCGGCTTTTCCGTTTCTCCCGTCTTGTCCAGGAAGCGGCAGGTTCCGTACCTGTCGTGGGCAACGGTTATACATGGCTCAGGCACTACCTGCCATACGCCGGGGCAGCGAACATTGCCGCGAAATCTTGTTCTTTCATTGGTCTGGGGAGGATGGCGATTGCTTATCCTGACGCGCCGAGGGATATCATCATGAAAGGTAAGATGGAGTCTGGAAAATGTTGCATCACGTGTTCCAAGTGTACCCAGATCATGAGAGACCATGGACGGACAGGATGTGTCATCAAGGACAGTGCGGTCTATGCGCCATTGTACAAGGAAGCACGTCAGGATGCTGAATCCCGTGCGGCTGGAACGTGAACGGAGAATATGAACGGAGAATGTGAACCCGAAGAAAAACGACGGCAAAGGATAAAGTAAGATGAAGAAGACAGCAATTGTGACGGGCGGCAGCAAGGGCATAGGATATGCAATAAGCACCCAGTTGGGACTGGATGGTTACAATGTCGTAATCTTTGCACGCCAGTCTCAGGAGGCTAACCAGGCTGCGCTCAATGAACTGACCGCGCTTTCCATAGACTGGGAGTACGTCCAGGGAGATTTGGGTGACAGCGATGCCCGCCAAAGGCTTGTCACGGCAGCTGTCGGCCGCTTTGGCGCCATCCATGTCTTGGTTAACAATGCGGGAGTCGCGCCTCTGACACGCAATGATCTGCTCGACATGACCGAGGAAAGTTTTGACAGGGTAGTTGGTATCAATACAAAGGGTACGATGTTCCTGACACAGCTTGTCGCCCGCCAGATGATTTCCCAAGAGATTCCCGATGGCGTGGGGAAAAGAGGGACCATCGTGAATGTTTCTTCCTGTTCTTCCGTAGTTTCTTCAATAAACCGGGGTGAATACTGTATCTCGAAAGCAGGCATGTCGATGCTTACGACATTGTATGCCGACAGGCTGGCACGGGAAGGGATTCTGGTGCATGAGGTGCGTCCGGGAGTCATTGAAACGGACATGACCCGGACGGTCAAGGAAAAGTATGACGACTTGTTCTCTTCCGGATTATTTCCCATAGCACGCTGGGGGCGTCCAGAGGATGTCGCTCATGCCGTATCTGCCCTTGTCAGTGATAAATTCCTGTACTCGACGGGCAATTACATTGATATCGATGGAGGTTTCCATATACAGCGCCTATAAAATGAGTAGAAAGACTGGCGGGAAACGGATGGAGGAATGTACATGAAAAACGAGACAGTATCCATTAATGAGCATGAGGTTTCCCTATATTCCTGCAATACAATCGTAGTCGGGAGCGGAGCGGCTGGCTTTAACGCTGCTTCCCGGCTTTTTGACTATGGGGTGAAAGACTGTGCCATTGTTACCGAGAAACAGACGGGTGGTACGTCCCGGAATACCGGATCTGATAAACAGACATATTATAAGGTAAGTCTGTCGGGCAATGATGCTGATAGCGTCTATTCCATGGCTGAGACTTTGTTTTCAGGGGGAAGCATGGACGGAGACATAGCTTTGTGTGAAGCTGCATCGTCCTCTGAAAGTTTCATGCGTCTCGTGCAGCTTGGAGTGCCGTTTCCCCGCAATCGATATGGTGAGTTCATTGGATACAAGACTGACCATGATCCGTACCGTCGGGCGACCAGTGTGGGGCCGTATACTTCCAGGATGATGACCGAAAGACTTGAAGCCGAGGTCATGAGCAAGGGCATTCCGATTTTTGACGGCCATCAGGTGATTCGTGTCCTGACTCATGACAATGAGGTTCGCGGGCTTCTTTGTCTTGTCCAGTCCGGAAATGAAGAACCACAGTATGTTGTTTTTAATTGTCGCAATGTGGTGTATGCCACTGGAGGCCCTGCGGCCATGTACGCTGAGAGCGTATTCCCCGGCGTGCAGTTTGGTGCCAGCGGACTGGCTTTTGAAGCTGGAGTGAAGGGGAAGAATCTGACTGAATGGCAATATGGTCTGGCTTCGGTGCGTCCGCGCTGGAATGTCTCCGGGACATACATGCAGGCCATGCCCCGTTTCATCTCTACTGACTCCGCCGGAAAAGATGAAAAGGAATTTCTTTTGGATTTCTTTCCTTCCAGGGAAGAAATGCTTTCCAGGGTATTTCTCAAAGGATACCAGTGGCCGTTTGACGCGCGCAAGGTTTCCGGTCAATCCAGTCAATCATCCATCGTAGACATCCTGGTCTATCTGGAAAAGCAGAAAGGGCGCAGGGTTTTCCTTGATTACCGGAGCAATCCGGGTAGTGGAGCTATAGATTTTTCAGTTTTGGAGCCGGAAGCACGTGATTATATGGAAAAAGCGGGGGCTTGTTTCGGCACTCCCTTTGAGCGGCTTTCTCATATGAACCGGCCGGCAGTGGACTTCTACCGGACTCATGGCATAGATTTGGCACTATCTCCGCTGGAGATTTCTCTTTGCGCCCAGCATAACAACGGGGGACTGGCGACCGACCTGTGGTGGCAGACGAACATTGCTGGTTTTTTCGCTGTTGGAGAAGTCGCGGGTACTCATGGTGTCTATCGTCCGGGAGGAGCGGCGTTGAATGCTGGTCAGGCAGGCTCCCAACGTGCCGCCCTTTTCATATCCGCTCATCGCACTGAAACACCGCGTGAAGCGGCAGAGGTGGTTTCTGCGTGTACTGGCGCTATTTCTGAGATGATAGAGCTTGGCAGGAAGGCTGTGAAAAAAACTGAACCGGAGACCGCGCGTACTATTCTCCACAGCCAAGCGTTGGAAATGAGTGCCGCCGCGGGGCCATTCCGAACCAAGTCAAAACTTGAGGTTTTCAGGACGCTGATAGAGAAGAAGCTTGCCGCGTTTCCTCATGAAGTTCATGTCACGCATCCTTCGTATCTTGCCTGGGTCTTCCGGTTGAGGGATGTCCTGATTAGTCAGTTCACGTATGTATCTGCCATGATCGATTATGTAGATACAGGCGGAAAGAGCAGGGGAAGCGCTCTGTATGCTGATTCCGCCGGAGAGATTCCCTATCCAGGATTATCCGAAGGATTCCGGTTCATCATTGATGATGGTTTTCGTCAGGGGGATGTACAGGAAATAAGCTACGGGTTGCCCTCATGTTCCATCCACTGGCGTACGGTTCGTCCGATTCCTCATGATGATTCTTTCTTTGAGAATGTGTGGCGCATGTACCGTGAAAATCAGAATATCTGGTAGGGTGCTGTCGCGTGGAAAAGAACTACGCAACCAAGGAGAGATGAAGGTGAAGAAGCATAATGTGTTTGATATCGATGGTATGGAAATGCCCGCGGGACGCAGGACTCGTGTCATGATTGGCTCAAACGGGGCAATTGACGGGGAGTATTTCTGCCAGGGTTACGTAGTCATCTATCCTGATGGTTCCATTCCCATGCACGAACATGAGACTGTCGAAACATATACTATCCTCAAGGGATCAGGACGGATGACTGTCGATGGTGAAGTGTCGGAAGTGCGGGAAGGGGATTTCGTGTATATCGACAGCCACAAGGAGCATGAGTTGGTGAACACGGGAGATGAAGACTTGCATATGATGTTCGTCTATGCTCCCAAGATGGTTGTCGCGCATTGGGCGGAGGAACAGGCGGGCAGAGTCTGACGGTTCCTCCGTGACGGAGACGTACATTCCATTTTGTCTACCTGACAGCTGCCAGCGCCTTCTCGTAATCAGGATGGGTGCTGACATCAGCCACGTATTCCACATAGGTGACTATGTCGTTTTCATCCACCGCAAAGATTGCGCGGGCAAGTAACCCGTAGCCAGAAAGCTCCACGCCATATTTTTCGGCAAACTCACGGTCACGGTAATCACTGACAGTCATCACCTTGTCAATGCCCGCCGCGCCGCACCAGCGAGCCTGGGCGAAAGGCAAGTCCATGGAGATAGTGATGACAGTAGTGTCCTTGAGGGAGGCGGCTTCCTGGTTGAAGCGGCGCACTTCCATGTCGCAGACGCTCGTATCAATTGAAGGGACGGACACAAACAGCTTCTTGCCCGTGACACTCCTGGATTCAAACGTATCAAGATTGTTCGCTACCGCGGTGAAGGACGGAGCCTTGTCACCGACCTTGAGGTGCGTACCTTTCAACGTAATGGGCTGGCCTTTGAAAACTACTTTCATAACATCCTTCCTTTGGGACATGCATTCCGTTGCATGTTGTATTCTTCCTATTGGAAGATACTATCTGGCCAGGTGCCTCGGCAAATGGAAAAGCGGGGGTGTCAGTATAATGGAAAAGGACATTATCTTTTCCGTGCTGCGGAAAAGTCCGCGGAAAACCTGTCACTGACGGCATGGAAGATGACCGCCGCGACAAGCATGAAGGCCATGATGAGGAACATTGTCCTGTAATCTGTCCATGCGGCCAAGAAGCCCGCGATGATTGACCCTATGCCCAGACCTCCGTCAAAAAGCATGAAGAAAATAGCATTGGCCACCCCAAGGCGGGCGACAGGGACATGTATGGCGGATAAAGTCTGTAATGTAGCCTGAGTGGCGCTGAAACCTATGCCATAAAGCAAAGCGCTGACCATGAAAGCTCCATAGCTAGTACTGAACGCAAGGATGAGAAGCCCGCCGCCCAAGAGGATGATACCGGGATAGAGAATCCTGCCATACCCATGACGGTCGGCCAGCCGTCCGAACCATGGACGGAGAAAAACCATGGAAAGAGCGTATACGGTAAAATAGGAACCTATGTTTTCAATGCCTTTTTCCTGTGCGAAAAGCGGGAGGAAACTGATGACTGCGCCATATCCTATGCAGATGATGGCCATGGTGAGGGACGGACGTATGGTTTTCCATGGTGAATACCGGACTTCCGTTGCCTGCCTTCCGGGACGGACTCCCAGGGATATATGGCGGATGGGGAAAGCAAAGACAGTTGCCGCGACCATCATGACAAAAGCGGCGGCAAAGAGCGCACCGGAACCGGAACGGGTGAAAAGGAAAATGCCAACCACGGGAGCGAAAGCTATGGCCAGGCTGGTGGACAGGCTGAAATAGTTCATTCCCAAGCCGAAGCGTGATGAAGGGATGAAGTCAGTGGCGACAGTTGCTGTGGCGGTACTCACAACGCCCCATCCAATTCCATGGGCTATCCTGAGCAGAAAAAAAGCAGCGAGGCCGGGCAGGATGCCGTACAAGACAGTCACGACGGACAATGAGGCAAGTCCAATCCAAAGAACCACGCTGCGACCGAACCTGTCGGCTGCCGTACCAGCTATGTAACGGAACAGGACGGCGGCGACGGTGAGCAGCCCCGCCATCAAGCCGATTGTGGTATCTGAAGCCCCCAGCGTCCGGGCATACAGAGGGGTTGTCGGGAGCAATATTTGGTGGGCAAGGAAGATGAAAAGATTGACCAACGTGACCAGCAGAAAGTTCCGTGTCCATATCGGATCTGGCGTTATTGAGGGTGTTGCGGAGGGAGTCACTGAAGGAGTCACTGCGGGGGGCGGCAAAGGGGCAGTTCTGTTTTCCACGTTCTGATTCATATGTCGAGCATAGAATATTTCCCATGCCGGGGGAAGGCATAGGAAGACAAACGGGTTGGAAAACACGGATGAATATGATATCTCTCATCAAGAGGATGGCATCAGGAGGATGAGAGGGCGTATGACATTGGGAATTGGCGCACTGGAAATAGGCGCAAGCAGGACGCTTGTCGTCCGGGTTGACGGGACGAACATGGCGACCATCTATGATGACAGACTGCTGGAAGTATTCGCTACTCCCCAGATGATAGCTTTCATGGAGTTGAGCGCGTCTTCTCTGTTGGAAGATTACATGGAGGAAGGACAGGCGTCCGTAGGCGCGGGAGTGGACATCAGACATACATCGGCCACTCCTGAAGGAATGGATGTCACCATAACGGCTACGGTCACCGGCATCGACCGTCGCCGCGTGGATTTTGCCGTCGAAGCTCGTGATGCTTGCGGTCAGGTCGGTTCAGGAGTTCACACACGTTTCATTGTAGACAGGGAGGCTTTCATGAAGAAGACTATGGAAAAGACCAAGGAGAAGACTCAAGACCTGATGATGGAGCAAAAAGTATAACTCACCCCTGGATGGTTGCAACGTACCATGAAGATTTTCATTTCCTTCCGGTCATCCCTTTTGCTCATTCCTTTCTCTCATTCCTTCTTTGGGGTGTCCCTGATTTCTCTCCGTCTGATTTTCCCGCTGATAGTCTTGGGGAGATGCTCGACGAACTCAATGATCCGGGGACATTTGTACGATGCCGCTATCTTCTTCACATGAGCCTTGATGTCATGCGCAAGGGCAAGCCCGCGTAACCCGGAATGTTTTGATGATACCACGACGGTTGCCTTGATGACCTGTCCCCGTTTGTCATCAGGGACGCCTGTCACCGCGCATTCCACCACGGCAGGATGCGTCATTACGGCACTCTCCACTTCAAACGGGCCAATCCTGTAGCCGGAACTCTTTATCACATCATCGAGCCGTCCGACGAACCACAGATAACCGTCTTCATCCATCGTGGCCACGTCTCCCGTGTGGTATACGTTCTCATGGTAGACTGATTGGGTCAGGACGGAATCACGATAGTACCCCATGAACAACCCCAAAGGTTTTCCTCTCTGTGTGTGTATGACTATTTCACCCTGCTGTCCGGTTCCCACGGGATTTCCCTTTTCATCGACAAGGCGGATGTCATAGGCCGGGTTAGGCACGCCCATTGAACCAGGTTTCGGGTTCATCCACGGAAAAGTCACGACGGTGACGGTAGTCTCAGTCTGACCATAGGCTTCCATGATTCTGATGCCCGTCGCCTTGAGGAAGGCTTCATACACTGATGGATTGAGCGCTTCTCCGGCTGTCGTGCAGTATTTTAGGGAGGAAAGGTCGTACCGCCCCAAATTTTCACGTATCAGGTAGCGATAGACGGTAGGAGGAGCGCAGAAAGAAGTGATGCGATATTTTTCCGCAAGGTGAAGAAAGATGCCGGGGTTGAAGCGTTCATGGTCATAGACGAAGACACAGGCTCCCGCAATCCACTGACCGTAGAGCTTTCCCCACACAGCCTTGGCCCATCCGGTGTCCGCTACCGTCAGGTGAAGACTGTCCTCATGGATGTTGTGCCAGTATGAAGCGGTGACGATGTGTCCCAGAGGATACGTGAAGTCATGAATGACCATCTTGGGTTCGCCAGTCGTGCCGCTGGTGAAGTAGAGCAGGAATATGTCCTCGTTGGCATTCACCTGGGCAGGACGGATGAAGGAACCCGCGTTTTCAATGCCTTTGTGGAAGTCGAGCCAGCTTTCTGGCGCATCATGGAGCGTGATTTTCACTTTCACGGTGGGAGACTCCTGCAAGGCAATGTCAATCGTGCGGCGAAGCTCATCATCTTCCGTGCAGATGATTGCCTTTATGCTGGCGGCATTGGCGCGGTATACTATGTCGTGGACTGACAGCAGATGCGTGGCGGGGATGGCGACCGCGCCAATCTTGTGCAGGGCGAGGATGGCGAACCAGAACTCATAACGGCGTTTGAGCATCAGCATCACCATGTCACCCTTGCCAACGCCCAGGCTTTGGAGGTAGGCGGCGGTTCGGTCACTGTAGTCCTTGATGTCCTGAAAGGTAAATATACGTTCTTTTCCCCTGTCATTCGTCCAGTAGAGGGCATTTTTATTGGGGTTTGTTCTTGCCCACTCATCGACGACATCATAAGCGAAGTTGAAGTTGTCCGGCACATGTATATGAAAGTTCCCCGCGAAATCTCCGGTGGAACTGAAACGTGTCTTGTCCAGGAATTTTTCAAGCATGGTGCTTCCTTATCAGGCTAGTCATGGATTTCAGGATGGTCGAGGATTATCACGGGACACACAGTAGCGCCCATGCCGGTGATTTTTCTCATGCGGTATCTGACAATGGAGCTGACGGGGTGCGCGGACAGGGTGGCGACATCACGCAGGATTATCTTCTTTATCGCCTGTGCTGAAAGTCCAGGATTGGCATGCGCTCCTTCAGGGGCTTCAGGGATGATATCGTTAATCAGATTGAAGCGTTTCAGGTCTTTGGACGTCATCTTCATCGTCACAGCCGCTTCCTTGGCTCTGGATGCATCACGAAGCAAAATGGAGGCGAAGCCTTCCGGCGTAATCACTGAATACACCGAGTTCTCCAGCATGTAGAGCTTGTCTCCGACACCAATGCCCAAGGCTCCTCCGCTGCCTCCTTCTCCCAGGATGAAGCAGAGGACAATGGTTTTCAGCGTTGAGAAAACCTTGAGGTTGGCGGCAATCGCTTCACCAATGCCTCTTTCCTCCGCGCCAAGGCCGGGATAGGCGCCCGGAGTGTCTATGAAGCAGATTACCGGACGCTGGAACTTCTCAGCCTGACGCGCAAGCCGCAATGCTTTTCTGTATCCCTCCGGGTTGCTCATGCCATAGTTGGCGGCAATGTTTTCTTTCAGGTTCGTGCCTTTGCGATTACCTATGAAAGTCATAGGTATGCCGTCTACAGTACCGATACCGCCGAGCATTGCCGGATCATCTCCGTAGAGCCTGTCACCGTGCAGTTCCATGAATCCATCACATATCAGGTCAATGTAGGTTGCGGCTCCCGGTCGTCCCGGACGACGGGAGAGTGTGACGCATTCCCACGCGGAACGCGCGTTCATGGTGGCTTCGTCAATGCCTGAATGGATTACGCCGGGATGGATTTTCTCCACAGGCACATTGGCCGTATCATCAACCGGAACATCGGTTGCGTCGTGTGCTATGGAACCTTTGTTTTCAGTCATGGTTCGCCTCCTCTGTCACATGGGGCTTTGTTGCGTGTTCCTTTGTCGCGTGTGGCTTTGTCGTATGTACCTTCAAAAGCCATGCAAGAGTGTCCTTCAATCGGGAACGGGGTACAATGGAATCAATGAAGCCATGTTCCATCTGAAATTCTGCCGTCTGAAAGCCTTCCGGCAACTTCTGTCCTATCGTGCCTTCAATTACCCTGGGTCCCGCAAAGCCTATCAAGGCTTCAGGTTCCGCCAGGGTGATATCCCCCAGCATGGCAAAGGACGCGGTCACACCGCCGGTGGTGGGATGGGTGAGGACAATGATCAAAGGAACTTTTGCTTCTTCCAGAAGGGCAGCCGCCGCGCTGGTACGGGACATCTGCATCAGAGAAAAGATGCCTTCCTGCATCCGCGCTCCACCTGAAGCGGTAAAAAGTATCACCGGAGTTCGGGTTTGTGCGCCATCAAGCAGGAGCCGTGTGATGCGTTCTCCCACCACGGTGCCCATGCTGCCGCCCATGAAAAGGAAAGACATGATGCCTATGATGGCCGGTCTGCCTCCAATCAGGCAGGAACCAGTGACCACTGCTTCTTCCTGGTGGGCTTTAAGCGCGTTCTGGTCGAGTTTTTCTTCATAGCCCGCCATGCCTATGGGGTTCCTCTTTCCGAGCGTGTCTTCATGCCACAGGAATGTACCCGTATCCGCAATCAAGGAAATTCTCTCCAGGGTGGACAGAGTCTCATGGTGGTCGCAGCAGGGACAGACGTTCCAGTTTTCCCTCCACTGCTGTACCGGAGACTCCCTGTGGCACACAGCGCATTGTCGGTTTCCGTCATTCATGGTTTTTTCCTTTCCCTGTTTCGGCGGTCAGCTTTCCATAGAGAGTTGTATCAAGCCGCGCGGCACGGAACTCTGTGGAGGAAACAAGCATCATCTGCTCATCCCTGTTGGTTTCTATGCCCCCGACTTCCAGCTCCGCCAGGGCGCGGAGCATGATGGAAATGCACGTCTCCCTGTCCGGAGCATAGGTGATAATCTTTGCCAGCAGGCTGTCATAGCAGGCGGGTACGTTATAGCCTTCATGGATATGGGCATCGACCCGCACGCCGGGACCGGATGGCAGGCGGAGCATGTGTATCTTTCCTGGCCCCCTGGCACATATGCGGCATTCCAGGGCATGCCCACGGGAAGAGGATGGCATGATTTCAGGGGAGAAGGGAAAGCCGGAGGCCAGCAGTATCTGTTGACGAACCAAATCCGTACCGTAGATTATTTCACTGACCGTATGTTCGACCTGGAGACGGGCGTTTACTTCCAGGAAATAAAAGGCACCGTCTTGGTAGAGGAACTCCACGGTTCCGGCTCCGCGATAAGACAGGGAACGGAACAGATGGAGGGAAGCATCCCGCATTCCGTCATGGATAGCTTCAGGCAGGGCAGGGGCAGGGCTTTCCTCAAGCAGCTTCTGATGCTGTTTCTGGAGGGAGCAGTCACGCAGGCCAAGGAAGATGGCTCCTCCCTGACCGTCTCCGAGAAGCTGAGCCTCAACATGACGCGGATGATCCAGGTATTTCTCTATCAGCAGCGCGGCATCTCCGAAAGCTCCGCGAGCTTCCCTGGCTGCCACAGGCAGGATTTTCTTCAGTTCATCAGAAGACCGGACAATGCGGATTCCGCGCCCGCCTCCTCCGTTTGCCGCCTTGATCATCACCGGGTAGCCGATTTCCTCAGCCAGTTTGCAGGCTTCCGCCTCTCCTGCTACGGGAGCATCGCTGCCGGGGAGGATTTTCAATCCCGCATTCCTGGCGGTCATGCGTGCCTGGAGTTTGTCACCCAGCAGGGAGATGGTTCGGGGACAAGGCCCTATGAAGATGAGTCCCGCTTCCTCTGCCGCGCGTGCGAATCCGGCATTCTCTGAGAGAAACCCGACACCGGGATGGATTGCATCACACCGGAAGACGCACGCGGCCATGATGATGTTGTCCTGCATCAGATAACTGCTCTGGGTATCCGCCGGGCCAATGCATACCGCGTGGTCTGCCATGGCCACTGCCAGGGAATCCGCGTCCGCCTGGGAGTAGGCTACAACGCTCCGGATGCCCATGTCCCGGCAGGTGCGTATGATGCGCACCGCTATCTCCCCTCGGTTTGCAATGAGGAGTGTCCGTATCTTTTTCTGGTCGCGGCTCATGTCCGCCGCACCTCGAACAAAGGTTGCCCGAACTCCACCAGCGTACCCTGGGACGCCCGGATGGAGACGATTTCACAGTCATAATCAGCGGTCAGTTCATTGTACAGCTTCATGGCTTCAATGGCGCAGATGGTTGTCCCTTTGGTCACCTTGCTGCCCTGTTCCACATAAGGGGACGCATCAGGAGCCGGGGTCAGGTAGAATACCCCGACCAAGGGAGCGGTGACGGTCATCAGGTTGGAATTTTCGTCTGGAGCCTTGTCAGCAGTTTGTCCAACAGCTTGCCCAGCAGCTTGATTAGCCGCTTGTCCAGAGGACGGAGCAACCACTGAACCAGCGGATGATGCGGGTGATGTGGCACCAATGGGAAAGGGGGAGGGAAGGACGGTGGATGGTTTTTTCAACGCCAGGGAGTATTCCGGGCAGGAGAAGTCCAGCTCTCCCGTGGTGTTGCGTTCAAAGATTTCCAGAAGCTCAGCAATAGTAGGAATTTTCATTTTTCATCTCTGATATAAATTTTTTTACATAAAAAATAATAACGGTAATTATATTTTGTGTCAATATTGACATAAAAATAATATTTGTAGTATTAAAATGAAAGAATCTCGTACAATGCAACGAAAGAAGTACTGAATTATGAAAACGAAAGAAAAACCAGAAGTACGGTACGCCATGCTTCATCCTGGCCAGGGAGCGCAAAACCCCGGCATGGCTCTTGATCTTTATACCGCCTCACCTGCGGTACGGAAGCTTTTCAGCATGGCTTCTGACATCGCCAGCAAGAATCTTTTCACAGTGATGGCCAGCGGGACAGAAGAAGAATTAAAGAAAACTGAAAATACTCAACTTGCCGTCGCCTTGGCGTCTCGTGCCGCAGTGATTCGTGCCGGAGAGCTGGGAATTGAGACAGCCTGCTGCGCTGGTTTCAGCCTTGGAGAATTGCCAGCTCTTGTATGCGCTGGTGTTCTTGATGACGAAAGGCTTTTTTCCATCTTGGTGGAGAGAGGCCGATGTATGTCCCAAGCCGTGGAGATGCTGTGCGCCGACGGGGTGCGTCCAGGGATGGCGGTGGTGATAGGTCTGGGGTTTTCCAGGGTGAAGGAAATCCTTGAAGAAGAAAACGTACAGGGAATCTACTGTGCCAATGACAACAGTCCTGCCCAGGTGGTGCTTGCCGGAGACGTAGGGAAGATGGACGCCCTGGCGGGTGTACTCATAGCCCGCGGAGCCCGTCGCGTCATGCCGCTCAAGGTCTCCGGCCCTTTCCATACGCCATTGATGGAGAAGGCGGTGGAACCATTTGCCACGTTCCTGGAGGGTATCAGCTTTTCAGAGCCGGTTCTTCCCATTGCTTCATCGGTCAGCGGGGAATGGGTGGAAAGCGGCGCGGATGCCCGTCATAACTGCGCCATTCAGCTAAGCTCTCCGGTCGTATGGACAAGGGTGATGGACGCTCTGCGGCAAAGACAACGGGAACTGGGATTCTCCTGTCTCCTGGAAACCGGGCCCGGCACGGTTCTTGCCGGATTATGGGGACGCGAAGCGGCATGTCCCGTGTATCCGGGCGGTACGGAAAATGACCTTCAAGGCATCAGCTTACAAGGAATCAAGGGGAAGGAAAATGGATGAAAAGACTGGCAAGACCGGCAAGACGTGCATGTGTCGCGGCGAGTTGCCCGGCAGGAAAGCATTGGTCACCGGCGGGTCGCGGGGCATAGGCCATGCCATTGTCGCAAAACTCCTTTCCGAAGGAGCCGATGTCTGGTATGTGTCACGAAACCAGAGCAGGGAGCATAATGCCCTTGAAGATGCCGCCGAATGTTCAGGAGGCCGGGTGACATGGGTCGGCTGCGACATATCTGACTCAGACGCGCTTGAAAAAGCGGCGGACAGGGTTTTGGCTGAAGCCGGTCGTGTCGATATCCTTGTCAACAACGCGGGAATCACACGAGATGGCCTGATCATGCGGATGAACCGTGATGCCTGGGACAATGTCCTTCAGGTGAACTTGACCAGTGCTTTCGTCCTGTGCCGCAAGCTGGCCAGGAGCATGGCAAGGACGGGAGGCGTCATCATCAACATGTCTTCAGTCGTCGGACTGACGGGAAATGGAGGCCAGGCGAACTACGCGGCTTCCAAAGCGGGTCTCATTGGTTTCTCCAAGAGCATGGCAAGAGAGCTTGCTTCCCGCAATGTGCGGGTCAATGTCGTGGCTCCCGGATTCATCGACACAGAAATGACCGCGGTTCTTCCTGATACGGTGAAGGAGGATCTGATGAAAAAGATACCCCTTGGTCGTCTGGGAAAAGTGGAGGATGTCGCGCAAGCCGTCGCGTTTTTGGTTTCTGACAGAGCGTCATATATCACCGGCCATGTCCTGACTGTGGACGGTGGCATGGCAATGTAGGAGTAGAGAAGATGAGCGCAGTACGTAGAGTGGTAGTGACGGGGATGGGAATAGTCTCTCCTCTGGGCAACAGGATTGATACGTTTTGGGATAATATCCATTCCGGCATATGCGGAATCGGCCCATTGGACAGGTTTGACGTTTCCGACTACCCGGCCAGGATAGCGGGACAAGTGAGGGACTTTGACTATTCCGACCTGATAGAATCCAAGGCGGCGCGTTCCATGGCTGATTTCACCATATATGCCGTGTACGCGGCAATCCAGGCTATGGAACAGGCAGGCTTTGAACCTGACGGAGCAGGGGGTTGGGATCCTTTCCGCAGCGCGGTACATTTGGGCAACGGTATTGGCGGCTTTGAAGTGGTGGAAGATAACCTCCGCAAACTTTTCGAACGAGGGCCTCGGTCAGTTTCTCCGCTGACCATTCCCAAGCTGATTACCAATGAAGGAGCGGGGAACATAGCCATGCGCTATGGCATCAAGGGGCCTGCCCTCACCATAGCCACCGCCTGCGCATCCGGTACTGATGCCGTGGGCGCCGCCTTCCATGCAGTCCGGCACGGTCAGGTTGACATGTCGCTTACAGGCGGTTCGGAAGGGGCAATCACGCAACTGGCGGTCAGCGGATTTTGCCGCCTGCACGCCCTGTCCACTGCATACAATGATACACCGCTTACCGCCTGCCGTCCGTTTGACGCTACCCGTGACGGGTTTATCCTGGGAGAGGGAGCCGGTATGCTTGTACTGGAAGAACTTTCCCATGCCCGTGCCCGCGGCGCACGCATCCTGGGAGAGATTACCGGTTATGGCGCTACCTGCGACGCCTACCATCTCACATCTCCCAATCCTGATGGTGACGGAGCCATGCGAGCCATGAAAGCGGCAATCGATGAAAGCGGCATCCCCGTGGAGAAAATCGACTATATCAACGCCCACGGCACATCCACCCCGGTCAATGATGTAATAGAGACAAAGGCAATCAAAAGACTGTTCGGCGACCATGCCTACAAGCTCAGGGTATCATCCACCAAATCAATGACATCCCATATGGTTGGCGCCGCCGGAGCCGTGGAAGCCATAGTCAGTCTGCTGGCTCTGAAGGAACAGTTCTATCCCTGCACCTTGAACCTGAATACGCCTGACCCTGCCTGCGACCTGGACTATGTACCAAATACAGGCGTGGAAGATAAGATGACGTGGGCATTGAGTGAGTCCCTTGGATTCGGGGGTCACAATGGAGCATTGGTGTTCCGCAGATATGAAGAATAACAGATAGACAAACAGATAGACGAGGAGATACATCATGAGCCAGTACAGGACACCACAAGAATTGCTGCCGCATCGTCCGCCTTTCCTCTTTGTCGATGGATTGGACGAGGTATCACCGGGGAAGGTCGTAGGACACAAGACTTTCGGTGAAGATGAGTTTTTCTTTGCGGGACATTTTCCTTCATATCCGGTGGTGCCGGGAGTCATCCTGGTTGAAACCATGGCACAATGCGGCGGTGCGGGTTTGGTTGAAGCGGGGATATACCCGCCGGGAGTGATTTTTTTTCTGGCGACAGTGGACAAGGTGAAGTTCCGCCATCAGGTTCGTCCGGGCGACACGGTTGTGATGACCGTCCATGACGAAAAACTTTCAAATAGGATTATCCGCCAGAGAGGTATCCTTGAGGTGGGCGGAAAGCTGGCCGTCGAAGCCACGTGGATGTGCATTATCAGTGATGGCGCAAGCATCACCGCGCAGCAAGGAAACAGAAAAGGAAACAGAATATGAACGAAAACAAAGTCGTCATCCAGAAAAAAGTGATACGCAATATCTCGCTGACCGCTCATCCTGCCGGATGCGCGCGCTATGTCCGTGACCTGATTGAACAGGCACGGAGCCTTGCCAATGGGTCTTCCCCGGATAAAAGATACCTGACTGTCACGGGTCTTTCCCTGCCCAAGCGTGTCTTGGTAATTGGAGGCTCCACCGGGTACGGGCTTGCCTCCCGTGTCGTGGCAGCTTTCTGTGGCGGTGCGGACACCATAGGCGTTTCCTTTGAGCGGCTGCCCACGGAAAGCAAGACTGCTACTCCGGGTTGGTATGCCACCCATGTCTTTGACCAGGAAGCCCGTAAAACAGGTAGTGGCTCTGTTTCCCTCTACGGTGATGCCTTTGCCATGGAAACCAAGGAAAAGGTGGCACAAGCGATAAAGGAGACGTGTGAGGGAGGCCAGGTGGACATGGTCGTCTACAGCATAGCTTCCCCGGTACGCACGGATCCGCAAACAGGAGTCACCTATCAGTCAGTACTCAAGACGGTAGGGGAACCTTATGAATCGCTTTCGCTGGACATTCCACTGGAAAAGATAATATCGGTCACTGTTCCTGTGGCGACAGGAGAGCAGGTCGCTGAAACCGTGAAAGTCATGGGAGGTGAGGACTGGATGCTCTGGATGGAGTATCTGAAGGAGCAGGGAGTGCTTGCTTCTGGAGTGAAAACGATTGCCTATTCCTACATTGGCCCTGAAAAAACATATCCTATTTACCGTCATGGTTCCATTGGCATGGCAAAACGCAATCTTGAGGAAACCGTGCCGCGTATTGACGGCTTGCTGGCTTCTCTGGACGGCAAGGCATATGTATCGGTCAACAAGGCGTTGGTCACACGCGCCAGTTTCGTCATCCCCGTGGTGCCATTGTACATGGCTCTGCTCTATCAGATCATGCAGGAGAAGAATCTCCATGAGGGGTGTCTGGAGCAGGCATACCGGCTGTTCACTGAAAAACTGTATGGCGTGGACGCTGTGGCTACAGATGAAATGGGCAGGATACGTCTTGACGATTGGGAGATGCGGCGTGATGTGCAGGAAGACGTTGACGCAGCCTGGCTTCTCCAGAAAGATGGGGAGAAGATTGCGGGAGGCAATGTCATCTCGTGCGTTCAGGAATATGACAGACTCCATGGTTTCGGATATGAGGACATAGACTACAATCTACCCATCGACCCGCGTGAAATACTGTGAAATGTTTTGAAATATTGTGACCATCGTTTTCTGGGCTTCCTCCAGGTTTTCCCTAAAAACAGAGCTTGCCACCGGCGCGACATGAGAGTACAGTGGCATGTGCGCACGATAGAAGATTATCCACTGCGGACATCCGCCATTGCGAGCGTTCATAAAGAAAGAAGTTTTTGAGAAGGCAAAAAGGAGGAAGCCTCATGAAATTCGTGGGTTCATTGGATCAGGGTACGACCAGCACCCGTTTCATCATTTTTGATGAGAAAGGGAATATTGTTGCGTCGGAACAGAAAGAGCACCGGCAGATTTTTCCTGAACCCGGATGGGTAGAGCATGACCCGGCAGAGATATGGGAGAACAGTTGTGCCTGTATCCGCGGGGCTTTGGGGAAAGCAGGTCTTTCCGGCGGTGATTTGTCCGGGACGGGCATAACCAACCAGCGTGAAACCATCATAGCGTGGAACCGGAAGACAGGGGAACCTTATTACCATGCCGTTGTCTGGCAGGATGTCCGCGGCGCAACTCTGATTGATGCCTTGAAGAAAGAAAACAGTGAGCAATGGCTGCGTGAGCGCAGTGGATTGCTCTACAGTCCGTATTTTTCCGCCAGCAAGATTGCGTGGCTGCTTGAGAACATTCCCGGTCTCCGCCCCGCCGCAGAGAGAGGCGAGGCGGTGTTCGGTACCATTGATACATGGCTGATGTACAACCTGACAGGCAGGAAAACCTGCGTGACTGATGTGACCAATGCTTCCCGCTACATGCTGATGGATTTGAGACGCCGGGAATGGGATGATGATCTCCTGCGCCTTTTTGCTATTCCCCGGCAGGCTCTCCCTGAGATCCGGCCTTCGGTAGGAGAGGTATATGGATACACCGAGGTTTCAGGGCCCTTTGCCGCGTCCATTCCTGTGTGCGGCATTCTGGGCGACCAGCAGGCGGCGTTGTTCGGGCAGGCGTGCTTTGGCAAGGGTGAAGGAAAGAACACCTATGGTACGGGATGCTTCATGCTGACCAATACCGGTACTGTTCCGGTTCTTTCTTCCAGCGGCCTCATAACTACTGTCGCCTATCAGGAGAAAGGAAGGGATGCCCTGTATGCCCTTGAAGGTTCGGTCGCGGTCGCCGGTTCCCTGGTGCAGTGGACGCGGGACAGTCTCTGTCTGGTGAAGGATGTTCGTGAGCTTGACCATCTGGCGGAAAGCGTCGAGGATTCCGGAGATGTCTACATGGTTCCTGCTTTCAGTGGTCTCTTTGCTCCGTGGTGGAGAGATGATGCCCGTGGCGTCATAGTCGGGCTTACCGGGTATGCTACCCGCGCCCATATCTGCCGCGCAGTGCTTGAGTCCACCGCGTTCCAGGTCAAGGACATAGCCGAGGCAATGGAGAAGGACAGCGGCATCACGCTGGGGACGCTCAAGGCGGACGGTGGTCTGACGAACAGTAAGCCGCTGATGAAATTCCAGGCTGACCTGCTCGGTATCCCGGTGATTCGTCCCCAGGTCGTTGAAACGACTGCCTTGGGCGCCGCGTATGCCGCTGGACTGACCGCAGGCGTGTGGGAAACCTTGGGGGAAGTCAGGACTCAATGGCAGGAGGGCTGTCGCTGGGAGCCGCATATGGATGAGGAGACACGCTCGCGGAAGCTCCGGCAATGGTACAAGGCGGTGGATCGCTCCCTGGGTTGGATGAGTGAATAGTCCGTTTCCCTGGAACATCCCTTGCGCATCAGCGTTCTTCGCTTCATAATAGTCACATGAGCAAACCTTCGAAGACCGTGCAACAGACTCCCCTCGTACCTGCCGGAAGACGGAAGGTCATCATGGGGATATTGAGGGAAAAAGGCGTGGTGCGCGTCACCGAGCTGAGTGAAGTCCTTGGCGTGGCGGAAATGACAATCCGTCGGGATCTTGCTCTGCTGGAAGAACAGGGAAGTCTGGAAAGAACCCATGGCGGCGCGGTCACAGCGGACAAGAAAACCAACGAGCCTCACTATTACTCCATGTTCTGGGAACAGAAGATGAAAGTCCACAGCAAGGAGAAGCGTGAGATTGCCTCATACGCGACAAGCCTGATACGCAAGGCTGATACTCTTTTCGTCAATTCCGGCACTACGACGATGGAATTTCTTAAGATGCTGGACATTGATTTGGTAAAGGTCATATCGAACAATCCTCTTGCGCCCATAGTCTCACTGTCCGAGAAGATTACCGTCATCTCCACAGGAGGGGAACTGCGGCGTGAATCGTTCTCCTTTGTAGGAGAAAGCGCGATTGACATGGTAAGTTCAGTCTTTGCGTCCAAGGCTGTCATTGGCGGGGACGGGGTGAGCGTCCGGTTCGGAGTGACGTCTCCCAGCCAATCAGAAGCTGGCTTGACCAGACAGATGGTCAGGAACTCCCAAGGGAAAGTCATTCTTCTCGCTGACAGCAGCAAGATAGGGAAAGTGTCGAATTTCCTTGTCGCGCCCATTGAGGACATAGATATTCTTGTCACTGACAGTGGCATATCAGAGTCCGACCGGGCGGAGTTTGAGCAGAAGGGCGTGACTGTCATTGTTGTTTCTGGCGGCTGAAAACGGGAACAAAACGGCAGCTCTTTTATTTTGTAAGTATCTGTATGGTTTTTATGATTCCATGCGGATTTATCTAGATTTATGTTCGAATATGTTTGACATGGCAGGTTTTTCTTCATAATATTTGCATGAAAGGTGTTTGTTTTTGTTTTGTAAAAAAATTATTTGACATCATGAGAAAAGGAAAGAAGCATGGATACGAAAAAAAGTTACGCTGATGCTTACAAAGATTGCGCATGGGTAGATTTTGCTTCCCTGGAAGCCTTCATGGAAGATGCCCTGGTTCATTCCGGGATTCCACAGGCGGATGCAAAGGTCATTGGGAACGTCCTGATTGAATCAGACAAGAGAGGCATTGACTCCCACGGAATCGGGAGATTGAAACCCATCTATATTGACCGTATCGATGAAGGTATCATGAATCCTGTCACTACGATTGATGTCATCAAGGATGAGAAGACGGCCGCGGTGCTGGACGCCAATAATGGCATGGGGCATGTGGCGGGCGTGAAGGCCATGCAGATGGCCATTGACAAGGCCAAGGAATATGGAATGGGTATGGTCGTGGTACGCAATTCCAACCACTATGGCATTGCCGGATACTTTGTCACTATGGCGACGGAGGAAGGCATGATTGGTGTGACGGGGACCAATGCCCGTCCTTCCATTGCGCCTACTTTCGGAGTGGAGAACATGCTGGGGACGAACCCCCTCACATGGGGACTGCCTACTGACGAGGAATTTCCCTTTGTCCTGGATTGCGCGACAAGCGTATCACAGCGGGGCAAGATTGAAGTATATGGACGTGCCGGCAAGGAGCTTCCTCCCGGATGGGTTATTGGCGAAGATGGTTCCACCCGCACGGACACGGCTCAAGTTCTCAAGGATTTGACCACCGGTCATGCCGCATTGACTCCGCTGGGAGGCATCGGAGAGCAAGGTGGTGGCTATAAAGGCTATGGATATGCCACTGTCGTTGAAATCTTGTCTGCTGCCTTGGCGGACGGGGCATGGATGAAGCAACTCAACGGTACTGATGATAAGGGCAATCATATCCCGTATCCCCTGGGGCATTTTTTCATTGCCATCGACCCTGCGTTCTTCATGGGCAGGGAGGTCTTCAAGAAGATTGCCGGGACTATCTGTCGTGAACTTCGTGATTCACGGAAGGCTCCGGGAAATGACCGCATCTATACCGCGGGGGAGAAGGAATGGGAGGCATGGCAGTACCGCAAGGAGCATGGTTGTCCGGTTCCTCCCAGCCTCCAGAAGACAATGATTACTTTGCGTGATCGTTTCAAGCTGGATTATCATTGGGATTTTGAGAAGAACTGACATCTGACCGTAGACAGCAGATGCACAGCCGGGGGAGCATGGTAACCATGTTCCCCTTTTTTGTTGTTTATGATGCAACGTCTGCATTGAGTCTTTCTTACTAAAGGGGATGTCCAGCAAAATGTTCATCCAAAAGGTTAATACAATGCTAAATATACAGTTTCATGCGTAGATTAATACCTTTGGGTAATGCCTATTCCCTAAAAATAGTACTTTTTGGTAATATGCAGATTCCGGCTGGAGTGATAAAATCAAGTTGGATTGTTGTAGATACGTAGTATCTGATGAATACCTCTGATCGGGAACAAAGCGGATTCCACAGGATTTGCGGGAGAAGCGGTTCCCCCCCAGGATATAGCATGTGCAGAGACCCAGAGAGTCCCAGAGTCCCAGAGTCCCAGAGTCCCAGAGTCCCAGAGTCCCAGAGTCCCAGAGTCCCAGAGTCCCAGAGTCCCAGAGTCCCAGAGTCCCAGAGTCCCAGAGTCCCAGAGAGTAGGTTGCGCTTTATGAGGAAGTCCCCTATAGCAATGCTGGCTCTTGTTGTCCTCGCATTAGTGCTGTCCTCCTGCATCCAGGATCTGCGTCCGCCGGTCGCTCAGAAGGAAGGCATAGCCTTCTCCGCTCGTGCGGCGGGGGATTCTGACAGCTCATGGGAGTGGGAAGAGGGAGATGAGATAGGGCTGTACATGGTCTCCACAGGTACCGACGTGAACCCTGCCAACATCCTCAACGGCGTGGTGAACTACCCCTACACATATGATTCCTTGACGGGGAAGTTCTGGGGGGACGCCTTCTTTCCGGCAGACGGCACCGAGGTGGGTTTGTTTGCCTATTATCCCTACCGAAATACCCCAATCCTGAACGGAGGGTCCGCATACATCTACAAGGTGGACGTGAGGGAACAAGAGGATCCGTATGAAGATGATTTGATCTTCGCGCGTGTGGACGGGGTGGGCAAGGACGTGCCCGTAGACGTTGATCTCACCTTCCAGCACAAGCTTTCCAAGCTGACGCTGGCGATTAGTGCGGGAGAAGGGCTGGAAACGAGCGACCTTGCGGGGTTGAGCGTGGTTTACCAGAGCATGCCTACCATGGCTGAGATTAATTTTGAAGACGGGAGCATAAGCAACAGGCAGACGGATGCGGCAGGAGGAAAAGTGCCGGTGAACGCGGCGGGGACGGCAGGAGCGGCGATCATCGTGCCGCATGACGGAGTCACCTATCCAAATAGGAAAATGGTCTTCACGCTCACCAGCACGGGAAAGACATATACGTGGAACATCCCGGACACTAAGGTTTTCGAGGCGGGGTACCACAGCACCTACAGCGTGAAGCTCACGGGGTGGGGCATTGATGTAAATCCGGTGGGCGTGGCGGCGTGGACGGACGGGGGGAACGGCTCGTTCAAACAGGAGAACATCCCGGACTACACCGGCACAGGTACGCAGACAGACCCCTACATGATATATACCGCCCGTGGGTTGAAGGGAGTGCTGGAGACTCACGGCAGTACGGCCGGCAGTTACTACGAGCTAGCCCGTGACATAGAGCTGGGCGAGTACTTGGCTGCAAATTCCCTGACATGGCCGGCTATAAATTTCATGGGGAAGTTTGATGGGAAAGGGCATGTGGTCAACGGGCTGCGGATTACGTCTTCATCAGTAAATGTAGGTTTCTTTGCGTCGATGGCCATTAGCGCAAGCGTGTATAACCTTGGCCTGACGAACGTGGTGGTCAAGGGAACTGATACAGGTTTCAGTGAAGTTGGCGGCTTGGTGGGTGTGAATGAGGGGACGATAGAGGATTGCTTCGTGAGCGGGTATGTGGAGAGTCTTGCGGCTACAGGTTACACGGGAGGGCTGGTCGGATTAAATTTTCACGGCACCATCATGCGATCCGCGAGCTATGCGACGGTCGAGGGGGGAGCCTATGCAGGCGGCCT
This sequence comes from Parasphaerochaeta coccoides DSM 17374, assembly GCF_000208385.1. GTDB lineage: Bacteria > Spirochaetota > Spirochaetia > Sphaerochaetales > Sphaerochaetaceae > Parasphaerochaeta > Parasphaerochaeta coccoides. Next base: position 1,847,107 of record NC_015436.1, on the reverse strand, counting down.
TGTCGGCTTCCATGAGGTAGGGTATATAGAGGACAGCGAGGTCATCGCCGAGAGCGTTCGTAGCATAAGGTTCGCCGGGGGCTTGGCGGGTACAATAGTGGATCAGAGCATGATAACAGGCAGCCATGCCATCGTCAGGAGCGTGAGCAGTGGTAGCGCGTGGGGGGACAGTTCTGCCGGAGGACTTGTAGGAGCAACCGACCTCTCGGAAATAACGAACAGCTATGCCGTGGTTGATTACGTGAGTGCCTCACTGGCCGGAGGGTTCGTAGGACACACTGAACAGACGAACATCTCTTTCCCGTCTGATCGTGTCGATACCATCGTAGGAACGGTGGAAGGCAAGCGGTATGCCGGAGGGTTTGTCGGCAAGGCTGACGACAGCACCATCGAAGATGCATCGGTGGTCTTCGGTCGGGTGATTGCCACCGGATATCTCAGCGGTGATACAAGCACTGGTTCGGCAGGAGGTTTTGCCGGATATCTCAACGGAAGTGGTAGCAACACACTCAGGGGCAGTGCCAGGGGAAGGAACGCTTCTTCCACGGTGGAAGGGTGGAAGAACGCCGGAGGCTTCGTGGGATTCATGGACAGCGGGGCGGTCGTCGGGAACAGTTCCGTGGACATGAGCGGAGGGACGGTCACGCTCGCCAGTGGCACTGATGCTTCTAAAACCTATGTCGGTGGGTTTGTAGGAACAATCATGGATGGCGGACAGGTTGACAAAAGCAGCGTCCATGTCAGTGGGGAGATCAAGGGAACAGGAATGGTCGGCGGTTTTGTCGCATACATGAGCGGAAGCAATATTGAAATCACTGACAGCCGTGTGGAAGTCGGGAACATTACTGGGGGAGACTTCACTGGCGGTTTCGTAGGAGGCATGAGCAATTCGGATAGTGCGACAGGGAGGCTGATAGCCAGGAGTGCGACGATTATCCAGGGCGACATCACATACAATGGGAGTGGGAGCATAGGGGTTGTCGGCGGGTTCGCCGGGTACTTGGGTCGCGCGGACATCAAGGAGAGTTCCGTCCATGTGAACGGAAAGATTGCCGGGGGGCCTTCGACAGGAGGTTTCGTCGGGGGACATTCCAGCGGAGGCGTATATGACTCTTACGCCCGTGTGGGAACTGTCAGCAGCGGCAGCTACGACAATGCCGGGGGGTATGCCGGGCAACTGGGAGATGTGGCATTGCTCAGTAACGTGTATGTGGTTGTTAACGCTGTGGTAGGAAATTCCCAGATTGGAGGGTTCATCGGTTTCGTATCCAATAACTTTAATAACGTAAAAAGCATCGTGGCGATAATCACGCAGGAAATTAAGACAACACAGGCCATAAACGCATGGATTGGTTTATTCGCTGGCTATAAGGGGTCTCCCCCTCCCTCCAACACCACATACAAACGGTATGTCTCAGATGATTCTTCCGGAGGGCCTCCAGTCTTAGTGGCAATTTCTCCTTATGTTGTCTCTATTGTGGATAGCACTATAGTGGCAAAAAAGCCAAACACGACATTCCAAAATTCGGACTTCTGGTCCTCTGACGCTAACTGGACGGGCGCGGTATGGGATCTTGCAATCTGGAAGTTTGATGCCGCTGACGGTTATCCCACGTTGATTAATGCTCCTGCTCCGTGAGAAAGAGGCGGGCGCAAAGAAAAGGATTCATTTAGCTTATAACCTGAACAAAAGAGGAACGGAACGCCTGTCATCCCATTGGCAGGCGTTTTTCTATCATCCTCATGCGTGACGGATTTTACGTCCTGATTTTCCCGATGAGTCCGGTGAAAGTGAGAACGAACCTTTGGAGGAGCTTTTCTGTTTTAGCATCAATGAAAGCTCCCTTATCATCAAACATACCAGCGACATCACCGACATACGCCTCCGGTTGTTGCAAGGTCTGCATATTAAGAAAAGCAAGAACCTGGCGGAGATGATGATTGGCGCCGAAAGCTCCGAGGCGTCCGGGAGTGACGCTGACAATAGCTGTCGGCTTGCCATCCCAGAGGTTCTTGCCCCACGGACGGGAAGCTATGTCCAGCACGTTTTTCAGGGCGGCGGGGAAGGAGCGGTTGTGTTCCGGAGTAACGAACAGAAAAGCATCTTGTGCGGCGACATCCTTGCGCAATCTTTCCCATGACGCCGGAACCGTGCCCGTATCATCGTAATCTTGGTCAAAGACTGGAAGATTGGAGATATCAATGCGGCTTACTTCATAATCCTGGGGAAAAAACTTTGCCAGCACATTGGCAATCTTGCCGCTGAATGAATCCTTGCGGAGACTACCTATGACAATCCCGACTTTTATCTTGCTCATTATCAGACTCCTTGATGTACTTTATTTCTTTTTTAATGGCACAGCGTTGGTTTTCTTAGCCGTCACATGCTGTCACATATAATATGAAAGGATTTTCCCCAAGCGTCCACCAAAAGAATGCGTGTCATGAGCCTGTGACATGTCGCTCAACCAGGGAACAAGCGCACAGCCGTGCCATGGAGAAGGCGGCCTGCATGTTGTATCCGCCGGTATCCCCATCAATATCAAGGATTTCACCGACAAAAAAAACTCCTGGCACCAGACGTGATTCCATGCTGGAACGGTCAACATCATCCAGCCGTATGCCCCCGCTTGTCACCATGGCAGAGGAAAACCCCTTGCGGCCTTCTATGGGGAACGAAGCGTCTGTCACTGCCTGGATAAGGCGGGAGCGCATTTCCCGGTTCATGTCCGCGCATCGGAGAGAGGGGGCGGCTCCACTCATGGTCATGACGAGGGATACGAGGGTAGATGTCAGTCCGGCTTCTTTCAAGACGGTGGAGACCTGTCTGTGAGGAGACTGCCCGAAGGTATCCATGAGCATTGTACAGGCTTCTTCCCTGGAAAGATTTCCTATGAGGGATATGCGTACAATGTCTCCATGATGGCACCAACGGGACATAGTGAGGATTGCGGGACCGGAGAGGCCATCATGTGTGAAAAGAACATCACCTTGCGCCTTGAACCATGCTTTGTTTTCACCTGCATGAAAAACTCTGATTGAGGCGTCCTGGACGGATGTTCCGGCAGCGGCGGTGAAGCCGTAATTTTCCACGATCAGGGAAGTCAGAGCGGGCGATGGCGGGACTATGCTGTGTCCCAGGCTTTTGGCAAGGAGATAACCCGAACCATCGGAACCCGTGCGGGGATAGCTCATGCCGCCAGTGGCAAGGACAATAGTGCGCGTCTGTTTTTCTCCTGTGTCCGTCACCACGGTGAAAAACCCGTCATGGCGGAGTACTTTTCTGGCAGTGCATGAGAAAGCAAATTCCACTCCCTGTGCCAAAGCCGTTTTCATCAGGACATCCACTACTGACTGCGCCTTGAACGACGCCGGATATACCTTCCCGTCATCACGGAAGAAAAGTTCCAGGCCATGGGAACGGAACCAGTCCCACGCGGCGTGGGGAGGAAAGGAGCGAAGGGCTGGCTTGAGGAAGTTAGCCTGCTGTCTGCTTCCAAAATGCTTGAGAAAATCTTCCGGCGCGTCGGTGTTGGAAAGATTGCACATCCCTCCCCCGGTAATCATGATTTTTCGCCCAGGGACGGGGTTCTTGTCCATGACGAGAACCGAGAGTGATGAGGGAAGGGATGCGGCCAGAAAAAGTCCCGCGGCTCCTGCCCCCGCTATGATGACATCATACATGCCGTACTGCTTTAACCACTTTAGCCGCTTTACAAAAGAAACACGCCATGGTTCCGGGCTTCATCATGAACTTCCTGCGGCCAGACTGATGACTGTACTTCTCCAATATGGGCTTTGTTCAGGAAGAACATGCACAGGCGGCTTTGTCCAATTCCGCCTCCGACAGTCTGGGGAAATTCTCCGGCAAGCAGTCTCTTGTGCCAGTACAGATTTTCCCTTTCCGGACATCCTCTGATGACCAATTGCCTGCGCAAGGTCTCCTGATCCACCCTGATGCCCATTGAACTCAACTCAAGGGAATCTTCCCTGACGGCATCCCAGACAATGATGTCACCGTTGAGGCCGTAACATTCGCCGCCCGTCGGAGATGACCAGTCATCATAGTCAGGAGCCCTTCCGCCATGAGGTATGCCGTCAGGCAAGGCGCAGCCGATGCCAATGATGAAGATGCAGCCGTATTTTTGCGCCAAGGCTTTCTCGCGTTCAGGAGGCGTCAGGCCGGGGTAGAGCGCTTGGGCTTCTTCTGCATGGATGAAGGTGATTTCTTCCGGAAGAACCTTTGCGCAGACAGGAAATTGCTCCCGTATGAGAAATTCAGTTCTCTTGAAACTTTGGAATATCTTTGTCACGGTTTGCTTGAGGAAAGCAAGGTTCCGGCTTCCCGGTTCCATCACGGCTTCCCAGTCCCATTGGTCTACATAGATTGAATGGATGGCGTCAATGTCGTCGTCCGGCCTGATGGCGTTCATATCAGTGTACAACCCGGTGCCCGGAAGGTAAGCGTGTTCCGCCAATGCCATGCGTTTCCACTTTGCCAGGGACTGGACAATCTCCATCTGCATATCATTCATCTTGCCGATTCCAAAACTGACCGGTCTTTCCACTCCGTTGAGGTCATCATTGATTCCTGATCCCTTGGGAACAAACAGGGGACTGGTCACGCGGGAAAGGCGGAGTTCGCCGGAGAGTTCCCGTTCAAATGTGTCTTTGATGAACTTGATGGCTTTTTCCGTCTGGTTCTGATCCAGACGGGGACGATAGTTCCGTGGGAAATGGTGTGACATGATGATGCGCCTCCTTGGTGGATGCAGTAATGGATGATGCAGCCAAAGATACACTGAAACAGTGGCATAATGCAAACTTTTTCCCCCACGCGCGGTTTTCCGCGCCTTGGAGATACGCTTCGGCATTTCGGACAGGGGGGTTCCAGGACGCCATGAACCTGCCGGTGGGGGAGATTCCGCATAAGAAAACGCGGAGATTAATTCATGGTTTTCTGATAAACATATCCACTTTAACACAAAAATATCCAAAAAAAATTATTTTTGTGACTTAGGTCACAGATAATTTTTCTTTTTATGTTTACATTATCAGTACTGAAAAGGGAAAACCATGTTCCCTTTCTGTCATGAGATTGAAAATTACCAGGGGGCTAACGCATTATGGAAATGAACCAGTGGAAAGGTTTCAAAGGTACGAAATGGAAGACAGGCGTCAATACGCGTGACTTCATCCAACAGAATTATACCGAATACACAGGTGACGATAGTTTCCTTGCCGGGCCGACCGAAGCTACCGATAAGCTCTGGGGAGAACTCCAGAAGCTCAATGAAATCCAGTTCGACCGCAATGGCGTATATGACATGGACACTGACATAGTATCCACCATTACATCACACAAGCCGGGCTATCTGGACAAAGACCTGGAGAAGATTGTCGGCTTGCAGACTGACGTGCCTCTCAAGCAGGCGTTCATGCCCTTCGGCGGCATCACCATGGCCAATCACGCGCTTGAGAGCAATGGCTATAAGCCCAATCCTGAATTGACCCGTATTTTCAGCGACTGGCGCAAGACCCATAACCAAGGTGTCTTTGACGTGTACACCGCCGAAGCCCGCGCCGCTCGCAAGAACAAGATTATCACCGGTCTGCCTGACGCTTATGGCCGTGGCCGCATCATTGGCGATTACCGCCGTGTCGCCCTGTATGGCATTGACTATCTCATGGCAAAGAAGAAGGCTGACCATGATAACGTTGGCTTCCGCACCATGACTGAAGATGTAATCCGTCTGCGTGAGGAAATCTCCATGCAGTACAAGGCTCTGGGGCAGATGAAGGAAATGGCCGCTTCTTACGGTTATGACATCTCCAAACCCGCCGCCAATGCCCAGGAAGCTGTCCAGTGGCTCTATTTTGGCTATCTGGCCGCCATCAAGGAACAGAACGGCGCCGCCATGAGCATTGGCCGTGTCTCCGCCTTCCTGGATATCTACATCCAGAGGGATCTGAACAACGGCGTCATCACTGAAAGCCAGGCGCAGGAGCTGATCGACCACTTGGTCATGAAGCTGCGCATGGTCAAGTTCGCGCGTACCCCTGAGTACAACTCCCTGTTCTCCGGATATCCCATCTGGGCGACTCTCTCCATTGCCGGTATGGGTTCTGACGGGCGTTCCCTTGTCACCAAGAGCGACTTCCGTCTGCTGCACACGCTGGTCAACATGGGGCCGTCCCCTGAGCCGAACCTCACTGTCCTGTATTCCGCCAAACTGCCGGAAGGTTTCAGGACTTTTGCCAGCAAGATTGCCATTCAAAGTTCCTCAATCCAGTTTGAGAACGATGATCTTCTCAGGAAGAACTGGGGTTCCGATGATTGCGCCATAGCCTGCTGTGTATCCGCGACCGTGACCGGTAAGGACATGCAGTTCTTCGGCGCCCGTGCCAACCTTGCCAAGGCGGTTCTCTACGCCATCAACGGCGGTGTGGACGAGGTGACCGGAGCGCAGGTCGCTCCTCCGTATGAGAAGATAACTTCCGAATATATCTCTTATGATGAGTTTCTGCCCAAGTTCAGGAGAATCATGGACTGGCTTGCCGAGCTGTATGTCAACACGCTCAATGTAATCCACTACATGCACGACAAGTACTGCTATGAGGCGGCTGAGCTGTCTTTGATGGATTCCAACCTCAAGCGTACCTTTGCCACCGGCATAGCAGGTATCTCCCACGCCGCCGACAGCTTGTCCGCCATCAAGTATGCCAAGGTCAAGCCCATCCGTGATGAGAAGGGCAAGACGGTTGATTTCCAGATTACCGGAGACTTCCCCCGCTATGGCAATGATGATGACCGTGCTGACGAGCTGGTCGGGGAAATCCTTGAGTACTTCATGACGCAGATTCGCCGCCACCACACGTACCGGGATTCCACGCCTACCACGAGCCTCCTGACAATCACCAGCAATGTCGTATACGGCAAGAACACTGGTGCGTTGCCTGACGGAAGGCCAGCGGGTGAGCCTCTGGCTCCTGGCGCCAACCCAAGTTATGGGGCGGAGAAGAACGGACTGCTTGCCAGCCTGAACTCGACGGCCAAGCTCAACTATGACTTTGCCCAGGATGGTATCTCCAATACCCAGACCATCAATCCGATCGGCTTGGGGAAGGATGAGGCGTCACGCATTGCCAACCTGCGGAATGTCATGGACGGATACTTCACGGAAGGTGCTTATCATCTGAATGTGAATGTCTTTGACAATGACTTGCTGCGGGATGCTATGAAGAACCCGAAGAAGTACCCGAACCTGACCATCCGTGTTTCCGGTTACGCCGTGCGTTTTGTTGATTTGACCGAGGAACAGCAGAGAGACGTTCTGATGAGGACTTCCCACTGCTGCATGTAACAGACCATGCGCTTTCAGGGATGCCAAAGCATCCCTGAAGCCCCATGGGGAACTTCCAAGGAGCCATGTCATGAATAGGGAAAAGATATACGGACACATACATTCTACGGAGAGTTTCGGCTCGGTGGATGGCCCAGGGGTCCGTTTCATTGTATTCATGCAGGGATGCAAGATGCGTTGCCAGTTCTGCCATAATCCTGATACATGGAAGATGACGGGCGGCACGGTTTTCTCCAGCGAGCAGCTGCTTGCCCAGGCGGAACGGTTCCGGCCTTACTGGGGTAAGGACGGGGGCATTACAATCAGCGGCGGGGAGCCGCTCCTCCAGATTGATTTCCTTCTTGATTTCACCCGCAAGGCGAAGGAGAGGGGAATCAACATTGTCCTGGATACCTGTGGCCAGCCGTTCACGTATGCACAGCCTTTCTTCCACAAGTTCACCGAGCTGATGAAGTATGTAGACCTGATTCTTCTGGATATCAAGCATATTGATGATGATGCCCATAAGGTTCTGACCGGACATTCAAATTCCGCGGTTCTCCAGATGGCACGGCATCTTTCCGACATTGGCAAACCTGTCTGGATCAGGCATGTCCTTGTTCCCCAGCGCACTGACTACGACGAGTTCCTCATCCGGCTGGACAGTTTCATTGAAACCCTCTCCAACGTTGAGAAAGTCGAGGTGCTGCCCTATCATGCCATGGGTTGCTTCAAATGGGAGACTCTTGGCGTGACGTATCCTCTCACAGGCATCAATCCTCCTGCCAAGGAACGGATAGAGAACGCAAACAGGCTTCTTCATACCCATGGCAACCGTGAGACTGACAAGAAGATTGCTTCTCTGTAATACTTTATTGACATTCCTTGTGTGACTTCCTATAGTGCTTTCCGGTGTCTGTCTCTCCCCTGTGCTGTGCTGGTCGGAAGGGGAATGTGAAAAAGTTTGACCATGCGTGCCCGGACAATATCACGGGCAAGGTATTCTGATGCAACTCCACGGTAAGATGCTCTCCGCAAAGCCATTGCGGACGATTTTTGTGTTCATGGTTCCCATTTTGGCGGGTAATGTCATCCAGCAGGTCTACAACCTGATGGACACTGTCATCATAGGTCAGTTTCTCGGTGCCGAGATGCTTGCCGCGGTCGGTACTACGGGCCCCATTGCTTTTCTTGTCATTGGTTTCGCCGAGGGTGTAGCGGTGGGGTTCTCCCTCAAGCTTGCCCAGTTCTTCGGTAGTCAGGATGTCAAGGCAATGAAGCGTTCCCTTGCCACCAGCCTGTTGCTGTCAGCTGGCATTTCCCTTGTCCTGACTGTCATCTGCCTGGCCACTGGCAGGCATCTGCTCAGGGCTATGAATGTTCCCGCGGATATCTTTGAAGCATCATTCCGCTATATTTCCGTCCTCTACATTGGTATCATAGCCTCTATCTTCAGCACATTGTATGTCGGTCTGCTCCGTTCAATGAGCGACAGCCGGACGCCGCTGTTCATCATGATTTGTGCTTCTGTGGCGAATGTCGTGATGGATATAGTGTTCATTGGCATTTTTCGCATGGATGTATCGGTGACAGCATGGACAAATGTGGTAGCACAGATCATCACATGGGTTCTGTGCGTCTTCCATCTGCGCAAGCATTATCCTGACTTGAAGCTGTCCATGAGCGACCTGCGCGTTACCATGAAGGATATAGCGTCTCATCTTGGCATGGGACTGCCCATGGCCTTCCAGTACTCTATCACTGCCCTGGGTGTCATCATGGTGCAAAGTTCTCTCAACCAGCTTGGTACGGAAGCAATAGCCGGGTACTCCGCCGCCAGCAAGATAGAAGGTTTTGTCATCCAGCCGATGATTGCCCTGGCAACAGCCGCAAGTACGTTCTGTGCCCAGAACCTGGGAGCAAAACAGTTCCGCAGGATACGCAGCGGTCTGGATGCTTCTTTGGTCATCGGTCTCTGGTGTACGTTGTTCGCGTCCGGCGTCAGCTATTTCCTGGGGGAATATCTGGTGTATGTGTTCATTGGCAATCCTGGCGCGGAGTTGCTCTATCATGCGGTGCATTACCTGAAATTTGTTTCTTATTTCTTTCCGGCGTTGACCGTCTTGTTCATTCTGAGAACCTGTCTTCAGGGGATGGGAGAAAATACAGTCCCGACCTTGGGCGGAGCCGCGGAGCTGGTTGGTCGTGCGCTTATCATTATCTGGCTGTTTCCTTCAATGCGCTATGAGGCCGTCTGTCTGGCAAGTCCCCTTGCATGGATAGCGGCAGCCATTCCCCTGGTCATCAAGTCACTTGTTTTCGTCCATAGGGGAGTAAAGAGGGAGCTTCTGGATATCAAAGAACGTCAGCAGCTCGTGGACGTGAAGCCTGATACAGCGAGCTATTCTGTGTAATAACATCACACAGCCATAATAAAAAATTACCCGTTGCTCCAGACGGAACAACGGGTAATCATTTGTGCTATACAGTCTACGTGATGTTAGTTGAGGACAGCGCCCCAGTTTCCACCATCTCCATCTTCCCAATCGCCAATCTCAATATTGATTTCGGCAACGGCGACTTCATCATTGGCCTTGTTCAGCGTTATGTTGTAGACATGCTGCTTGCCTTCGTCAAAGTGAATCTTGGTCTCATCAACCTCAGCTACGCTTTCAGATGCTTTCCATAGGTATGTAGTATTAGAAGCCGTAACGTCGGTAAATCTCAATCCCACATTTGCAAAAGCGGTCACTTGAGCCGTAGGTATTACCACAACTTCATACCGGCGCTGGTGCGCGTCCAGATCAGCTTGAGTGGTGATGTCCTTCATTTGGATATCCGCGACACTAACGATAGGTGTCAAGGTTCCGTCATTCAGGTCGAGCGTGGCTGTCGTGTTCAGGCCGGTGACATGTACGGTCAGCGCGGAATCAAGATCATTGACTCCCAGTTCAACGCCAGGCTTAGCAATGACGACCAGGCGGGAAAGCTTGTGATTAAGCAGCAAGGCTACCACTGACTGGTTGTTCTCTATATCGTCCGTGCGTCCCCACAGGAAGTCAGCCGTTCCAGTAACCTGTTCCGCGGAAGGTGCCGCGACACTTATAGGCAGGGCTGCGGGGGTAGTGATAGTCGCCACATACGGATAATAGGCGATGAAGTCGAACTTGGGGGTGGTAGTAATGTCATCCCACTTCAAGGTGTTGGCGGCATCAATAGCAGTGAAACCGGACGTCTGAGCCGCTGTGTCAGCCCTGTATTGTTTGTTGTAACGTTCCGGATCAGGGGTTGAGGTTGCGGCGTCGGTATAGGACAGAGTATCATCGGCATCAGCCATGAAGATACCGACTGAATCAGCGGCTTCCCATTCGGAATTAGCCGTAGCCTTGCGAATGCCTGTGGCAAAGCGTACTTCACCGTTGTTGGCCACATTTACCTTGTTACCATCACATGCAACAAATGCGAAAAGCGCCACAAGGACGATCGCAAGAACCGTAATACCTAATTTTTTCTCTCTCATAGTTGTTTTCCTCTTTATCTTTGAGAAGATGATGTAATCCATCGACCATACGTGGTCAACGATTTGAATTAATATACACCTGTTGATAATAATCCGCTATTACCCAAAGGTATGATTTTGCAAAAAAACGTATAATACTTTCGTACTATTTTACGATTTTAAATGGTTTTCATTTACTATAAACACTATTTTGGGCGTATAGCTCGTAAGAACCTGGAAATCATGGGAAAAAAAGGATGCTCACTTGTGTCAGAACCTTGCCACTGTCGTTTTGGGTAAGAGTAATCTGTGGGCATGGGTTATTTCAGGGAATAAGTACGTGATTATTTTCCAAATCACCACGGAAAGATTCACGGAACCGAGGAAAAGACATACACTGAAGGTACGAGGTACACAATGGAAAAGACATGTGAATTCCTGAAAAAAGCGGGTACATATTATCTTGCCACTGCGGACGGCGCCCAGCCGCGGGTACGACCTTTTGGTACTGCCCATATCTTTGAGGGGCGGCTGTATATCCAGACGGGAGCGTCAAAAAAAGTTTCCCAGGAGATGCATGTGAATCCCCGCATTGAAATCTGCGCTTACACGGGCGATGAATGGATGCGGATTGAGGCTGTCGCTGTACGTGACGGGCGTATTGAAGCTCAAGCAAGCATGTTGGACGCGTATCCCATGCTGAAAAGCATGTACGCTGCGGGAGACGGCAATTCAGAAGTCTGGTATCTTTCCGACGCAACAGCCACTATCTACTCATTCACGAAAGGTGCGGCGTATACCGAAAAGTTCTGATTGGCAGTCTCGTTGTGCAACAGTCCCCTGTTGATGTCATTGAGGTTCTGACAGGAGCCGGTCACCTGTGTCATTATTGGAGCTGCCTAAAACGGAAGCTGAAAGCAAAGGGAAGAGAGTTGTACGAAAAAATCGTACAACTGGAAATAAAAGTCTCATCTCTCTTCCCTTGAGCAGCCAGCAGTCTAGTTCTTGAAACTATGCACAGGAGGCGGCACACGTCCTCCACGGGCTATGAATTCTCCGCATGAGAAGCCATTGACCTTCATGACTGGTGCCGTACCCAAAAGCCCGCCAAACTCGGCGACATCACCCACATCCTTTCCAATGACCGGAATTATGCGGACGGCTGTGGTCTTCTGGTTGATCATGCCTATCGCCATTTCATCCGCAATGATGCCGCTGATTGTTGAGTCAGGCGTAGAACCGGGAATGGCAATCATGTCCAATCCCACCGAACAGACGCAGGTCATGGCTTCAAGCTTCTCAAGGGTCAACGCTCCCGCCTGAACCGCTTCAATCATCCCTTGATCCTCGCTTATGGGAATGAAAGCACCGCTCAGCCCGCCGACGGAAGATGATGCCATGATGCCGCCTTTCTTCACGTGGTCGTTGAGCAAGGCAAGCGCCATGGTGGTTCCCGGTGCGCCGACCTTCTCCAACCCCATGCCTTCCAGGATGTCCGCAATACTGTCGCCGACAGTCGGAGTGGGGGCAAGGGACAAATCAACAATACCAAAAGGGACTCCCAGACGCTTGCTGGCTTCTTGGGCAACAAGCTGTCCAAGGCGCGTAATCTTGAAAGATGTCTTCTTGATCGCCTCGCAGAGAGTGCTGAAATCCTCTCCTTTCACTGACCGCACGACCTGGTTTATCACGCCAGGGCCGCTGACCCCGACATTCACCACGCTGTCGGTCTCAGTCACGCCATGGAAAGCTCCTGCCATGAAAGGATTGTCATCCGGAGCATTGCAGAACACCACCAGCTTGGCGCAGCCAATGGAATCATCCTCCCTGGTCAGCTCCGCTGTTTCCTTGACTATGCTTCCCATGAGCTTTACCACGTCCATATTGACGCCAGTCCTGGTGGAACCAAGGTTCACGGAGGCGCAGACATGTTCAGTAGCCGCCAACGCACGGGGAATGGAACGAATCAGCAATTCCTCACTTTTTGTCATGCCTTTTGCGGGCAGGGCGGAGAAACCACCAATGAAGTTGACGCCGACCTTACGGGCGGCGTCATCCAACATCCGCGCAATCATGACATAATCAGCAATTTCCCTACAGGCGGAAGCGCCAATGAGGGAGATGGGGGTGACGGAGATACGTTTGTTCACAATGGGAATGCCATATTCCCGCTCAATATCGCGTCCGACCGTGAGCAGATCCTTGGCGACCATGGTTATCTTGTCGTGAATGTTGAGGCATAGCTCGGCCACGTCGGATGTGATACAGTCAAGAAGGCTGATGCCCAGCGTGATGGTGCGCACATCCAGGTTTGCCTGTTCAATCATCTCATTGGTTTCAAATATTTCGTCGAGGTTAGTCATAGAGTCTCCTGTTTACGTGAAATGTTATTTGGATTTTGGTGCGTAACTGTTCAGATGCGTTGCATCTTGGTGAAAATCTCATCTTTCTGTAACTTGATGACGCAGCCAATGCTCTTGCCCAAGGCTTCAAGGTCATCACAGAGCTGGAGGAAACTTTTTTCCGATTTCTGAGTGTCAGTGACCATGAGCATGGTGAAATATCCATCCACAATAGTCTGGCTGATATCAAGGATATTGACACCATTCTCTGAAAGATAGGTGCATACTTTGGCAATGATGCCCACTTGATCCCTGCCTACCACTGAAATAATTGACTTGTTCATTTTCCCCCGTCCGTGAAGGGGATGATACGGCATTTTGGCTGTGTTAGTGAATGGCGTTTGAGCATTTTCAGGAAATATCAATCATTGATTTCTCCTTGCCTTTCCCAACCCATCACCATAGAGTCGGAGCGTGAAATATCATGGGGCGGGGATTGCCGCATGATAAGTAAAACCCAGTAAATTTTTCTTGTAAAATTTACATAATCCGTCATACTTGCCTTTATGAACAGTAATGGAACACATGATGCAAGTACGGATGCAATCAGTCGTGCGGACAGGAACGGAAACTGGAGCGAGGCTCCGGTAGTCGGCATAAAGGAAATAGCGCAGCTTGCGGGAGTCTCTCCCGCGACGGTATCCAATGCTCTCAACGGGCGTCCCAATGTGGGACAGGCGACCAAAGAGAAGATCCTGACCATCTGCAAGGAACATGACTACCATCCCAATATAGCCGGAAGGCACCTGAAGACAGGCCGGTCAAAGACTATCCTTTTTACTTTCAGTGATTTTGACAGATCCTTTTATCTTGAAGTCATCCATGGCATCCATGATTATGCTGATGCCCATGATTACGACCTGCTCATCTGCACAGGACGGGTCTGCGAAAAATACATGCATCCCACCATGACCAGCGGATGCATTGCCCTGGACGGCAAGCTGTCCAGCGAGCTTCTTGAACGCAAGGCTTCTCCTGACTATCCCATTGTCGTCCTGGACAGGATACTACAGAACCCTTCAATCAAGAGCATTTTGGTCAACAACTATGACCCTATGTACGCTTTGGTTGATTCGCTTGTCAAGAAAGGCTTTACACGGTTTTCATTCCTTGGCGGGATTGAGAACACCGCTGATAACCGGGAAAGGTACCAAGCGTTCCTTGATGCTTTGGAAGCAAACGGGATAGGGTTTAGCAGAGATGGGTACATTGCCGGAAACTGGCATGAGAGCAGCGGCATCCGTGCCGCCCAGATTCTGCTTCTGACGGAAAGCCGTCCTGAAGTCCTTGTCTGTGCCAATGACAACATGGCTATGGGCGCCATACAGACATTCAACGCGAACGGACTGACTGTCGGACGGGATATCTCCGTGACGGGGTTCGACAACAATGCCATAGCCGAATACAACGGCATCACCACAATTGATATCCCTGACTATGAGAGGGGATATCTGGCTGCCCAGGCACTGGTGGGGAACATAGAGGGTGACATCAACAAGGAAATATTCCGGATAACCGCCAAGCTCATTGAAAGACGTTCCGTGGCTCCCGGAAGACTGTAATGGGAAATGTACGTGTGGACAACGGACTGACAGGAGAATGCCGGTAATACCGATAGTGCCGACAGGCAAGCGTAAAGGAACGGAATCAAAGCCGGAGTTCCAATGATTGGTGGCAAAATGAATGGCATGAGTACTTATTTTATGTAAAATATTTAATGTTTATGTAAATTTTAATGAAATAAAGAAGTAAATCATTATAAATCAAATTAATAAAAAATTTTTCTTGACATATACCTTTATGCAGTGCTGTTTTTAATAAAACGATTTACAAAAATCATGGACGCATCATACAAAGGAGAGAAAAAGATGAAAAAGACAGTGACATTATTATTGGTTCTGCTCATGGTCCTCCCGTTGTTCGCGGGCGGAAGAACCGAACAGAAGGCTGAATCCCAGAAAATCATCATTTTCCAGTCAAAAGTGGAAATCACTGATGAACTGGAGAACGCGGCAAAGGATTTTACCGCCGAAACAGGCATCCAGGTGGAAATCTGGGAGACGACAGGTGACGATTACCGTTCACAGCTGCGCCTGAAACTTGCCGGTGATGAAGTGCCTGCGCTGTTCTCTGTCAGCAAAGGTTCCGAGGCTGATATGTTCAAGGCATATCTTGCGGACATCGGTTCCGGAAAGGTACAGCAGTATGTTGCTGATTCCATGGCATTGGAAATTGACGGAAAGAGAGTAGGCGTTCCGTACAGCGTTGAAGGCTTCGGTCTGGTGACCAATGATGCGCTGGTGAAGGAATCTGACCTGGCGACACAGGATGCTTTCTTTGCCGCAATCAAGAACCTGTCCGCGCAAGGAATCAATCCCCTGGGACTGAGCCAGGAATCCTACTTCCTTATCGGACATATCCTCAATACGCCATTTGCCATCATGGACGACCCCGAAGCGTTCCGCGCATCCTATGTGAAGGGCGGTGTCCGTCTGGCTGACCAGAAGGAATTTCAGGCATTCGCCACACTGATGGAGCTGGTGCGCCAGTACAGCCTCAACCCCATGGAAATCAACTACGACCGTTCCAGCGGTGACTTTGCCACCGGCAAGACGGCCATGATTCACCAAGGCAACTGGGTTTCAGGCATGTTCACGGACTATGCGCCGAAATTCTCCATGAGCCTGTGCGCCCTTCCTCTCTTGGGCAACCAGAAGATTGCCGTTTCCGTTCCGTATTACTGGGTCGTTAACTCCCAGGTCTCCGCTTCACAGCAAGCTGCCGCCATGCGTTTCCTTGACTGGCTCTATACATCTGAAAAGGGGATGGATTACATTGTGAGCAAGTTTGGGTTCGTTCCCGCGACATCAAATATTTCGACCGCTTCATTGGATCCGCTGTCCGCCGATGTCGCACAGGCCGCCGGGGCGGGAAAGACACTGCCGTGGACCTTCAACGATTGGCCTATGAATATCATAGATACTGATTTTGCGCCGATTACCCAGAGGTTCTTCACGACTCCTTCCATGACTGGCCTGGAGTTCGTCAATCTGCTTGATACTGCCTATCAGTCACGCCTGTAATTCACTTGACGGTGACGGGAGCGGATATGCTGCTTCCGTCACTCCATAAGGAAACATCCCATGGTAACACATAAGAAAAGAGAACGGTTTTGGTTCTTCCTGTTTGTTTTTCCCGCGCTCATTTCTTTCTTCATCGTCGTGATTATTCCGTTTCTCATAGGCATAGGATATTCCTTTGTCTCATGGGACGGACTGTCCATGAATCCGGTGAAGTTCGTGGGAATGGACAATTACGCACGCCTGTTCACTGATGTCCGTTTCGGAGAATCCGCGCAGCATACGGTCATTTTTACGTTTCTGTCGGTCATACTGATTAACGTGTTGGGGCTGGTGCTTGCCCTGTTGGTGACATCACGCCTGAAAGTGACTACCATTGCCCGCACCATGTTCTTCATGCCTAACCTGATTGGTGGTCTGATTCTTGGATATATCTGGAAATTCATATTGTCCGATGCGTTCAAGGCCATTGGTACGCAGTCGGGTCTTACAGGAGTATTCTTCAACTGGCTGTTGCATCCTACGGCGGCGCTGATGGCTCTTGTCGTGGTCATTACGTGGCAGATGGCAGGGTACGTGATGATTATTTATATCACAGGCATCCAGTCCGTCCCGGAAGAAGTCATGGAAGCGGCGACGATAGATGGGGCAGGCCCCTGGCGGAAATTCTTTACCATAGAACTTCCCCTGATCATGCCTTCTGTGACCATCTGTACATTCTATTCGTTGTCCAACTGTTTCAAGATTTACGATATCAACCTGTCGCTTACCGGAGGCGGACCGGGTACCTCTACCGAGATGTTCGCCATGAATATCTTCAATGAAATCTTCTCCTACAATAATTATGGCTATGGTCAGGCAAAGGCCATACTTTTCTTCCTTCTGATTGCCGTGGTGGCCATCACCCAGGTATCTCTCACCAAGAGACGGGAGGTGCAGCTATGACCGCTATGACCACACGCAAGACAGTGAGACGGGTAATCTTGTCAACTCTCCTGCTCCTGCTTGGGCTTGCTTTTCTGTTCCCGCTGTACATCATGCTCATCAATTCGTTGAAGAACCGTGCCGAGCTTTACATGAGTCCTGTGGCTTTGCCTATGGGAATGCTGTGGGGTAATTACGCTGAAGCCGCCCGTAAGATGGACTTCATGCGGGCACTTGGCAATTCCTTGTTCATCACTATTGTTTCGGTGGTGTTTATCGTCATTTTCTCATCAATGTGCGCATGGATGATTGCGCGGAAGAATGACAAACTGAGCAAGCTGGTCTATTTCATCTTTGTCGCGACAATGCTCATTCCCTTCCAGACTCTGATGATGCCGCTGGTTCAGATGATGAAATGGTCCCGCCAGACGCTGGGCGTGCCGGTACTCAATACCTACGGAGGCATCATCTTCATGTATATCGGCTTTGGCATGTCCCTGGCGGTGTTCCTGTTCCATGGTTTTGTAAAGGGTATTCCCCTGTCCCTGGAGGAAGCCGCGACTCTGGACGGATGCAGTCGGGGCGGGGTCTTCTGGCGCATCGTTTTTCCCATGCTCAAACCGACGATTGTCACGGTCATCATCCTTGACATCATCTGGATATGGAATGACTACCTGTTGCCCTCGCTTGTCCTGAACAACAAGGCTTTGCGCACCATTCCCCTGTCCACCAGCTCGTTCTTCGGAGTGTTCACCATCCAGTGGAACCAGGCTATGGCCGGTCTGACCATGGCTATCATCCCTGTCATCATCTTCTATTTCTGCGCTCAGAAATACATCATCAAGGGCGTTGCGGCGGGAGCGGTAAAATAATGAATCGATATATGTATGTTCGGCAAGAACAGAGCCTTGATAATGATGTCCTGTCGCTTGAGGAGACGCTTTTCCATAGTGCCAACGGGTACATAGGGGTCAGGGGAGCTTTTGAAGAAGGCTATCCCCATGGTTTTACCACGGTTCGTGGTTCCTATGTGAACGGAGTGTACGACATTGTGCCTATGCCCCAGGCAGAACCTTTGCATGGGCTTGTCACCAAAAAACAGACGTTGGTGAACGTGGCGGATGTCCAGGATCTCAGGCTGTATGTGGACGGCGAGCTTTGTACCGCTCCCGGAAAAAGGACACTGGACATGCGGCAGGGAACCGTCACCCGGAGCTTTGTATGGAAAAGCACGCGGGGCAGGACAGTGCGGGTCACTATCATCCGCATGGCATCTTTCGTGAGGCTCCCGCTTTTTCTGCTGACATATACCATAGAGACAGACGGGGAATGTAAACTGGATTTCGTTGCCGCCCATCATGCGGATGTTCTTAACTTTTCTGATTCCTCTGACCCGCGCGTAGCATCTCATTCCCGGCGGCATATCATCATTGACGACATGAGCGCGGACAGCGGAGAAGGTTTCTGTCGGTCTGTCATTTCAACGCATACGCGGGAGAGCGGGATAGGCATAGTCACCGGCGTCCATGATGTATGCGGCGCGGATCCTGCTGATGTCACGGTAAGCACGGGAGCGGGCTTCGTAAGCCGCACGTTCTCTCTGAAAGCCACGGCCGGGACTCCCGTGATTTTTTCCCGCTATGCTGTTTTTGCTGACAGCAGACGGTACAATAGCAAACGGTACGACAGTCTCCAGCAGGAATGCATTGCTATCATGGAGGATGCGGTACGGACGGAAAAGGTCTTGTATGCCGAACAGTCGGCGTATCTTGACGACTTCTGGAAGGATCTAGATTTTGGTGTTGATGGTGACAACCGGCTTTCCGCCGCGCTGACGTTCAACATCTACCAACTGCTCCAGTCAGTCGGCAAGGACGAATTTTCCCATCTGTCGGCCAAGGGTTTGTCAGGAGAGGGCTATGAAGGGCATTACTTCTGGGATACGGAGATGTATGTCCAGCCTTTGTTCACGCTGACCCGCCCGGAAATATCCCGGCAGCTGCTGGCATACCGTTATGCCATTCTCCCGCAGGCCAGGGAAAATGCCCGGCATCTGGGACATCAGCATGGCGCTCTCTATCCATGGCGTACTATTTCCGGTGAGGAGTGTTCGGGTTTCTTTCCGGCGGGAACGGCGCAATACCATATAGACGGAGCGGTGGCGTATGCTGTGGTGATGTATTGGCAGGTGACGGGTGACAAGGATTTCATGGAAGACATGGGTCTTGAGATGTTGTTGGAGATTGCCCGCCTCTGGGCTGACCTGGGTACGTATTGCGGAGGGAAGTTCCATCTGCATTGTGTCACCGGCCCGGACGAGTATACCTGCATTGTCAACAACAACTACTACACCAATATTTCGGCTCAGTACGACTTACGGTGGGCGGTGCGTCTGTTCCGTGACTTTGATGCAATGGGTCGGGCACAGAAGGCAAAAAAGGCAACGGGCATCACGGCGCAAGAACTTCTGGACTTCTCCAGGGCGGCCGATGCCATGTATCTGCCCTATGATGCCGAGCGTGACATCACTCCCCAGGATGACAGCTTTCTCTCAAAGAAGGTCTGGGATCTGGGCGGTACTCCCCAAAAGGACTTTCCCCTTCTGATGCATTACCATCCGCTTGTCCTGTACCGCTATCAAGTCTGCAAGCAGGCTGATACGATATTGGCGCATGTTCTGTATGAAAAGGACGCGGACTATTCCACACGGCTCAATTCCTTCCGGTATTACGAGAAGCTGACTACCCATGATTCGTCTTTGTCCACCTGTATTTTCAGCATAGCCGCTTCTCGGCTGGGGTTGGTGGATGAGGCGTATGAGTATTTTGGCGATTCAGTGGAAATTGACATCAATAATACTCATGGCAATACGAAGGATGGCATCCATACCGCCAACATGGGGGGAAGTTGCATGGCAATCCTGTTCGGTTTCGCGGGTTTTTACATCACGGAGAAAGGGTTTTGTCTCTCTCCCTCCATTCCCCGCCAGTGGGAGGGGTATCATTTTCGCTTGCGCCTGAATGATTGCGCGGTAATGGTCAGGGTAAACCATGAAACAGTGACCTTGTACCTGCTTGAAGGTGAGGAAGAACAGCTTTATCTTTACGGAGAGCCTGTCAGGGTCACTCAGGAAAAGAAGGTGTTTGCGTTGCGCACGTCGTCCGAACGTACATTGGCCGAAGGTGCATTGTCCGGGGGGACATCATCCAAACGCACATCGCCCGAAAGACTCAAGGAGAGCGTGTGATGTACACTGCGTGTATTTTTGACCTTGACGGAGTGATTTGCCATACTGATGAATTTCATTTTCTCGCATGGAAAAGACTGTGCGATACTCTGGGATTGCGATTCGACAGGTCGGTCAACAATCTCCTGCGCGGCGTCAGCCGACGGGAAAGTCTGGAGATTATCCTGCGGCATAACAATACGTCACTGGATGAAAAAGACATCCATGGGGCAATGGAAAAGAAGAACGAATGGTACAGGGAATATCTGGAACGCATGGTTCCTTCTGATCTTGAGGATGATGTGCTGCCGCTCCTTTCCGACCTGAAAGGCAGGGGGATGAAACTTGCCATTGGGTCGTCCAGCCGCAATGCCCGTCTGATTCTTGGACGTCTGGGGATAATGGATGTGTTTGATGCAGTAGCTGACGGGACTATGATCAGCCATAGCAAACCCCATCCGCAAGTGTTCCTTGTCGCGGCGTCCTTGCTGGATGCGGAACCATCCCGTTGTGTGGTCGTAGAGGATGCCCATGCCGGCATTCAGGCCGCGCAAAGCGCGGGAATGGCGTGCATAGCCTACCGTCTCCCCAATGATGACCTGGGGAAAGGGGTGCTGCATGCCTCGAACTTCACCGAGATAGGAAAGCTCCTGAAATAACTTCATGAGGCTTACATAAGATTATGGGGAGCGCAAACAACACCACGCAAAACCAATACTCCGGCAATGAAAATCCGTGGGAAAATATCAGCGGAGCTGCTTGTCATTTTTTATAATATCCGTATTCTAGGGAAGTATACAAAAGGAGCTATTCTTCATGACCCATCTTAAATGGCTGTGGAAGCATATGGGTAAGAAACGCCCTTATCTTGTCGCTGCGCTTTTCCTGTCAGTTGTGACTTCTGCTCTGCTCATCGTCAACCCGATGCTTGCCCAGCAGCTCATTGACAGGGTGGTCATTCCACAAGATACGACGCTTCTTCTTCCTTTGCTCGGCATGATGTTGGTCGTCCAGGGCGTGCGGCTGGGACTCAGATATCTGATGGTCATGCTCCTTGAGACCAACAGCCAGGAATGCATGGAAGGCATGCGTGCCCGCATGTATGACATCATCCAGAACCAAAGCCACCGTTTCCTCATGAAAATGCGTACTGGCGACCTCATGACCCGCATGACGAGCGACCTTGACCTTATCAGACATTCCGTGGCATGGACTTCTTACAATGTCGTTGATGCCCTCAGCACGTTCATTGCCGCGTTTTCTTTCCTTATGACAGTCAACTGGCGTCTGACTTTATGCATGGTGACTGTTGCGCCTTTCATATTCTTCCTTTCCAGCAGATTCATCCGGCGTATCCGTCCCATGCATGCCATTGTCCGTCAGAAGCTTACCGAGCTTAGCACGGTAGTTCAGGAAAACATAGAAGGGAACCGTGTAGTGAAAGCCTTTGCACGGGAAAATTTTGAGAATGACAAATTCAATGCCGCGAACAGACGCTTCCAGAAAATGAACGTCGATGTCGCGTTTACAGGAGCCAAGTTCCAGCCCATCCTTGACGCCTTGGGGCAGATGCTGTGGATCATCACCATCCTTGTAGGCGGAACCTTCATGATTCAAGGCAGGATGACTTCGGGCGCAATGATAGCCTTCACGTCGCTTGTCTGGGCAATATCCAATCCGCTGAGAAACCTGGGGGTACTGATAAATGATTTCCAGCGTTTCGTTACCTGTAGCGACCGCATCATTGAAGTATATGACGCGCCCTTTGAAGTCGAGGAAAGGATTGGCGCGGTTACCGTTCCCTGCGGCGATATCCGCGGAGATGTTTCTTTCCGTGGCGTTTCCCTGGAGCTGGATGACAGGATTATCCTGGATGATGTGACATTCTCCATAGGAGCGGGGAAGACTGTCGGCATTCTGGGAAGTACCGGAGCGGGAAAGACCCTCCTTGTCAGTATGCTGGTACGGCTCATTGACCCTGCCTCCGGCAATGTCATGATTGATGGCAGGGATGTCCGGGACTATACGCTCAGTTCCCTGAGGAGGGGAATCGGGTATGCCATGCAGGATGTATTCCTTTTCTCGGATACGGTGACCAGGAACATTTGTTATGGTTCGGGTAATCTGGACAATGAAAAAGTCCGTTCCATTGCCCAGGCAGCTGACGCGAACGACTTTGTCTGTGCCATGGCGGACGGTTATGGAACCATCATCGGGGAGAGGGGGATGGGGCTGAGCGGAGGACAGAAACAAAGAATATCCCTGGCTCGCGCCTTGGCAAAGAAGCCTTCCATCCTCATCCTGGATGATATCACCTCCGCCGTAGACCTGGAAACAGAATCATATATCCACAGGAGTCTGGAGGGCTTGGATTGGACATGTACCAAAATCATTGTTGCGCAGCGGGTATCTTTCATAGAGGAAGCGGATTTAATCATTGTCCTTGACCATGGACGAATAGTCGAGACAGGAACCCATGACTCTCTCCTTGCATGCGGCGGATATTACAAGAAGATACGAGATTTGCAGCTTTCCCAGGCTGTTGGAGAAATATGAGATGGCACGCAACAAATATGATATCGACGAGAGGCTCGATGTCCCTTTCAGTTGGAAGAATCTGAGCAGTGTCATGACGTATATCGGTCGTGTAAAAGGTCGCATGTCCGTGGCTCTGCTGCTTAGTGCTGTCGGCAGCGTGGTGGGGCTTACAGGCCCCCTGATACTCCAGAAGGTGATGGATGAGGTCATTCCTTCCCGGAATATGGAAGCCTTGGTCAGGATGACCATTCTTTTTGCCCTCACCATAGTGGTCAATGTCGGCTTCAACGCAATCCGTACTATCATTGTGACCCAGGCAGGACAGCAAATCATCCACGATATCCGCCAGGATGTCTTTGCGCATCTCCAGAAGCTTCCTTTTTCTTATTATGACAACAGGCCGCACGGTAAAATCCTGGTGCGGGTAATCAGCTATGTAAATTCCATCAGCGATATTCTCTCCAACGGAGTGCTGAATTTCATCATTGAGCTTATCAATATTGTGTTCATTGCCATTTTCATGTTCCGTGTCAGCATGCCCCTGGCGTCCATTACGGTCGCAGGTCTGGTATTCGTCGCCGCCTTCATCTTCTATATCAAGCCCCGGCAGCGGCGGGCATGGCAGAGGGTGTCCGACAAGAATTCCAATCTCAATGCGTATGTGCAGGAATCCATCCAAGGTTCACGGGTCACTCAAATCTTCGACCGTCAGAAAAAGAACGTGGGGATTCTCCGGCGTCTTTCCCGCATGCGGCGCATTGCGTGGATGAAGGCGATTGTAGTCTCGAACAGCGTATGGGTATTCACCGAGTCAATGAGCCAGATTGTGTTTACCCTGGTATATATTGCCGGTGTATACCTGATTAGCCCCATGGCGACCTTCGGCGTACTCCTTGCCATGGCTACCTACGCCAACCGTTTTTGGCAGCCTCTGATTAACCTTGCGAACATCTACAATAATTTTATCAACTCCGTGGCCTATCTTGAGAGGATATTCGAGACGATCAACGAGCCGGTTCTGATTGAGGACGCTCCTCATGCCCGACCTCTGCCGCCGGTAAAGGGCAAGGTTGATTTCACGCATGTTTCATTTTCCTATGATGCCTCCAGACCCATCCTGACCGATGTTTCCTTCTCTGTCTCTCCAGGGGAAAGCATAGCGGTCGTAGGCCCTACGGGAGCGGGGAAGACAACTATCCTCAGTCTTATCAGCAGGTTCTACAATGTCCAGGAGGGGAGCATTTGCATAGATGGTCATGACCTGATGGATGTCACTTTGGAGTCACTGCGCAGCCAAATGGGAATCATGCTCCAAGATAGTTTCCTGTTCTCCGGAACAATAGCGGACAACATTCGCTATGGACGGCTTGATGCTTCTGACGCGGAAGTTGAAAGAGTCGCCACCATGTTGCAGGCTGATGCATTCATCAGGAATCTTCCGGACGGATACCATACTGTGGTCAAGGAGGGCGGGAGGGGACTCTCCCAGGGAGAGCGGCAGCTCATTGCTTTCGCCCGCACTTTGCTTGCTGATCCCCGGATACTGGTACTTGATGAGGCTACGAGCAGCATTGATTCCAGAACCGAGGAGCTTCTTCAGCGGGGCATATCAATTCTTCTTGAAGGCAGGACATCATTCATTGTCGCGCACAGGCTTTCAACAGTCCGTTCCTGTACCCGCATCATGTATGTCCATGGAGGGAAAATCCTGGAAACGGGTTCCCACGATGAGCTGATGGCACTGCGCGGGCATTACTGGCGGCTCCACACAGTCCAGATGAAGGAATTGGCGGCTCATGGGAAAATTTAGGACAAATTAGGACAAATATGTATCATGACACATTTTTCATGAAAATGATGTGATAAAAATATGCTAAAAAATGACCAATTTGTTAAGGTGATACCGATATTTGTATGCTAATTTTATGACAGACAAGGTTTCCAATGTTCCCGTTAGGAGTCTGTCATGTCTGAATTTAAGTCAAGAGCTGAAGCCTCCGACAAGAATACGGGAGTTTTTCTCAGGGGATTCCTAAAGCCCGTCAACGACCATAAGTGGTTGTACATATTTGTCATTCCCGGCTTTCTCTGGATGGTTGTCTTCTGTTTCGTCCCCATGTTCGCGTTGGTGATGGCGTTCCAGAATTTCAGCCCTTACAACGGGACGACAATGATTGGAGCCTTCGTTGAAAGTCCATTTGTAGGTTTTTCCATCTTCAAGACGCTGTTCACTGGTCCCGATTTCCTGAGAATATTGAAGAACACCCTGACTATTTCCATTTTCAGTCTGATTTTTTATTTTCCTGCTCCCATCATCCTTGCCCTTCTGCTTAATGAAATCAGATCGTATCCCTTCAAGCGCATCACGCAAACCATAGTCTATATTCCTCACTTCATTTCCTGGGTCATAGTCGCCACTCTCACCGCCCAGATGTTCAACACGTCGGATGGCATCATCCTTCACCTTCTCAAGGAAGTCATGGGTCGCCGCGCTCCGGATATCATGAGCAATCCCAAGCTTTTCGTGCCTATGATCATTGGGCAGAGCATGTGGAAGGAGACAGGATACGGAACCATCATTTATCTGGCTGCGCTTGCCAGCGTGGATGTGCAACTGTATGAGGCCGCCGTGGTGGATGGAGCCAACCGTTTCCAGAAGTTGTGGCATATCACGCTTCCCGGTATCAGGGGAACAATCATCATTATGTTCATCCTGAAGCTTGGCCAGGTCATGAATACAGGGTACGAGCAGATTTTCCTGATGCAGAACTCCATGAACAGGAGCGTTTCAGATGTCTTTGACACGTATATCTATACGCGGAGCGTCGTGAACGGGAACTATTCCCTGGGAACTGCTGCGGGGCTTTTCAAGTCCTTTGTCGGCATGTTCATGGTCATAGCTTCCAACCGGTTTGCCAAACGCTTCGGTGAATCGGGGCTGTATTGAGGGGAGGAAAGATACCATGCCGGGTACCAGGTCACGTACCATAAAGCGAAGTCCCTTTGATCAAGTCCAGCAGGTATTCATCTATATTATCGTCGCGGCGTTCGCGCTCATGACACTCCTGCCTTTCATCTACGTCATAGCAGGTTCATTCGCGACGGAACGGGAACTGACTGAAAGATCCTTCTTCCTGATTCCACGCCAGTTTTCCCTCAATGCCTATGAGTATATCCTGAATGCAGGTGATGTCTTACGCGGGCTGAAGAATTCGTTCATCGTCGCGCTTGTCGGTACATGCATCAACATGTTTCTGTCCACAACACTTGCCTATCCATTGTCACGGACATACTTCAAGGGACGCAACTTCCTGATGATGATGGTTCTCATCTGCCTGCTGTTTCCTGCCGGGATGGTTCCGATGTACATGTTGGTCGCGAATGGGTTGAAGTTGAAAAATTCATTCTGGGCGTTGTGGCTGCCTGGCGGCATCAACATGTTCAACATGATTATCATTAAGAATTACTTCCAGGGGATTCCCCAGGAGCTGGAAGAAGCGGCACGTATTGATGGTGCCAATGACCTGAATATCTTCGTGCGTATTTTCCTGCCTTTGTCCAAGCCAGCCCTCGCGTCCGTGTCGCTTTTCTATGCGGTATCGCATTGGAACGCATATTTCAATGCCATGATGTATATTTCCGACATGAGTAAGGAAGTCGTGCAGATTGCCTTGCGCCGCATCATCTTCCTTACGTCCATGGTGACAATGGATAGCGGATTTGACTGGGGCGCATTCGGATTGCCACCGGAGAAGGCTGTCAAGATGGCTACGACCGTGGTGGCCACCATTCCCATGCTCATGCTCTATCCGTTCATCCAGAAATATTTCACGCAAGGAGTCATGATAGGTTCCGTAAAAGGATGAAATGAATCCATGTCTTTTTGAAAAACGCAGTTTGATCTGCCATCATATCAAGGAGGATACAAATGGAGAAAAAACAGAGGACATGTATGTTGCTAGCTATGCTTTTGTTGGTTCCCGCCCTGGTTTTTGCACAGGGAGGGAAGGACCAGGCAAAAGGTTCTGCCGTCACGGGTGGAGACGGAAAACCAACCATCACGTTCATGGTCACAGCGTTCTACGGCACGGAGCTTAAGAACGAGTATTCGGATGAAGTCATCCGCAGGTATGAGGAGCATACGGGCATCCATGTTGACTGGAGATGGGAAAATAACGATGTCTACAAGGAAAAGCTCGGACTGGTTCTGATGGACAGGAACAACATGCCCATGATTATAACCGGTTCCGGAGAAATGAGCGCAAACGTCGTGGATGCCGCGAAGAAAGGCGCTTTCTGGGACTTGACTCCTTATCTTGCTGATGCTGCAAGGTTCCCCAATCTTTCCCAGTACAGCCGTGATGTCATCAAGTCATTTACTGTTGACGGGAAAATCATAGCTGTCTACCGTGGTCGGCAGATTGGCCGTCTCGGCTTCTCTTACCGCACTGACTGGGCTGAAAAGGTAGGTATCACGAAGGCTCCTGAAACGATTGAGGACGTGTATGACATGATGTACAAGTTTACATACAACGATCCTGACGGGAATGGAAAGAATGATACATACGGCCTTGAGCTGGTGAAGTATGTCGGGCCGCTCGATATCATCCAGACATGGTTCGGAGTCGGAAATGAATGGGTCGAAAAAGACGGAAAGCTCATTCCCGTTCACCAGACACCAGAATTCATGACTGCTCTGAGATGGATGCGCAAGATGTACGCGGACGGGCTTGTACGCCCTGACTGGCCATCAGTTGATTCCGGTACGTTCGGTGATGCTCTCAGGAAAGGACAGGCTGGTATTTTCATAGACGTGATGGATTCCGGAAAAAGGATATGGAACTACTACAAGCAGAACGATATCCGCTCGGTCGTCAATCCCGATCAGGTTGCTACCATGACTTTGCTTGGGCCTATCGAGGGTGTCACTTTGGCTACCTCCGGGCATAACGGGTATTATCTGATTACCAAAGACGGAGCAAAGACTGAGCAGGATGTAATCAACTGTCTGACGTACCTTGACAGGATTAATGATCCAGAGATGCTGGTGCTTGCGGACTATGGTCTTGAAGGTGTCACATACGAATTGAATGCTGACGGTGACATAGTGATGTACAACAAGCTTACCGTTGCCCAGACTCCCCAGGTCGGACTGAACCAGTCAATCACGTATTTCCCGTACCTGGAATCTCCCAAGCCACACTTGGTGAAGACGGACAGCGACCTTGCGGCTGACGCGGCGTTCGCGCGCAACAAGGCTGTCGCGGTGTTCAATCCTGCGCTTGGGTATCTTGCCAATTCTTCGGTCAACGCGGAAGTCGGTACTGACATTGAACAGATCATTGATGATGCCCGCACGCAGTATGTCTGCGGTTTGATTGATGATGCTGGCTTTGCGGCAGCGGCCAAGGCATGGGCTGACCGTGGAGGAACCCGGTTGATTGCTGAGATTAACCAATTGCATCAGGC
This sequence comes from Parasphaerochaeta coccoides DSM 17374, assembly GCF_000208385.1. Lineage (GTDB taxonomy): Bacteria > Spirochaetota > Spirochaetia > Sphaerochaetales > Sphaerochaetaceae > Parasphaerochaeta > Parasphaerochaeta coccoides. The sequence goes on along the minus strand of NC_015436.1, from coordinate 1,818,626 downwards.
AGCCAAGAAATAGACGGCTGTCAAAGGCTGTCACAGGAACATGTGCAGGGGAAGGCGTGCTGGTTCAGTACGCCTTCTTCACATGATAGTGATATGATGGGCTGCATGATATGATGTTCAACAGAAGAAGACCAAAGAAGAAGGAAGAAGGCTGGGAAATGAGGCGACTATCCTTCCAGTCGGTTTTTCATCTGTTGGTGGTGCTGGTGCTTTTGAAGCAGAGGAAGACATGACCATGAAACTGCATAATCTACCGGGGCGTGCCCAATCAGGATATGTGACTTTCGGCTGTATCTGGGAGCAGGGCGAGTTTCCCGGCACGAGAGATTTCCATCTCAGGACTTCAGACGGTACGGAACTGCCGGTTCAGAGCAGGATTACCGCCTATTATCCCGATGGAAGTGTAAAATGGACTGCGCATACAGCGGACGCGGGACGCATGACAGCGGAAGTGGAACTAATTGGCAGTGTCCTTGCGCCCGATACAAAAAGTTGCAAAGAAAACCGGAGAGGAATGAAGGCGCACGCCGGAATTTCTGTGATACCTGATTTTCCTTGTGTTTCTTCATCATCAGCATCTTCATTTCCGATGGTTTCCATGAACGCCGGGTCGGAAAAAGGTTCCTTTGACATCACCGCAGGGGATGTATCGTTTACCGTATGTTCCCATGGGCGGTTCCTGTTCAAGGACTTTCGTGTCAACGGTGAACTTAGGGTGCATGGAGCCTTTCCTGTACTCAAACTGGAAAGACGGGCGGTGGAAGAAACCATCGAAACCCGTACAGTCACTGATTTCCTTGGTGAGATTTCCAGCATGGAAGTGGAAGAAGACGGTCCTTTCCACGTTCTTTTCAGATATGAAGGCATCCATAAGAACCCGATATCAGGGGAAGAATTGATTCCATTTGTCATACGCATGGGCATGGGGATTGGTTCGGATTCACTGTCCTTCACTCATACTTTTCTTTATGACGGGGAGGAAAAACGTGATTTCCTCAAGGGCGTCGGCATCTCTTTTGACGCCCGCATCCAAGGAGAAATGTACAACAGGCATATTCGTTTCCTCGGTGATGCTGGTTCATTTCATGAAAGCGTGGCTCAACTCCTGTCATGGCGGCCACGGATTCCTGATGCCGTATATGCCGCCCAGTGTCGCGGCGAGCTTCTTTACCCGGAAGGAGCAGTCTTGGCCAATATAAAGCGCATCCTTCCTGACATGCCTTTCTGGGATACCTATGATTTCTGCCAGGACAACCCCGGACATTTCAAGGTGAGGAAGAAGACGGGCATCCCTGACGTATGCTGGCTTGATTGTCTTGACGGCCAGTATGCCGGAGGGGGACTTTCCCATGGAGGGGAGAATGGGTCATTGTCCTTTGTCCTCCGTGATTTTGCCAAAAGGCATCCGGCAGGTTATACCGTGTCCGGTCTGGCTGGTTCCCGTACCAGGACTGACGTATGGTTCTATTCTCCGGCTGCTGAAGCCTATGATTTCCGGCATTATACCGACCGCGGATACAACCAGGTATATTACGAAGGATATGATTTTTTCGGAGCCAGCGCATACGGAATAGCAGCGACAAGCGAATGTACCTTAAGCTGGGGATCAGAGCCGGTAACGGCTGAAGTACGTCTTCAGGAACTTGCTCATCAGGTGGACAATCCTCCGATATATGTCGGCGACCCGGAATTTTATCACCGGTGCAGGGCATTCGGGTATTGGTCCTTACCATCCCGCAGTATTGAATCCCGGCGTTATCTGGAAGAACAACTGGACAAAGCAATCGAGTTCTACAGGAACGAAGTGGAGCAGAGGAACTGGACGGGGCTTTTTAATCATGGGGACTTCATGCATACCTATGACAAGGAACGCCATGTTTGGCGTTACGACATGGGCGGGTATGCATGGGACAATACGGAACTTGTCCCGACACTGTGGCTTTGGCTGATGTTCATGCGCTCCGGTCGGGAGGATGTTTTCACCCTTGCCGAGAAATTGAGCCGTCATGCCTCGGAAATAGATGTCTACCATTTCGGAAGGTACAAGGGGCTGGGTTCCCGGCATAATGTGCGTCATTGGGGTTGTCCCTGCAAGGAGGCCAGGATTGCCATGGCCGGACATCACAGGTATTTCTATTACCTTACCGGAGACCGTCGGATGGAGGATATTTTTGCCGAGCTCAAGGACAATGAACTCACTTTCCTGGAAAAAGACCCGTTGGGAGAGTTCTATGATAAAGCGGAAATGACATATCCGGCTCATGCCCGTTCCGGCCCCGACTGGTCCAGCCTGTGCTCGAACTGGATGACACAGTGGGAACGCTTCAACGATGCGGCGTACCGTGAGAAAATCATGGTGGGAATCCGGGATATAGAAGCGGCTCCCCTCAAGCTGATAAGCGGGCCTGATTTTGAGTTTGACCCGAAGACAGTGCGTCTGCGCTATATCGGAGAATGTTCGACAGGCGGTACCCATCTCCAGATATGCATGGGAGCGCCCTCCGTTTGGATGGAAATGGGAGACCTGTTGGGCTATGAACCATGGAAGAAGATGATGGCGGACTACGGCAGGTTCTATTTCCTGTCCCGTGAGCAGCAGCTCAGGGAATCCGGAGGGAGCATCGGAGAAAGGGAATTTTCCTTGCCATTCATGGCGGCGGCCATGGGAGCATACGGCGCATGGTATCTGGGTGACCGGAATACAGCCCTTGCGGTATGGAGAGGCCTTCTGTCGGCATTGATATCCGACAACAATTTCCAAGGCTTTTCCATGACACAGGCGCAGAATGTTGGCAACAAGGAGAATCTGATTGAAATTCCTTGGATATCAACCAACTTTGCGGCGCAATGGTGTCTCAACGTCATTATGACCTTGGATTTCATAGAAGACGATTTGCCGGAGACCTTGGAAGGTATCAAGGAACTTCTCTCCACTTTTCCCGGTACTGGTTTCCGTAAGGCGTAGGGCGTAGCTAAAGAATACAATGGTCAATGGAGGGATGAGGCTATCATGAAAGGAAAGATGCTTTATGATAATCCCCTGCATAACGATGCCGACATCAAGGATTTCATCCTGGAAGGCAAGGCACGCATCACGTGCGCGGACGGTTTCTTGCAGATGGAGAATGAACTACCGGGAGAACAGGGGCAGAAGGCCAATTTCGTGCTATGGTGTCCGCTTCTTATTCCGGACAGATGCGTGATAGAATGGGAGTTCATGCCGGTGACTGATGTGGGTCTGTGCATCCTGTTCTTTTCCGCCACAGGTCGGAACGGGGAAGATCTTTTCAGCCCTGCGCTGTTGCCGCGTACAGGCGAGTATCCTCAATATCACAGCGGCGACATCAATGCCTTCCATGTTTCTTATTTCCGCAGGAAAGAGCCAGATGAAAGGATGTTCCATACCTGCAACCTGCGCAAGAGCCATGGCTTCCATCTGGTGGCACAGGGGGCCGATCCTATTCCCGGTGCGGCTGATGTCCATGATTTTTACCGCCTGTGCGTAGTGAAGGAGCCGGATTCTGTAAGTTTTTCCGTCAACGACCTCCCCATCTTCACATACCGTGACGACGGGGTTTCTTACGGCGACAGATTGGGAGCCGGACATATCGGTTTCCGCCAGTTGGCTCCGCTGACAGCCCGATACCGGAATCTCACGGTTCATGAGAGCATATAATCCATGAGCGCATATACGCTGACGTACAGCATTCGTCAGAAGGGCAGGACATAGCATGAGCAGGAATGACGCCGAAACGGACGACACGGGCATGGGCGTTCATGAAAAGAATCAGAGAGGAGGAGAAGCGCACGCTTCGCCTCCGGTGATTAATTTATCCGGGCAGTGGTCGCTTGCTTTGCGTGAGAAGGAGAATCATCAAGGCTTCATCCATATTCCCGGAACCCTGCAAGCCCAGGGATACGGAGATGAGATAAGCCGTGACACGCCTTGGGTCAGCGGACTTCATGATGCCTGTTGGTATGTCCGGGATGAATATGCGTATGCCCAGGAGTCAGGCGTCCGCGTCCCCTTTCTTTCTCAACCTCCACGGCATTTCATTGGCAAGGCATGGTACGGGAGAAGTTTTACGCTCGATGTACCCGCTGATTATGTCCTGCGCATCGAACTTGCCCATTGGAAAAGTACCGTCTCTGTCGATGGCACGGAAAAGGGCAGTGATTTTTCCCTCTGTACACCACATCAGATACCGCTGGGGCATCTTGAAGCAGGTACTCATGAGATATGTGTCCTCATGGACAATTCCTTCTCCCTTCCTTACCGACCTGACGGACACGGCGTTTCCGATGCCCTTGCCGCCACATGGAACGGGATGGGGGGAGAGATAGTCCTCCTTACCAATGAGGAAATAAAGGAACGTCAGACTGCCCGCTCGCTCTATGCGGCTGCGCATCAGCGCCAGATGGAAGTGAAAGGTGGAATGTTCCTTGTGAACGGCAAGAGCGAATACTTAAGGGGAACTCATTTCGGCGGAGACTATCCACTTTCCGGAATGCCTGATGTCTCACCGGCTTTCTGGACACGAATCATGGATATAGTCACGCACTGGGGACTGAACTTCATCCGCTGCCATTCATATTGCCCGCCCCAAGCCGCTTTCGCCGCGGCGGACAAGGCAGGGGTTTTCATCCAGGTCGAAGCGGGAATGTGGAACATATTCAATCCAGGGATTCCCATGGTGGACATCCTCAGAGGGGAAACCCGGAGGATACTTAAAGAGTTTGGACATCATCCCTCCTTTGTCCTGTTCTCTCCATCCAATGAACCGGGTGGTTCTTGGTACGTGCCTCTCTGTGAATGGGTGAAGGAGACGAGGGATTATGACCACCAGCTCGGATATGGTGGCCGACGGCTTTATACTGCCCAATCCGGATGGTTCTATGACGTACCGCCACGGGATATCACGGAGAAGGACACTGATTATATTTATTTTCATCGTTCCGGGTACGGTCCGATTCTCGGTGGTAACATCCGCAATAGTGAAGGATGGAAAGGGAAGGATTATGGCAGCAGCCTGGAAGGAGCGACCTTACCTGTCATTGCGCATGAGCTTGGGCAATGGTGTTCATACCCTGATTTTTCAATCATCTCCAAGTTTACCGGGTATATGAGGCCGGGGAACTATGAGGTCTATCAGGAACATGCCAGGCAGAAAGGTCTTTTGAAGTACAATGCTCTTTTCTCAAGAAATTCAGGAAAGCTCCAGGCTATGATGTACAAGGAAGAACTGGAGGCCAACTTCCGTACTCCGCATATCCAGGGTTTCGAGCTTCTGGACATCCATGACTATCTTGGACAGGGGATGGCGACCGTGGGAATCCTGGATGCTTTCTGGGATGAAAAAGGCTATGTAGACAATGATGAATGGAGGCGTTTCTGTTCTCCTACCGTCCTGTTGGCACGGTTGCCGGGGTATGTATTCAGGACTGGACAGAAAGTGGAGGTACCTGTTGAAATCTGCCATTATGGGGAATCTCCCGTGAAGGATGCCGTAATTATATGGAGCCTGACGCAGGGAAAGCGTCTTCTTGCTTCCGGCGTGCTTCCCCGTCTTTCACTGCCCTTTGGCAAGAACATCCACGCTGGTGTCGTGGAACTTGACCTTGCCTGCGTCAAGGAACCGTGGGACACCACCTTTACACTACGGATGGGAGATGTGTCAAATTGCTGGACGCTCCATGTCTATCCACGACCGGAAGGGCTGGAACGCCCAGGACGACTGGATACCCATGATGCCCATGATGCGGAAGTGGATGCGCTTTATGCCGATGTGCTCCATACCAAGGATTGGACTGTGGCACTGGAAGCGCTGGATAAAGGGCATTCCGTACTTTTTACCCCACGTCTGGACGAACTGGATTATGACTGTCCGCCCGCATCGTTCAAGCCGGTATTCTGGAATGCCCAGATGGGTCCGTCATGGCAAAGGGGCATGGGAATGGTCGTTGATACGTCTCACCCTGTGTTCATGTCCTTTCCCAGCGAATCATGGGGAGGATGGCAGTGGGAAGACATCTTTGACCGTGCCCGAAGCTTCTGCATGGAAGGGCTTCCAGCCCTCAATCCCATTATGCGTCTGATCGATGATCATAACAGGAGCCTTGATCTGGCTTTCATGTTTGAATGCAGGATGTCCAAGGGAAAACTGATGGTTGTTACGGCTGACCTGGAAGGGCGTTTTGAGGAACGCCCGGCGGCATATACGTTCATGTCCGCTATCCGTCGCTACCTGGGGAGTAAAGGTTTCAACCCTGTCTGTAGTGTGGAGCCGGATTTCATTTCCCACCGTCTCCATCCTAATCGTATCATGCTCAGTCTTGACGCTCGTCTCACGGGTTTCCATGGCAGAGAGTATGAAAATGCGGAGAGTCTTGTCGATGGGAACCCCAATACATCCTTCATCCTGCGTGGTACGACGTATCCTTTGAGTCTGGACATGAGATGGAATGGCAAGAAAACCGTGCTGGGTGTCATCATGCTACAGGGGCAGAAGAACCGCATGCATGAAGGGGACATGAAGGAAATCCTCATCACTGCGCTGCATGAGGACGGTTTGCCTGAAATGATAGGCGAATACGAACTGCGTTCTACGCTTCGTGAACAGAGGCTCATGTTTGATTCTCCCCGGTCATTGTCCGGTATCCGTCTGACTGTGCGTTCAGGATTCCAGAAGGCGGGAATGAAGGAATGGAGAGAGTGGGAAGATGGGTGGCATCATGAAGAAACAGAGACGGAGGCTATCGTTGAGATTGCCGTCTTCAACCTGATTGTTGCTGAACAGGTCGGTTCTGAGGATGTCTGTTACTGGAAAGCTACGGGGAAGACATCGACCAAGGAAATAGAAGCCTAGTTTCTTATATTGAGTTTTTCCTTGCTCTGGGGCATAGTGGGGAACAATCATCATGATGTCCTGTCATGTTTCGTCAGATATTTCGTCGGAAGCGATTATTTCCGGAAAGGTGGATGTTCCTTATGCTTTCACTTGGCGGTTTTTTGCTCATATTCCTTATATTCATGGCCGGACTGGTTGATTCCATTGCTGGAGGAGGCGGGTTGATTAGCCTGGCTGCTTACAGCGTATTTGGACTTCCTCCCCATCTTGCCCTGGGCACAAATAAGTTTGCCTCCTGTTCCGGTACGACTGTCGCGGCGTTGCGCTATATACGGGCAAAGGACGTTGTATGGAGGACGGCACTTTCCGCCGCGCTCTGCTCCGGTCTGGGTTCTCTTGTGGGAGCCAGGTTAGTTCTCACTGTCGAGCCTCGCATTGTCTCCATTCTGATGCTTGTCCTGACTCCTGTCCTGGCGGTATTCACTCTCGTCAACAAGAATCTGGGGAAGGCATCCCGTGACATTCCCGCTTCCCGCGCCCTTGTGATGTCCCTTGTGCTTGGACTTGCGGTGGGATGCTATGACGGCTTTTTCGGGCCTGGGAGCGGTATGTTCCTCACTCTGGGATTTACTGCCCTTGTGGGATTGGAAATAGAAAAGGCGTGCGGCAATACCAAGATTGTGAATCTGGCCTCAAATATCGGCGCGCTTACTATTTTCATTATCAACGGACAGGTTGACTATGCAGTCGCCATACCGTGTGCCTTGGCATCCATTGCAGGCAACTATGTGGGATCGGGGCTTGCCATTCGCAATGGCATCAAGATTGTCCGTCCTTTCTTCATTGTGGTACTGTCTCTTCTTTTTGTGACGCTTGCTCTTGATTGGAAGTAACGGTGAATGGAAAAGAGTTCCGGATTTTGTAATTTGGTAATAATGAAAGACTGTGGAGATAGCATCAGGTGGAACTGAAGGATAAAAAATTGACGCCCGCACAGGACATGCTCGTCGGGTCACTGCTCTTTGGTCTATTCTTTGGAGCGGGGAACCTGATCTTTCCCGTCTACATGGGGCAGGAAGCGGGAACATCCATAGTTCCGGCAGTGCTTGGTTTCTTGACTACGGCCATTGGCGTTCCTTTCCTGGGCGTTGTCGCCATTGGTGTGTCACGCAGCTCAGGTCTTTTCAATCTGTCCAGCCGAGTCCATCCGTTCTTCGGTTATATGATGACGATTCTTCTGTATCTGACCATTGGCCCTTTCTTTGCCATTCCCCGTACTGCTTCGGTTTCTTTTGAGGTCGGCATTGCATCCTTTGTAGGGGAAAGTTGGAGGGGCGGTGTCCTTGCGGGTTTCAGTCTTCTGTTTTTCTGCGGGGTACTTTTCTTTTCCCTCCGTAACAGCAACATCCTGACCTGGGTGGGCAAGATACTTAATCCTCTTTTCCTTGTGTTCCTTTCTGTCTTGATGGGAGCGGCTCTGTTCTTTCCCATGGGAGAATTACTTCCGGGAAGTGGGGACTACAGCACGGCTCCATTCTTTTCAGGATTCATTGCTGGCTACAATACGATGGATGCCATTGCGTCCCTGGCCTTCGGAATCATTGTAATACAGACTTTGAAGGATATCGGGGTCAGCAGCCCGCGCGGACTTGCCTGGGGAACTGTCAGGGCGGGCGGGGTCAGCATGGTTCTGATGGGTCTCATCTATGCCATCCTGACTTTCATGGGAGCCTCAAGCGTCGGACGCATCGGCATGACATCCAACGGAGGGCTTTCCCTTGCTTTGATAGCCCGTCATTATTTCGGTTCCGCGGGAGGAGTCCTTCTGGCGCTTATCATCACCTTGGCATGCCTGAAGACAGCAGTGGGACTCATCACGGCCTGCGCCGGAACCTTTGTCAGGATTTTCCCGCGTTCTTTGGGCTATCGCACCTATGTGTATGTCTTTACCGGCATATCATGCCTCATTGCCAATGTCGGCTTAACCCGAATCATCTCCCTGTCCGTGCCGGTACTCATGCTTCTGTATCCTCTGGCCATTTCCTTGATTATCCTGGGACTTTTGTCCCCGTTTTTCAGGGATAGCCGGAATGTATATTTCTGCGGTATCATTGCTGTGATCCCTGTCAGTATCGGGGATTTCCTCCGTTCTTTGCCGGAGAGTGTGGCTCGTCTGTCTTCATTCGGCGCATACATTGATTTCTGCGGCAAGACGTTCCCGTGGTTTGAGCTGGGGCTGGGGTGGTTCGTTCCCCTGTGTGTTGGAACCGGAGCTGGATGGCTATGGATACTGATAGCGGGAAAGCGGCATTTCGCACGAAATGCGGGACAGGAGGGAACCAATGAAGACTCATGAAAATGACCTGGGAGCTGTAGACGCCTATATCGCATCGACAGCTCAAACGATAGCGCAAAAATGGATAACAGACATCAGGAATCAGGTGACTGAACTTATTCCGGATGTCATCCAGAAGGTGAGCTGGGGAATGATCACGTTCGTTATGAACGGGAACTTTCTTCATGTCGGTGCATTTTCAGGCCACATAGGGTTGTATTCCGGTGCGGAAGCCACTGCCTGGTTCACGCAGAGATATCCTTCCTTTGCTACCTCGAAAGGGGGTATCCGTATACCCTATGACCAGCCCCTGCCGCTGGAAGAAATACGGGTTCTCATACAGTATCTTGGAAGTTCCCGGCATGATTGATGACAGCCTGCGGGTGAAGCTATAAGGCATATATGAAAAAAGTTCAGGCAATGTCTTTTAATCATATATAAGAAACAGCAAACAGCCGCGTACGAGGAACATTGCCATGAGGATGAACCGGCGCAACGGGACGATTTATTAATCGGTTGACGTGTGCGCCGGTATTTCCTCATGTTCCGGTCAGAAAACTACCTGTTCGGGCGAGCTTCTGTGGGTTTCCGGACCGCTGTCACCCAGACCCAGTTGACCGTCAGTATTAAATCCAGTCGCCCAGAGCGAGCCGTCTTTTTTCAAAATCATCGTATAGGCTTCTCCGGCGAAGACAGCCGCGACATCTGAACCCATGGACGAAACCTGCACGGGAGTACTTGTGTCGTTATGATTACCGACCCCCAATTGACCATATTCGTTTCGTCCAATCGCCCAGAGCGTGCCATCCATCTTCAGGATCATCGTATGACCGTATCCGGCGGAGACCGCCGCGACGTCAGTCATGAACCCGGAAATATCGGTATCATCCTTGACCTGCACGGGCGTGTTTTTGTTGGTTCCCGAATCGCTGTCCCCCAGTTGACCATAGGTGTTCTGTCCTGTCGCCCAGAGCGTACCGTCCTTTTTCAGGATCATCGTATGGTTCTCTCCGGCGGAGACAGCCGCGACATCAGCACCCATGGACAAAACCTGCACAGGCGTGCTTCTGTCATTCGAAGTGCCGTCACCCAGTTGACCATATTCGTTGTATCCAGTCGCCCAGAGCGTGCCGTCTTTCTTCAGAATCATCGTATGATAGACTCCGGTAGAGACAGCCTCGACATCAGTCATGAAGTCGTTGGGGGTGGTACTGGCCTTGACCTGCACAGGCATGCCTTTGCTATCCGTAGTGCCGTCTCCCAGTTGACCATAGTTGTTCCGCCCCGTCGCCCAGAGCGTGCCGTCCTTTTTCAAAATCATCGTGTGATAACTTCCGGCGGAGACAGCCTTGACAGCAGCACCCATGGACGTGACCTTCACGGGCGTGTTTTTGTCGGTTCCGAGAATGCTAGCCAGACCCAGTTGACCATACTGGTTGTTTCCAGTCGCCCAGAGCGTGCCGTTCTCCTTCACAATCATCGTATGGTAGTATCCAGCAGAGACAGCCGCGACATCAGTCATGACCTTCACGGGCGTGTTTATGTTGGTATTACCACCGACACCCAGTTGACTATGAGTGTTCTGTCCAGTCGCCCAGAGCGTGCCGTCTATCTTCAGAAGCATCGTATGAAAACTTTTGAAGGAGACTGACTTGACCTTCACCAGCCACTGTGCATACAACGTCACGTCATTGGAGGGCATGGTGAAGGACTCACCAACGGCATATGAATCTCCGCTGCCATCAATCTCAGTATTCCATCCGGCAAAGAAATAACCGCTCTTTTCCAGTGTTCCATTGCCCGGTAGTGTGAGCTGGCTTCCCTCATGAGCATACATCCGTCCCGGAGCACTGCCTCCCGTGGCTCCGCTGGCATCAAAGGAGATGCTGTATTGGTTCTTCTCCACCCAGATTGCATAGAGTGTCACATCCTGCCCAGGAATCACGAAGGAGTCTCCGGCGGCATATGAATCTCCGCTGCCATCAATCTCAGTATTCCATCCGGCAAAGAAATAGCCGCTCTTTTCCAGTGTTCCGCTGCCCGGCAGTGTGATTTTGCATCCTTCATAGGTGACTACCTGTTCCGGTTCGTCTCCGCTCTCGGCTCCGTTGGCATCAAAGGAGACACGGTATGAAGTGACCGTTTCCCAGTTTTCACGGGCGCATTCATCCCACGCCACGATTCCCATGTCAATCGCGGCAACGGCGACATGGGATGTCGTGGTATTGAGCATCATGTTGTAGACATGCTGCTTGCCCGCGTCAAAGTGAATCAGGGTTTCCTTGTTCTCAGCTACGGACGTCGGTGTCCATGTGTATGTAGTGCTACTACCCCTGGCATCAGTGAGGACAAACTCCAGCTCCAAAGCATCCAGCAGCTCCCGCGTGTGAGCCATAGGTATCAGCACGGCCTCGAACCTGCGCTTTCCCGCATTCTGGTCAGCTTGGCTGAGGGTGTCGGAAATATCCTTCATGTGAATGGACGCCGTGTCATCACCACGAGGAGTCACTGTTCCGGTATTCAGATTGATCGCAGCGTGCGTGGTGACACCTTTGACCGTAGCCGCGAGCGTAGCGCCATCTTCAGTAATGATAGCCTTATCGATGCTGTCGCTTGGGGCAATGTTGACAACCACGTGGGAGAGCATGTGGTCAAGCTTCAGCTGTACCATTGACGTATTGTTCTGGATACCGTCACCGTATGTCTCCACGTCCTTGCTGTGTCCCCACAGGAAGTCAGCCTTTCCCGTATCCTGTTCCCCAAAATCCGGATAGACATCTATGGGCAGAGCCGTGGTGTCAGAGATGGATGACACATAAGGATAGTAGGAGATGAAGTCGAACGTGCTGTCCGCACCAGCGGCGAAGTCATCCCACGTCAAGGTGTTGGCATCATCGACAGGGGAGAAGCCAGAAATCGGACTGGAAGCATCGGCCCTGTACGCTTTATTGGCACGGGTACCAGTGGTGTCACTGGCAGCCAAGGCACCATGTTCTACCATGTAGATGCCGACTTCATCACCGGCTTGCCATGCGGAGTCAGCCATGACCTTGCGTCCGATCTCCGTGGTGAAGCGCACGGCGCTGGCGTGCGGAACCTCTACTTCGCCGGAACATGCAACAAAAACGAAAAGCATCAGGAAGATGCTTACAAATACAATGCTGTTTTTTCTCACTTTTTTTCCCCTTATCTTTCCCTGAAAAACCAAAAATCATTCATCAAAACATAATGAAATGATGGGTTACTCTGGAAAAGTATGATGAATTGATGAGTTAATGTAGGGGATATTGGTGATGATTGGCGATTACCCGAAAGTATGATTTTGACGAAAAAGCATATAGTACTTTCGGGTTACGCGAATCCAAAGATGCGGATAGTGTCGCCTGTGTTCCGTTTCAAACACGTGTAACGCAAGAAATGTGAAGATTATGAGAATGGAGACGACCTGTTGGTTGGCGTGTATGCCGGTATCTCCTCATGTTCCGGTCAGAAAACTACCTGTTCGGGCGTGCTTCTGTTGGTATTATCACTGACACCCAGTTGGCCGTTAGTATTAAATCCAGTCGCCCAGAGCGATCCGTCCTTCTTCTGGATCAACGTGTGCTTGCATCCGGCGAAGACAGCCTCGACATCAGTTCCCATGGATGCGACCTTCACGGGAATCTCACTGTCGGTCTTATTGCCGAGACCCAGTTGACCCAAATTGTTTCGTCCAGTCGCCCAGAGCGTACCGTCCTTCTTCAGGATCATCGTGTAATACAGTCCGGCAGAGACAGCTGCGACGTCAGTCATGAACCCGGAAATATCGGTATCATCCTTGACCTGCACAGGTATGACTCTGCTATCCGTAGTGCCGTCACCCAGTTGACCATGGCTGTTGGATCCAGTCACCCAAAGCGTGCCGTCCTTCTTCAAAATCATTGTATGGAAGAATCCGGTAGAGACAGTCGCGACATCAGTCATGAACCCGGAACCATCGGTATCATCCTTGACCTGCACAGGCGTGCTTGTGCTGTTCCCTAAACCCGAAGTGCCATCACCCAGTTGGCCATTATAATTTTGTCCTATCCCCCAGAGCGTGCCATCCTTCTTCAGAATCATTGTGTGATCGTATCCGGCGGAGACGGCCGCGACATCAGTCATGAACCCGACCCCACCAAACCCCTTGACCTGCACGGGAGTCTTATTTTCAGTCGCCCAGAGCGTGCCATCCTTCTTCAGGATCATCGTGTGCCTGCCTCCGGCGGAGACAGCCGCGACATCAGAACCCATGGACGAAACCTGCACGGGCGTGCTTCTGTCGGTATTATCACCGACCCCCAGTTGACCAGCTTTGTTCTCTCCAGTCGCCCAGAGCGTGCCATCCTTCTTCAGAATCATCGTGTGATGACTTCCGGCGGAGACAGCCGCGACATCAGTCATGAACCCGACCCCACTAGAATCCTTGACCTGCACGGGCGTGCTTATGGTGGTAATATCATCGACCCCCAGTTGACCGTAATAGTTGGATCCAGTCGCCCAGAGAGTACCATCAGTCTTCAGAATCATTGTGTGATCATCTCCAGCGGAGACTGACTTGACCTTCACCATCCACTGTGCATACAACGTCACGTCATCAGCGGGCATGGTGAGGGACTCACTGGCGGCATAGTGGCTTCCGTTGCCATCAGGCAGAGTATTCCATCCGGAGAACTCATGGCTGTCCCTCTCCAATGTTCCGGAACCTGGCAGTGTGACCAGGCTTCCCCCATGAGCATACATCCGTCCCGGAGCATTGCCTCTCGTGGCTCCGTTGTCCTCAAAGGTGAGGCTATATGCCTTTTCCGCTGCCCCGTTCACCTCGCCTCTGGTGTTCCAGTCCACTATCCCTATGAGAATCTCCGCGACGGCGACTTCATGAGTATCCGTATTGAGCGTCATGTTGTAGATATGCTGCTTGCCTGCGTCAAAGTGAATCTTGCCTTGGTCAGAGGTCGCTACGGAAGTTGCTGCCCATGTGTATGTACCATCGCCAGCACCACCGGTCAGGACAAACTCCAGGCTCACGTTATCCAGGGCAAAAGTGTTGTCCACAGGTATCAGTACAGCCTCAAAACGGCGGTTCCCTGCGGTTCTTTCCGCAGCCGTAAGGGTGTCGGAAATGTCCTTCATGACGATATCAATGTCGCTGGGGATTACAGGGGTCACATCTCCGCTGTTAAGGTCGATTGTTGCCTGCGTGTTCATGCCCGTGACAGTGGCGACAAGCGTACCACCGTTGATGGCATCCTTATCAACGGTGGTACTTGGCCCAACGTTGACAACAAGGCGAGAGAGGGCATGACTGAGCGTCAGGCTGACTGTCGAGGTGTTGTTCTGGACACCAGCCTTCTTCCCCCATAGGAAGTCAGCCTTTCCGGTGTCCTGTTCCCCGGAACCCGGATAGACGTTTATGGATAGAGCAGTGGTATCAGAGATGGGAGACACGTAAGGATAGTAGGCGATGAAATCAAACTCTGTGATAGCAGGGGTGGAGATGTCATCCCACTTCAAGGGGTTGGAGGCGTCAACAGGGGAGAAGGCGGAGAAGTTGATGCTCGCCGTATCTGCCACATACTTCACATTGTCACGGTCGGTCGCGGCGACAGTATCCACGTCCCCACCGGCCTCCACCATGTAGATGCCGACCGCGTCCCCGATACTCCAGCCGGAGTCAGCGGCGGCCTTGCGTCCTATCTCCGTGGTGAAGCGCACGTCGTTGGCGTGTGAAACACATAGGTTGCCGTTGCATGAAGCAAAGACGAAAAGCACCATGAGGAGACTTGCAAGCACAATACCGTTCTTTCTCACTTTTTTTACCCTTATCTTTCCATGGAAAACCAAAAATCATTCATCAAAATATAATGAAGGGAGGGGTTAATCTGGCAAAGCATGATGAATTGATGAGTTAATGTAGGGGATATCGGTAATAGTGACGATTACCCGAAAGTATGATTTTGACGTGAAAAGATATAATACTTTCGGGTTACTCGAATCCAAAGATGCGGATAGTGTCGCCTGTATTCCATTTCAAACGTGTGCAACGCAAGAAAGCAAGAAATGTGAAGATTATGAGAATGGGAACGACCTGTTGGTTGACGTGTGCGCCGGTATCTCATCATGTTCCGGTCAGAAAACTACCTGTTCGGGCGTGCTTCTATCGGTTCCGGAACCGCTGTCACCCAGACCCAGTTGACCCAAAAAGTTGTATCCAGTCGCCCAGAGCGTGCCGTTCTTCTTCAGAATCATCGTATGGAACCCGGCGGAGACAGCCGCGACATCAGACCCCATGGACGAAACCTGCATGGGCGAGCTTCTGTCGTTATTATCACCGACACCAAGTCGACCCGAATCGTTTGATCCAGTCGCCCAGAGCGTGCCGTCCTTCTTCAGAATCATCGTATAGGACTCTCCGGCGGAGACTGACGCAACATTGGAGCTGACCTGCGCGGGCGTGCTTCTGTTTATCTTATCGCTGACACCCAGTTGGCCCTGCTCGTTCTTTCCAATCGCCCAGAGCGTGCCGTCCTTCTTAAGGATCATCGTATGGGCCCATCCGGCGGAGACAGTCGCGACATCAGTCATGAACCCGACCCCACTAGAATCCTGGACCTGCACGGGAGTAGTTCTGATGGTCGTAGTGCCGTCGCACAGTTGACCAAAATAGTTGAATCCAGTCGCCCAGAGCGTCCCGTTCTTCTTCAGAATCATCGTATGGAACCCTCCGGCGAAGACATCCTCGACATCAGTCATGAACCCGACCCCATTCAAACCCTTGACTTGCACAGGCTTGTTTCTGTCATCCGTAGTGCCGTCACCCAGTTGACCGGCAGTATTTTGTCCAGTCGCCCAGAGTGTGCCGTCCTTTTTCACAATCATCGTATAGGACTCTCCGGTGGAGACAGCCGCGACATCAGAACCCATGGACGAAACCTGCACGGGCGTGCTTCTGTTGGTATTATCACCGACACCCAGTTGACCCACTTTGTTGCGTCCAGTCGCCCAGAGCGTGCCATCATTCTTCAGGATCATCGTATGGGACCATCCGGCGGAGACAGCCGCGACATCAGTCATGACCTGCACTGGCGTGCTTTTGCTGTTCACGGTACCTGAAGTGCCGACACCCAGTTGACCATATTCGTTGTTTCCTGTTGCCCAGAGCGTCCCGTCCATCTTCAGAATTAACGTGTGAAAACCTCCAGCGGAGACTGACTTGACCTTCACCATCACCTTCCACTGTGCATATAACGTCACGTCATCGGCGGGCATGGTGAAGGACTCACTGGCGGCATAATGGCTTCCGTTGCCATCAGGCAGAGTATTCCATCCGTAGAAATCATGGCTGTCCCTCTCCAATGTTCCGGAACCCGGCAGTGTGACCTGGCTTCCCCCATGAGCATGCATCCGTCCCGGAGCACTGCCTCTCGTGGCTCCGTTGTCCCCAAAGGTGAGGCTGTATGCCTTTTCCGCTGCCCCGTTCACCCCGCTTCCGGTGTCCCAGTCCACTATCCCTATGCGAATCTCCGCGATGGCGACTTCATCCGTCTTCGTATTGAGCGTCATGTTGTAGACATGCTGCTTTCCCGCGTCAAAGTGAATCTTGCCTTGGTCAGAGGTCGCTACGGAAGTTGCTGCCCACGTGTATGTATGAGTACCACTACCATCAGTCAGGGTAAACTCCAGGCTCACGTTATCCAGGGCAAACGTGTTGTCCACAGGTATCAGTACAGCCTCAAAACGGCGGTTCCCTGCGGTTCTTTCCGCATCCGTGAGCGTGCCGGAGATGTCCTTCATGACGATATCAATGTCGCTGGGGATTACAGGGGTCACATCTCCGGTATCCAGATTGATTGTTGCCTGAGTGTTCAAGCCCGTGACCGTGGCGACAAGCGTACCACCGTTGATGGCATCCTTATCAACGGTGGTACTTGGAATGACATTGACGACAAGGCGGGAGAGGGCATGACTGAGCGTCAGGCAGACCGTCGATGTATTGTTCTGGACACCGGCCTTCTTCCCCCACAGGAAGTCAGCCTTTCCGGTATCCTGTTCCCCGGAACCCGGATAGACGTTTATGGGTAGAGCTGTGGTATCAGCGATGGGAGACTCGTAAGGATAGTAGGCGATGAAATCAAAGTATGTGATGGCAGGGGTGGAGATGTCATCCCATTTCAAGGGGTTGGAGGCGTTAACAGGGGAGAAGCCGGAGAAGTTGATGCCCGCCGTATCTGCCACGTACTGCACATTGTCACGGTCGGTCGCGGCGACAGTAGCCACGTCCCCACCGGCCTTAACCATGTAGATGCCGACTTCATCCCCGATACTCCAGCCGGAGTCAGCGGTGGCCTTGCGTCCTATTATCTCCGTGGTGAAGCGCACGTCGTTGGCGTGTGAGACACATAGGTTGCCGTTGCATGAAGCAAAGACGAAAAGCACCATGAGGAGACTTGCAAGCACAATACCATTCTTTCTCACTTTTTTTACCCTTATCTTTCCATGGAAAACCAAAAATCATTCATCAAAATATAATGAAGGAAGGGGTTAATCTGGCAAAGCATGATGAATTGATGAGTTAATGTAGGGGATATCGGTAATAGTGACGATTACCCGAAAGTATGATTTTGACGTGAAAAGATATAATACTTTCGGGTTACTCGAATCTAAAGATGCGGATATTGTCGCCTGTATTCCGTTTCAAACGTGTGCAACGCAAGAAAGCAAGAAATGTGAAGATTATGAGGCTGGGGACGCTCCAGACTTTTGCAACATACCCTTACCTATGCATATGTCCTTACCATCTCCTCCGTGCCATGAAGAGTTGAAAAAATCACCATGGAAAACACACAGAAAACCGACATCGATTTGCTTGACCTTGTTGGCCTTGGATGGCATATTCCTATATTGTTCCGCATCGAACTGTTAACAATGGAACTAATTTCTGGAGGATGGAGATGAACCAGCGCAAAGTCATCCGTTGCCTACGTGGTTTGAACTGCATGGTCAGGCGATACACGCATTCGTTTGCCGGCAGACGTGAGGTAGAACGTCTCACCGGAAACAACGGATGGATTATCGGATATCTGGCGGACAACGATGGCATTGATATTTACCAGAAGACCATTGAAGAACATTTCATGATTGCCAGATCCACGACATCCCGTATCCTCAGCTCCCTTGAAGCCGACGGTTTCATCATCCGCAGGAGCGTTGATTCGGATGCCCGCCTGAAAAAGATAGAACTTACGGACAAGTCCCGCGCCATACGTGAAATGATGTACATGGACATTGACAGCCTTGAGCGGGCTTTGCTTGAAGGCTTCTCCGGACGGGAGACATATGAGCTTGTCGGGTATCTTGACAGGATGATGGAGAACATCACCCGTGCCCATGAACAGATGCAGATATGAGGAAATATGAGGAGAAACATGGTCAGAAAACTGTTTGCCAGCATTCGTGAATACAAGAAACCAGGTCTCATGGCGCCTCTGTACGTCATCATCGAATCAATCTTGGAAATACTCATCCCGACACTCATGGCCTTGCTGATTGACAACGGCATAGCAAAGAGCAACATGAACGAAGTGCTGCGGGTAGGAATCGTGCTGGTCGTCTTTTCCCTTTTTGCACTGTTCTTCGGCGTGCGGGCGGGAACCAATGCGGCTGTGGCGGCCTCCGGCTTTGCCAGGAACCTGCGCAAGGATATGTTCTACAACGTCCAGACTTTCTCTTTCTCAAATATCGACAAGTTCTCGACATCGAGCATCATCACCCGGCTGACAACCGATGTGACCAATGTCCAGATGGCCTATCAGATGGTCATTCGTCTGGCTGTGCGTTCCCCTTTCATGATTATCTTTGCCATGATTTTCTCATTCCGGATCGATAGCAGTATGTCCATGATTTTCCTGGGAGCCATCCCGGTTCTGGGAATAGGCTTGTGGTTCATCATGAGCAGTGTTCATCCGATTTTTGCCAAGGTCTTCGGCTACTATGACCTCTTGAACAGCGCGGTGGAGGAGAATCTTCACGGCATGAGGGTGGTCAAGTCATACAACCGCGAGAAGTTCGAGGAAAAGAAGTTCACCGGCATCTCCCAGTTAATCTTCCAAGGTTTCACCCGTGCGGGGAAACGGCTTTCATTTGTCGCGCCGCTGATGCAGATATGTCTCTACACCAGCATGTTGCTCCTTTCATGGTTCGGCGCCAAAGAAATCATAGCCAGCGGGAACAATGCGGCCATTGGACTGTCCACCGGAGAGTTGGCCAGCATGATTACCTATGCCATGCAGATACTGATGAGCCTCATGATGCTTTCCATGGTAGTTGTGATGATTACTATTTCCCGTGCCTCAATTGAACGAATAGCAGCTCTCCTTTCTGAAAACAGCGATCTGACGAATCCTGAAAATCCGGTTTGTGAGGTTCCTGATGGTTCTGTTGTGTTCGACCATGTGACATTCTCATACTCCCGTACGGCGGACAAGCCCGTGCTGGATGATGTCTCGGTCGCGATAGCGGCTGGCCAGGTGGTAGGCATTATCGGCGGGACAGGTTCTTCAAAGTCCAGCTTCGTCCAGCTCATTCCCCGTCTCTATGATGTCATCTCCGGTTCCGTGCGGGTAGGCGGCGTGGATGTGAGGGACTATGAGGTAGATGTCCTGCGCAACCAGGTGGCCATGGTACTCCAGAAGAATGTGCTGTTCTCAGGAACCATCAAGGAGAATCTCAGGTGGGGCAATGAGAACGCCACTGACGATGAAATGCGTCATGCCGCTCAGCTTGCCCAGGCTGATGAGTTCATAAGCGGGTTTCCTGACGGCTACGATACCTACATTGAGCAGGGCGGGAGCAATGTGTCAGGTGGACAACGGCAGCGGCTGTGCATAGCCCGCGCCCTGCTGAAGAATCCGAAGGTTCTGATACTGGATGATTCCACCAGCGCGGTGGATATGGCGACGGACTCAAAGATACGGGAAGCCATGCGTACCCATATCCCCGGTACGACCAAGATTATCATTGCCCAGCGGGTCGCCTCTGTCCAGGATGCCGATATGATCATTGTACTGGATGATGGCCGGATATCAGCAGTCGGGACGCATGAACAGTTGCTTGAATCCAGTTCAATCTATTGTGAAGTCTATCATTCGCAGACAAAGGGGAGCATCCTCCATGAGTAAGACAGCCGTGAAACCAAAAGCACGTGGGACGGGGATGACCCCAGGTCGTTTCAAGCCGGGGACTATCAAGCGTCTTCTTTCCTACATGGGGCAATACAAGGTGCGTCTGACGGTCGTGACCGTGTGCATCCTTATCACTGCCGGAACCAGTGCGCTTTCTGCCCTGTTCCTTCAAGTCTTGGTTGATGACCATATCCTGCCGTTGCTCGGACAGGTGAACCCTTCCTATGCCGCCATGTTCCGGGCCATCCTGGTAATGGGAGCCATCTATCTGGGTGGTGCGCTTTCCGCATTCATCTCCAACCGAACCATGGTGACTATTGAGCAGGGGACGCTCAAGAAAATCAGGGACGACATGTTCTCCCACATGCAGAAACTGCCCGTAAAGTATTTTGATACCCATGTCCATGGGGATGTGATGAGCCGCTACACCAATGATGCTGATTCCCTGAGACAGGCAATCTCCCAGAGCATCCCCCAGATGTTCTCCTCACTTATTTCGGTCATTGCGGCTTTCGTGTCGATGCTCTACCTGAGCATTGTCCTGTCCGGTTTCGTCATCCTGTTCACCGTCGGTCTCATGCTCACTGTGCGTATGTTGGTCAGCAAGAGCCGTATCCACTTCATAGGCCAGCAGCAGGCATTGGGAGACGTGAACGGCTATATTGAGGAAATCATCAATGGCCAGAAGGTGGTTAAGGTCTTCTGTCATGAACAGAAAGTCAAGGAAGCCTTTGACCATAAGAATGACCAGCTCTGCTCCAGCGCGACCAAGGCGGGTATCTACGGCAACATCACCATGCCGGTAATCGGAAGCATGGGTTATCTGCTCTATGTACTTATAGCTATCGTCGGCGGCGCGGGAGGGATAGCGGGAATCCCGAACCTGACCATCCAGGGAATGGGACTCTTGAGCATGGGGACAATCATTTCCTTCCTCACGCTGTCCCGAAGTTTCGTCAATCCCATTGGTCAGATATCCATGCAGTTCAACATGGTGATCATGGCTCTTGCGGGCGCGTCACGCATCTTTGATTTACTCGATGAGCCGATTGAGTCAGATAGCGGGTACGTAACACTGGTCAATGCGCGGATTCATGAGGATGGCAGCATTGAGGAATGCACGGAACGTACTGGTTTTTGGGCGTGGAAGCATCCTCACAAGGACGGTACGATTACCTATGCGCAGCAGCGGGGTGACATCAGGTTCCTTGATGTGAACTTCGGGTATGTACCCGGAGAGCTGGTGCTCAAGGACATTTCCCTGTACGCCAAGCCGGGGCAGAAGGTTGCTTTTGTCGGTGCCACGGGGGCGGGCAAGACTACGGTCACCAACCTGATTAACCGTTTCTATGACGTAGAGGATGGCAAGATTCGGTATGACGGCATCACTATCAAGAAGATCCGCAAGGCCGACTTGAGGCGGAGCCTGGGCATGGTGCTACAGGACGTGAATCTTTTCACGGGCACGGTAATGGACAATATCCGCTACGGGAAACTCGACGCGACTGATGATGAATGCATTGAGGCGGCCAGGCTGGCCAATGCGGACAGCTTCATCAGGATGTTGCCCGATGGCTACCAGACTATGTTGAAGGGCGATGGCAGCGGTCTTTCACAAGGTCAGCGGCAGTTGATTTCCATTGCCCGTGCCGCTGTTGCCAATCCTCCGCTGATGATTTTGGATGAGGCCACCAGTTCCATTGATACCCGTACCGAGTCTCTGGTTCAGAAGGGAATGGATGCTCTGATGAAGGGTCGGACTGTCTTTGTCATTGCGCATCGGCTTTCGACAGTCCAGGATTCCAATGTAATCATGGTGATGGATAAAGGCAGGATCATCGAGCGGGGAACCCACGAGCAGCTCATTGACATGAAGGGCAAGTACTGGCAGCTCTACACCGGAGCCTTGGAGCTGGAGTAGGCTGCCTTGCCGGACATTGCCAAGAAGAATCTTACCGTGCCGCTCTATATATTTTAATCATGTCATCCTTTTTCAAGGACATGACAGCACCGAGGCCATCAGGGAAGATAGCACTGCATTTCTCGGCCATTTCCTCAATCTGGGCATCAGTGGGAGAAATTCCCAGCTCAGTCATTGATGTGGGCATTTTGATGAAGCGGTAAAACTCCTCCATGGCCTCAATTCCTTTCACGGCTATTTCCTTGTCAGTACCGGTTGCCGGAACGCCCATGACATTCACGGCGAACGTGACAAAACGCCCTGGAGCAGCCGTGTACACATAGCGTGCCCATGTTCCCCACAGCGCGGCAAGACCTGCGCCATGAGCAACATCGAACATGCCGCCTATCTCATGTTCCAGCCTGTGGGTGGTCCAGTCGCCGCCGCCGGTTCCGCATCCGGTCAGGTCATTGTGGGAAAGGCTTCCCGCCCACATGACTTCCGCCCTGGCGTCATAGTCGTCCGGCTTGTCCCTGAGTATCCGGGCATTTTTCATCACTACCCTGAGCAATGCTTCGCTGATGCCATCAGTAAGGTCGTAGTTGTCGCTCTGGTTGAAGTATCTTTCCATGGTATGCATCATGATGTCTGTGCAACCGCATGCCGTCTGGTAGTCAGGCAGGCTCATGGTCAGTTCAGGATTCATGATGGAGAATTTCGGTCGGCATGCATCGTTGTTGTATCCACGCTTGAAACCACCATCTTCCTTGGTGATGACACAGGAACTGCTCATCTCGCTGCCTGCCGCGGCAATGGTCAGGACTGTTCCGATAGGCAGGCACATTGTGGCATTCCTGCGTCCGTCAAAGAAATCCCAGACATCGCCGCCATTGGCGACTCCATACCCTATTGCCTTTGCGGAGTCAATGACGCTTCCTCCTCCTACGGCAAGGATGAAATCAACTCCCTCTTTCCTGCATAGCTCAATCCCTTCGTAGACAAGGGAGAGAAGGGGATTAGGAACAACGCCGCCAAGGGTTACATATGCTATGCGCTCCGCTTCCAATGTTGCTTGTATCCTGTCCAGAAGGCCGGATTTCCTGGCGCTGTTTCCACCATAATGGATGAGGATTTTCTTGCAAGCCTGTTCTTTCACAAGGGAGGCGACCTGAGTCTCCGCGCCCTTCCCAAAGATGATTTTCGTCGGTGTATAGTAAACAAAATTCCGTTTCATTTTCATTCCTCTTGTCCGCGCACAGCCCATGTCATGGATTCTGGCGGTTCTGTTTTCTCATGCATTGATATCATGCGCTGATATCATGCACTGGTATTGTGCCTGTCAGTACTATGATACCCTGTTTCCCGGCAGAAAGAAATATGCCTGCGGTGTTTAATCTTTGACGGAGGAAGAAGGGCAACGAAAGAAGTCCGCCCTTTTATTTCCGGTTTTTATTTCTACAATTTTTTCTTTCTTTTTTCATAAGGTGATGGTAAAATACGACAAACAGAAAATACGAAATTTCGTATATTATGAGGGAGTTGTACATCGTGCTGAAGAAGAAGTTGATGAATAAAGTCGGAATTGCCACCCAACAGGTTGCGGCGGCTTTCTGCGGTCTGGAAAAAGGGGATCGTATCATGACCGTAGAGGAGATGTCCCGACAGTTCAATGCTTCACGGGGAACAATTCAGACGACTCTTTCATTCCTGCAACAGGAAGGGGCAATAAAGCTCCAACCACGAGGAAGCCTTGGAACCTTCATTACGGATCTCAATCTTTCGCTCCTCCTTGACATATGTGACATGAATTCACTGGTCGGCGTCATGCCGTTGCCCTATTCAAAAAGATATGAAGGTCTTGCTACAGGCATAAGTACTTCCATGAACAAAGGAAAAATGCGAACGTCCCTTGTTTTCTCACGCGGTGCTGATAATCGGCTTGAAGGAATCCTGGAGCAGAGATATGACTTTGCGGTGGTCTCCCGCCTTGCCGCCGAGCATTATGTAGAAAAACAGTACCCCATTGTCATTGCGCATAATTTTGGTCCGCATACGTATGTTGATCAGCATGCCCTGGTGACGTGCAGGAACGGAGTGAATCTGAAAGCGCAGGATTTTTCAAACTGTCGCATTGGTGTCGATGAAGCATCTACGGATCAGAGGATACTGTCACATCGTTTCTTTCGTGATACCCAGGTAACATATGTCCCCATAGTATACAACCAGGTTATTCCTGCCCTTAAGGGAAATGATATTGACGCCACCATTTGGAATGCCGATGCCCTGGATGCCAGGAAGAATGGAATCTTCTCATTCCCTCTGGAACAAATTAGTCAGGATGATACTGAAGCAGCCATAATCCACCTGGCCGGAAAACCATTCATATCACGTATCCTCGCAGAATTGCTGAATCCTGACGAGGTGTTGGAATACCAGAAAAAAGTCATGGCAGGTGCATGCATGCCTCAGTACTAAGAGAAAACAAAAAGGAGAAAGCCGTCATGGACATCACTACGCGCATGGATCTGCTTCTGGACTCAGGAGTTCTTTCTGCCAGGAATTACAAGGTAGTCAAGGATGTCATTGCCCATTTCTCCCGTGCCCATGGGGTAACGCTTACAGAAGAAAATGGGGCGGGCTTCATCACTCATCTGTGCATTGCGCTGGAAAGAACAGGGAAGGGAGAGGCGGTACAACCTTTGGCATCTGAAGTCCTGGAGGAGAGCCAGTCTGAACCTGAGTACCCACGGGCACGGTTTTTGGTAGAAGACATTGTGCGTTTCATTCCGGAGTTGCCGGAAACAGAGAAAGACTATCTATGCGTACACGTCGGCGTCTTGCTTTCCAAGCTACAGGATTCTTGAGGAGGATGGAATGAAGAAGATTGTGGTCGGAGGACAGATGGATAAACAGGAGATCGCCATTCTGGCAAGGAAAATTGCCGGCGACAGGGCGACCGTTGAAATAAAAAGCGACATTGATGCGGCCATGGCAATCAGGACAGGAGCTGCCGACATATACCTGGGAGCTTGTAGCACCGGGGGTGGAGGAGCTCTCGCCTTGGCTATAGCCATCTTGGGACTGGGTTCATGCTGTACTGTGTCCATGCCGGGGAGCATCAAGAGTGACGAAGAAATAAAAAAGGAGGTTGAAGCAGGTAAAAAAGCATTTGGGTTTACTGCTCAAGACATTGGGAAAGTAGTTCCAATCATTCTTTCATATGCATTGTGAATTGCTTATCTGACTGGAATCGAAAAAAAGAGGGAGGAGTCTATGGTCATTCAGTATATCACCATAGCATTAATGGGAGCGTTGGCATCGGTGCTCTCGAATACTGGAGTAGCAGTATTCAATGATGGTTTTCGTCCGATACTTCCTGAATACCTGGAAGGGAGGATGGACAGGAAAGCCCTTGCGGCAACATCCTTTGCAATCAGCTTCGGACTTGTAATCGGATTTGGAATCCCCGTCTCGCTGACTTCGACAATCATCCTCATCCATAGCATCTTGCTGGGGACGGATATCATTGGCACTTTCTGCGGAAAGGGCAAGAAAGGCATGATCATCGCCGGTGGTCTGGGCGCGTTATATGGAGTCGGTCTTGTCGCTGGGTTGCAATTCATTGTTGATCTTTTTTCCAAGCTGCCGATTAATTTCCTTGGCTCCCTTGGACAGGTCAGCACTCCGATTACCATTGCGTTCGCAATTTTCCCCGCAGTAGCCGTTGCATTGGAATATGGTCTCAAGAAGGGTATTCTTACAGCGGGCGTGACACTTCTTATCCGCCAGATAGTCACGGTTTTCGGATCGTTCCCCATGGGCGAGTATACGATATCCCTGAACAAGGACGGAATGGCTTTGCTCGCCGGCATGGTTTTCCTGGTTGTGTATGCAGTCCGGGATAAGGAAGGCGCGGGAACGACTAACGAACAGCTTGTCGCCGTATTCAGTGAGAAAGTATCACGCATCCGCAAGAACATCCCATATCTTGCTGTCATGGGCGGTCTTGTCGCCTGTGCGACGAGCCTTTCCATTGTAGCCGGTGATCCTATCAGCTTGGGTCTTGCGGCAAATGGAGAGCTGGGAAATGCAGCTATGACGGCGCTGGCACGTGCGATTGGCTTCATCCCGTTGATAGCCACGACTGCGATTACCACGGGCGTATATGGTCCGGTAGGAATGACCTTTGTATTCGTAATAGGTTTCCTTGTACGTAATCCAATCATTGCCCTCATTCTTGGTGCTGGAATCATTGTCCTTGAAGTCCTGCTGCTCACTTACATAGCAAAGTTGCTTGACAAGTTCCCAGGGGTACGGAAATGCGGTGACAACATAAGGACCGCCATGAGTCGCGTCTTGGAAATTGCCTTGCTGATCGGCGGTATGATGGCTGCCCAGGCAATTGCTCCGGGATTCGGACTCTTTGTCATCATTGGAATGTATTTGCTGAACAAGTTTGCAAAGAAACCTATTGTTGAACTTGCCATTGGACCTATCGGCGCAATTGCCGTAGGAATCCTTGTGAACATCCTTCATATCATTGGCTTATACCCGGTGTGATGATAAGGGGAAATCTGTCATTCATGCGGTTTGTGCCGGAATGGCTGGCCTGAACCGCATGAAATGGAGAACGTAATGAACAGTAGCCGTACGGCCATGTATGCACAAAAGACTTTTCTTGCTTTGAAGAATCCTTATTCCTCCGTGGATGAGGTACATCCGGCCATCCTGGCGGATTTTGGAAGAATCATGGAGGATGAGGATGTCAGGTATGTCGGAGTGAAGAACCGTGTGCAAATTCCTCCCACTCTCATGTCAAAGTTGAGAAAGGGAGGATCGTACAGGCTGCATACTTTAGATGTTGCCAGCCATGGAGGGCGGGCTATTGATATTTTCCTTCGCAATCCTGTCACCGGCAGGCCAATGACAGGATCTTCAAGCGGCACTGCCATCAATGTCCGTATTGGCATCAATGACATAGGAATTGGTACGGACGGAGGAGGATCTGTCCTTGCCCCTGCGCTATGCTTGAACCTGTATGCGTGCATCAGTCCTTTGATAGAATCAGAATGGCTGTCGCGTTTTTCCCGAACTTCGACGGATGGTATATCATTCCGTCCCTCGGTAGGATTCATCACGAGGGATTATGATGAACTGCTTCGTGTTGTCTCATGTGTCCTTGACCTCGATATGGCAGACATGGAAAAGAACACCAGGGAAATGGCTTCTGTCTTTCCTGTTCCGGAATCCTCTGACACCTCTGACAGGGACGGGAGTTCAGTTTTGGTAATGGAAAGTTTCGCGAAAGAAAAATTCCATTCTCTCTCCTGTCCCGATGTATATGATTCGCGGATGCCTCTCATTGAGTTCTTGAAGGATGTGCTGCCGACATGTGACGCCATCATCGCCCATGAAGGGCCGGTGGATGTCGCTGGGTTCGGAGACTCTGTTTTCGGGCATTGGGACGCAAGAACCCGGATTCTGCAACGGGCAGGGAAAAAGGGACTGCTCCGTGTCGTTACCATGGCAGGAGCATCCGCCATTGCTGTGCCTTCCCATGAATTTGCTTCCGGGATTGTTCTCATCTGTGAATCAACGCCGGAGAAAATTGCCAGGATGTTGTGTGCCGCCCGCTTATTCGTAGTTCCTGAGGATGATATGACAGCTTTGTACATATCCAATCCCGCGCACTATTTTCCCGTGGGTTTCAACGATGTCAGTGAAGATTATTTCATTCCGGCAGGAGAAAGAAAATGAATAATGATGTTTTTCCTTGTGTATATGCTCATGAACATACGACGATAGACCTTTCAGGAGTCAAGAAAACCGATGATTGCAGACTGGATGAAAAAGAACAGACCATAGCGGAATTTTCCAGGCTGCGGGAGCTGGGGGTTTCCACCATCATAGACATGACGAATAAGGGAATGGGTCGTAATGTCATGTATGTGGAGGAAGTAGCCCGGAGGACGTCACTGAACATCCTCCATGGTACAGGGTATTACAAGGAGCCATTCCTGCCGGAAGAAGCGTATGAACTTGATGAGCCTTCCATTGCCGCCATGATGATCCGTGAGTTGACACAAGGGATTGACGACACTTCTGTCAAAGCATCTTTCATAGGGGAAATAGGTACGGACAGGAACGCCATTTCAGACTTGGAAAAGAAAATATTCCGCGCGGCATCGAAAGCTCACCTGGAAACTGGCGCGGCCATCGCGACACATACGACGCTCGGTACCTTGGGGATGGAACAGGTGGCTTTGTTCAAGACCATGCGCGTTGACCTGTCCCATGTGGTCATCAGTCATGTAGACCTGTCCGGAGATTTTGAATACATGGTCAGGCTTATGGATGAGGGAGTCACTATTGCGTTCGATACAATCGGTAAAGAAAATTACATGCCTGACGAGAAACGGAAGGACTGGTTGGTCACGTTGTGTGCGCGTGGCTATTCAGGACAGATTGTCATGTCAATGGATATAACGCGCAAGTCGCAGTTTAAAGCCAATGGAGGGCTTGGGTATTCTTACTTGCTTGAAACCTTCGTTCCTCTGCTGGTGGAAGCGGGAATCAATAAGGCTGATCTCAAGAAGATGCTTCATGATAACCCAAAAAGGGTCTATAGGTTCGAGGAGAACTGACAAAAATGAAGACGTACCCATTGGAATCCATGTCCCTTGAAGATGCAAAACGTCTCCAGTTCCATATAGTGGACTGTGCCTGTCGTCATTTTTCCGGGAAAGAATTGTTGTCAGCAGGTGATTTCGGGATTGACCCTTCATCCCACGGCCCCCGTCAGACTCGGCGGGTAGAAAAGGCTATAGCCGCCATCTTCGGTGCGGAGGATGCGGTTCTGGTCAGAGGGGCTGGGACTGGCGCAATCCGGTATGCGCTCGGTTCCATGCTGCCGGACACCGGTGTCCTGTTGCTCCACGATGCTCCTGTCTATCCTACGACGCAGGACACGTTGGCAACCATGAAAGCGGAGACGGTCACCGTTGATTTCAACGACAAGGATGCCCTCATGTCCGTACTTCGCGCCAGGACAAACATAACGACCGCGCTTGTACAGGTCACGCGTCAGAAACCGGATGATTCCTATGATGCGCATGATGTCATCTCATGCATCAAAGCCGCTGACAAGCGAATTGCAATCCTTACCGATGATAACTATGCAGTCTTCAAAATTCCTTTGATAGGCTGCCAGGGAAGCTGCCAGGAAGGGGCGGATGTTTCTTGTTTCTCCAGCTTCAAACTGTTGGGGCCGGAAGGGGTGGGCATTGTCGTCGGTCGTCAGGAATATGTCCGGCTCATCCGTTCCCGGTGCTATTCCGGCGGAAGCCAGGTTCAAGGACCTGAAGCAATGGAGGTACTCCGGGGATTCGTTTATGCGCCTGTTTCCTTTGCTATTCAGGCGGAAGTGACTGATGAGATACTCCGCAGGCTCAATGCGGGGGAAGTCCACGGGGTGAGGAAAGCATTCATTGCCAACGCCCAGTCACGAGTCATACTTGTTGAATTTGAAGAAAATATTGCTGATAAGCTCCTGGAAACCGCGGAAAAATATGGCGTGGCGCCATATCCCGTGGGAAGTGAGTCAAAATATGAGTTTGCTCCGATGTTCTACCGAGTGTCCGGTACATTCCGTGAAGCCTGTGTGGGCATGGAAAAGAACACGATTCGCATAAACCCCATGAGATCCGGCGCTGATACGGTTCTCCGCATTCTGACGGAGTCGCTCTCTACTGTCCTGAAAGACAAGGAATGATCTGCCTATGTTCCTCAACAAAGTCATGGAGTTGAATCCAAGTCTGGTCGATGCCGCGATTTTCTTTCATAAAAAAGGGGAGCTTCTCCCTGATACGTATGTGATTGACATGGACAGGCTTGCCCTTAATGCTGAAAACCTCAAGAAAACAGCTGACGCCGAGTCTGTCTCGCTTTATTTCATGCTCAAGCAGGTGGGACATAACCCCGTCATTGCCCGTCTTCTGACAGACATGGGCTATGCCGGAGCTGTGGCTGTGGACTATCGGGAAGCTCTTGAGTATGTAGACCAGGGAATCCCGCTTGGGAATGTCGGGCATCTTGTGCAGACTCCGAAGGCAACGCTTCCGAAGATTCTTTCCGCCCGTCCTGAGATAATGACCATATATTCACTGGAAAAGGCTCAGGAAATCGAACATATATGCTCGCACCTTCATATGGAGCAGCAGGTGATGCTGCGGGTCATGGATAATGGAGATATCTGCCTTCCCGGACAGACTGGCGGTTTTTCGCTTGCAAGCCTGCCGGAAGTGGTAAGTTCGCTGCGTAAGCTCCCCCATGTCCATATTGCCGGTGTAACGGCTTTCCCCTGTTTCTTATATGACGAAAAGCGCGGGACAATCTTTCCTACGCATAATTCCTCCACTGTAGTGAAAGCCGCAGCCTGGTTACGGGACAGGGGAATTCCTGTCTCCCAAGTCAATCTTCCCAGTGCCACATGCTCCGACACCATTCCTCTCATACATCAGATTGGAGGGACACATGGCGAACCTGGTCATGGCTTGACCGGGACTACGCCCTTGCATGCGGAAAAAAACTGTGCGGAAATTCCTGGCATCGTCTATGTCAGTGAGGTTTCCCATACGGAGGGCGGAATGTCCTTCTGTTATGGAGGAGGTCATTACCGGCGTTCCCATATGCGGCTTGCCTTGGTTGGTGACACACGTGAAAGCCGTGTGGTTCCCGTCCGTCCTCCGGCAGAGGAGAACATAGATTACTATTTCACGCTGGAAGGACTCCATCCTGTTTCTGAGAGCGTCATCATGTCTTTCCGTACACAGATGTTTGTCACCAGAAGCTCGGTAGCTCTCATGACCGGCCTGTCACAGGGAATGCCGCGCATTTCGGGGATATTCACTTCATCGGGGCAAAAAATTCGGGGCAGGGAATGAGGCTATAAAAAACGGGGCCATGAAAACGAGGTAAAGTAAATGAAGCGATTCATGATCATAGTTCTGGATGGTTTCGGAGTAGGCCAGATGCCTGATGTCCCACAGGTCAGACCGCAGGACATAGGATCAGATACATGGGGTCATATTCTTGACGCATTGCCTGAAATCAAACTTCCCGTCTTGGAGCAGCTTGGCCTGATGAACATAACGGGACGGGAGAGTGAGAACATGAAAATCAGTCCTTCAGCCATCTATGGAAAAGGAACACTCACTCATCATGGCGCTGACACGTTCTTCGGACATCAGGAAATTGTGGGCACGAAGTATAGGACACCTTTCAGCGAGCCGTTCAAGAATAAAATTGATACGGTGCGCAGTGTTCTTCAGGAGAAGGGATATCGCGTCAGGGAATACGCCGGAGAGAAGGAAAAGATATTGATTGTCAACGATGCGGTGACAGTAGCGGACAACATTGAATGTGATCCAGGCCAAGCGTTCAATGTGACGGGTGCTTTGGATTTTATTTCCTTTGAAGAAGAACTGAAGATAGGTCGTCTGGTACGCAGTGTATCCCTTGTTCCCCGTGTCATCACTTTCGGGGGGAGAAATACATCGTTGGAGAAAATACTTTCTGCTCTTGAGGAACATGACAACGGTTATATAGGCATAAACGCACCGGAGTCCGGAGTATACGACAATGATTATCATTGCGTTCATATGGGGTACGGGGTAAATCCTGATGTCCAGGCTCCTTCAATCATAGGCCGCGCGGGGCTGCCGTCAATTCTCCTTGGGAAAGCCGCCGATGTCATTCAGAATCCTTTCGGCCATAGTTTTTCCATAGTCGAGACGGAAGCTGTCCTGGACAAGATGATTGAAGTGATCCAGACATATCCTGAAGGTTTCATCTGTTGCAATGTCCAGGAAACAGATTTGTCGGGACATCAGGAAAGCGTGGAAAAGTATGCCCGGATACTTCGTCTGGCGGATCGGAAGATAGGCGAAATCATACGTCTCATGGATCATGGGGATATTCTGGTCGTGATGGCTGACCATGGTAATGACCCTACCATAGGGCATCCTCATCATACGCGTGAATATGTTCCTCTCATGATTCATTGCGCGGGCTTCCATCCCGGCTGCATAGGTATACGGAAGACATTATCTGATGTTGGCGCGACCGCCACAGATTATTTCAAACTTTCTCCTACGGAGAACGGAACCAGTTTCTTACAGCAGCTACAGAAATTTTGATGATAGTTTGATAATGGAACATAGGGTATAGGACAGGGGATATAGGACGGGGGACGGTAGGGAAAATGAAGAATTTCACACATACGGTTACGGTTGAAAACGGGCTTCACGCCAGACCCGCAGGGCAGGTGGTAGCATTCGCCAAGAGTCTTTCCTCTGATGTGACGATTTCGGCGAAAGGGAAAAGCGCTGATTTGAAAAAACTTTTTTCCTTGATGAAACTTGATATCCAGAAAGGGGAGGTCATTACAGTCTCCCTGGAAGGAGAGCATGAGGAGAGTGACTGCCAGGCATTGGAGACATATTGCCAGCAAAACATGTGAAGGAGAGGGGGTGTTCTCATGCATTCAGTTGATGGAAAAGGAATATCTTCCGGAGTCGCCATGGGGCCTGGTATTGTGTGGCGCAAGACAGATTCCCTTGGGGTTTCTCATGCGTCATCCCTTTCTGTGGAAGCAGAGCTGATTCGCTTTGAAAAAGGATTGGAGGATGCCCGAAAAGAAATCGAGCGAACTTTCCGCATGGCTGTGGATACAGCGGGAGAAGATCATGCACAGGTGTTTTCCATACATCTGATGATGCTGGAGGATGATGACTTTCTTTCCTCTGTTTCATCTGCCATCAGATCCGGAGCAACGGCAGAACATGCTGTCTGGCATACGGCGGAAGCTCTTGCCGCGGAGTTTGCGGCGCTTGATTCCGAGTACATGAGGGCACGGAAAGACGATATTTTGGATATTGGCAGGGTGTTGGTTTCCCGCTTGACAGGGAAGACGGACATGATTCCGGAGAGCGCCATTCCTTTTATCCTCATAACATCAGACCTGTCTCCGAGTGAAACAATGAGCATGGATCGCAAAAAAATCATGGCAATTGTCCTTGAAGAAGGGTCAGTTACTTCCCATGCTGCCATTCTCGCACGTTCATTGGGAATACCCTGTATCATTTCCGCGCGGGGAGCCTGCTCAGCCGTCCTTGAATCAGAGCGTGTGATTGTAGATGGAGAGGCCGGGACTATGATTGTCAATCCTGATGAAGAAATGACAGGGCGGTATGAAAAACGTATCCACGCCCAGAAGAGTGAAGATCAGGAGTTGCGAAGCATAGGAAAACGTAAGGCAGTGACCAAGGATGGCAGACATGTTCCTGTTTTTGCCAATATCGGTTCTCCTGAAGAAGTGGATGAGGCTCTATCTTACGGCGCGGAAGGAGTCGGACTGTTCAGGACTGAATTTCTGTTCATGAAAAGGTCGGCTCCTCCGTCAGAGGACGAACAAGTCGAAGCCTACAGAAAAGTCCTTGAAGGCATGGGAGACAAGAAGGTCGTCATACGGACTTTGGATTTCGGGGCGGATAAACAGGTCTCCTATCTCCCCACGAAGAAGGAAGAAAACCCGGCATTGGGGTTGCGTGCAATCCGTCTCTGCCTGACCCATAAGGAAATGTTCATCACTCAGCTCCGCGCCTTGGGCAGGGCGTCCGTCTTTGGCAATCTCAGGATAATGATTCCAATGGTTTCGCGGCTTGATGAGATTATACAAACGAAGGAATTGTTTGAGTACGTAAGAATGGATTTGAGAAAAGAAGGGATTGCCGTCCGTGACTCCATTCCTTTCGGAATCATGGTGGAGACTCCGGCGGCAGCGGTATTGAGCGCGGAACTGGCCGAGCATGTTGATTTCTTCAGCATAGGGACAAATGATTTGACGCAGTATGTTCTGGCAGCCGACAGAATGAATGAAGATGTGGCATCCTGGTACGATGTTGAAAATCCTGCTGTCATGTCCTTAATAAGACAGACTGTCGCCAATGCGAAAGCCCGTTCCATTACCGTGAGTATCTGTGGAGAAGCGGCGGGTAATCCAGTCCTGGCAGAAAAATTCCTGCGCATGGGGGTTGATGAACTGTCAATGTCTTCAGCCCTTATTCCCCAGGCGAAGCGGGCGATATGCGGCTTGAACCTGAAAGGGAACGCATGAAAATAGCTACGGTCAAAAATTTATTTACTGATCATAATTCCCATCATGCGGTGAGAAAAATTCACTTGTATATCAGACATGCCGAATATGATGGCAAGGAGGGACAATGTATATTGTCGTGCCTATCAAGCAAGTTCCGGAGACAGGCAATGTAAAGATGGATCCGGAAACGGGAACCATGATACGTTCCGGGTCGGAGGCAATTATCAATCCCTTGGATCTCTATGCCTTGGAAACAGCGTTGCGCATCAAGGAACAGATTGGCGGCAGGGTCACGGCGTTGACCATGGGACCTCCCGCAGCATCCAAGGTTCTTAAAGAAGCCATTGCCATGGGATGCAATGATGCCGTCCATCTTTCTGACAGGGCTTTCGGTGGCGCGGATACATGTGCCACGTCTTATACGCTTGCCTGTGCCATCAGGAAACTGGAGCATGTGGATCTCATTGTGACAGGCGAGCATGCGACGGATGGGGATACGGGACAGGTCGGTCCCGCCTTGGCCGCGTGGCTCGGCATGGCTATGGTCACGTATGCGGCAAAACTTCTTGAGGTCGAGGAAACTCACATCACCGTGGAACGTCTTGTCGAAGAAGGATATCAGAAGGTTCGGGCGCGTCTTCCCGCGGTTCTGACGGTCGTAAAAGAGATTGTCGTCCCGCGCCTTCCCACTCTGGCAGGAAAAAAACGGACACTTCATGCTGAAATTCCCGTGTGGGATGCAAAGACATTGGACGCCGATCCCTCCCTTCTTGGACTCAAAGGTTCTCCCACACGGGTAGTAAGGATTGAAACGCCCAAAATAACGAGAAACACCACCATAGTGAAGGTTTCGGAAGAATTTCCCGCAAGCGATGCTGTCGATCAGCTTCTGCGGTTTCTGAAGGACAAAAATCTGTTGGGACATCTGCCAGGGCATCTACCAGGACATCTGCCGGGACAGGAGAGAGGTCGCCATGCATGACGTATGGACTTTGGCTGAATGCCACGGAACTACGCTCAAGGATGTTTCCTATGAGCTTCTCGCGTGGGGGAGGACTCTGGCGGATTCCTTGCGCTGCAAACTTTGTTCGGTCGTAATCGGTGACATCCCGGATGATGAGATCCGACTTCTGTTCACTTATGGCGCTGATTGTGTATATGTCGTTACCCATGAACAGCTCGGATGGTCGGGTCATGAAGTATATGTCAATATCCTTACCGGATTGTCCGAGGAACATAAGCCTGAAATATTCCTTGGCGCAGCTACGACGAGTGGACGCAGCATCTTTCCTGCTCTGGCGGTACGGCTGAGAACCGGCCTTACTGCCGATTGCACCGAGCTGTCCATTGAGGAAAAGAGCGGGAACCTCCTTCAGACACGACCCGCTATCGGCGGCAATATCATGGCTACGATAAAGACACCTGAGCATCGCCCTCAGATGGCTACGGTCAGGGCAAAATCCATACGGCATCTTCCCGCCGATTCTTCCCGTAAAGGAGAAATCGTCCGTGTGCCCTGGAACCCTGCATGGCAGGATGAAAGAGTCACCGTCCTGGGGACACGGAAGGAACATTCTGATCAGGGCTCAATCATGGAAGCTGAAATTGTGGTGGCAGGGGGAAAGGGCTTGAAGAAAAAAGAGAACTTCCGCTTGATTGAAGACCTTGCCCATGCGCTTGGCGGTCAGGTCGGGGCAACCCGTGATGCCGTGGACAGGGGATGGAAGGGATATCCGCATCAGGTAGGGCTTTCCGGAAAGACAATTTCCCCGCGGCTTTACATGGGAATAGGGATATCCGGCGCGGTACAGCACATGGCAGGTATCAAGACGGCGGAATGCATCGTGGCGATCAACGCTGACGAGCGTGCGAATCTCTTGCGCGTCGCGGACTTCGCGTTGGTGGGAGACCTTTTTGAGATTGTTCCGGAACTGCTCAGGCGCTTGAACTTGGCCTTGGACTTGGCCTTGGACTTTGTCCTGGAGGATGGAAGCACATGAACATGTATGCGACAGTAACCCCTGCCTTGGTGGAAGAACTCGTGAAGATACTTGGTTCCCATAATGTTCTGTATGACAAGGACAGGATGGAAGCCTACAGCCATGATGAGACATCCATTGAGCATTATGCCCATATGCCGGAGGTCGTCGTTACTCCCTTGAACACTGAGCAGGTTGCCCTGATTATGAAACTTGCGTCCCGTGAACGGATTCCGGTGACTCCGCGTGGAGCAGGTTCAGGGCTTTCCGGTGGGGCGATACCTGTATTCGGCGGGATTGTTCTTTCGTTGGAAAAAATGAATAAGGTGCTGGAAATAGATGAGAAAAACCTTACGGTGACGGCGGAAGCTGGGGTCATCACCAATGAACTGAACGAGCAGGTGAAGGCTCACGGATTGGTCTTTGCCGGATATCCCATGAGTCTTGAGACATGTTTTCTTGGAGGAAACATAGCGGAGAACGCCGGAGGCGGGAAAGCCGTGAAATACGGCGTCACCGGACGTTATGTCCTTGCTCTGGAGGTCGTGACTCCCCACGGAGATGTCGTCCGGCTCGGTGGTAAAGTGACCAAGGATGTTTCCGGGTATGATCTCAAGCAATTGTATATCGGTTCCGAAGGGACGCTCGGAATCATAACGAAGGCCATCATCAAACTTATCGGGCTGCCTGTGGTAAAGGCTGATCTTCTTGTGTCGTTCAAGACTGCCCAGGAAGCGATTGATGTCGTCCCGGTCATCATGACCAAAGGTATCATCCCCACCAGCATGGAATTCATGGACAGACTTTCCATTGAAATGTCCTGCGTGTATTTGAATGAGACACTTCCCATTGAAGGTGTCGGGGCGATGTTGTTGATTGAGCTTGACGGTACGGATGAAGGACAGGTAGAAAGGGACATGATTGCCATTGGTGATATCTGTAATGAGCATGGGGCAATGGAGGTCTATATTGCGGAAGACAGGAACACCCAGGAACGTATCTGGGCTGTACGCAGGAATATCGCGGAAGCTCTGAAAGTATATAGCCCGGTGCAGAGCCTTGAAGACATTGTTGTTCCCATGGGTTCCATTGCTGATGTCTTGCCTGAACTTTCCCGTCTTTCTGAAAAATATGATATCACCATTCCTTGTTACGGACATGCGGGGGACGGGAATCTCCACGCGACGCTGGTCAAGAATCCTGAAAGCAACATTGAGCATTGGAACATCATTGAACCTGAAATCTTGAGGGAACTGTACGCCTTCATAGTGCGGGAACTCGGCGGCAAGATAAGCGGTGAGCATGGAATAGGATTGAAGCGGAAAAGGTATTTGAAAGAATTGATTCCTGCTGAGGAATATGAGCTTTACAGGATTGTGAAGGAAGCGTTGGATCCGCAGATGATCATGAACCCTGGGAAAATCCTTGGTTGAAGGCAAGACATACATACGAACTCATCATTTGACTGGATGGCGGATGCCGCCAGAATGGTCGTGATGTCTTTTTTGGCATCATATTCGCGCATGCACTTATTTCTGTTATTGGATATTATTTACACTTTGACGCGTATTAAAAAACCATAACTGCAATTTATAAGAAAAATAGTGGCTTGACTGTATTTTATGGATTATTATTTATATAGGCACATATATGATTCACAAATCATTTTCACCCCGGACGACAAGATTAGGAGAGAATATGTATTTCGGTATCCCAAAAGAAAATCATCCAGGAGAAAATCGCGTGGCGACGGTTCCTGCGACTGTGACAAGCTTGTGCAAGGCGGGACATGTCGTGATGGTCGAGCAGGGAGCAGGGGAGAAATCCGGATTTTCCGATGCCGCCTATGCCATGGCAGGGGCTTCCGTCGTTGAGCGTCAGGAAGTGTTCCGGCAGGCGGATATCCTGTTCGTCGTGAGGGGCGGCGGCAATAACCATGATGAATCATATGAAAAAGATGTCGCGCTTCTGAAAAAAGGCGCGTTCGTCATTGGACTCACCGAACCTTACGCTCCCCATCCTATCTACGAATCATATGCCCGCGCTCACGCCAGAGTGTATGCGCTGGAGCTTATCCCGCGTATTTCACGTGCCCAGAGCATGGATGTGCTTTCGTCAATGTCGAATCTTTCCGGCTACAAGGCGGCGCTCATTGCCTCTGATACACTTCCCAAACTCATGCCCATGCTGATGACCTCAGCGGGTACGATAGCCCCGGCGCATGCGTTTGTCCTGGGAGTGGGAGTGGCCGGACTCCAGGCAATAGCGACACTGAGGCGTCTGGGCGCGGTGACCAGTGCGTATGACGTGCGCCCCGCTGTGAAAGACCAAGTACACAGCCTGGGAGCCCGGTTCATTGAGATGAAACTTGATACAGATGATAGCGAAGGCTCCGGAGGATACGCAAAGGAACTGGGAGAGGACTTCTACCGGAAGCAACGTGAGCTTCTGTCTGATGTCCTGAAGGACAGCGACATTGTGATAACTACAGCCGCCGTTCCGGGAAGGAAATCTCCTGTCCTGGTCACCGAGGAGATGGTTTCCCTCATGCCGTGGGGGTCGGTCATTGTTGACCTGACCGCGGAACATGGAGGCAACTGCGAACTATCGCAGTTCGGGAAGACCATCATGGCGCATGGCGTAACCATCATTGCTCCGGCGAACATTGTATCCACTGTGCCACGCAATGCCAGCCTTCTTTATGCAAGGAACATTGAGAACTTTGTAAAGAACCTTTTTGATTCAGCAGGAAACCTTGCCGTGGATAGAGGAGATGAAATCATCGATGCTACGCTTGTGGTCGCCGATGGCATCATACGGAAAGACACACTTCGGATTTCATCCGGAGCAAAGGAGGGTATTGCATGAATCTTGTCTACCTCATCATCATATTTGTCCTTTCGATTTTCCTGGGATACGAACTTATCACGAAGATTCCCCCGTTGCTCCATACGCCTCTGATGTCCGGGACGAACGCTATATCCGGCATAACAATCATCGGGGCGCTCATTGCGACGGGTTCAGGTAACAGTAGGCTCTGCATGGTTCTGGGTGCTGTCGCTCTATTCTTTGCGACAATCAATGTCGTTGGCGGTTTCGTCGTCACTCACCGCATGCTTGAGAAGTTCAAGAAAAAGGAAAAGAAATGAACATCCTGGTAAACAGTGTCTATCTTGTCGCCGCCGCTTTTTTCATCATAGGACTCAAAGGTCTTTCCCGCCCTGATACGGCAGTGAGAGGAAATTTGCTGGGTGCCGTGGGGATGTTCCTGGCTGTCCTTGTGACTGTGATAGCGTATGACATGCTCAATCCTTTGTGGATTCTCGGAGGAATCCTGCTGGGGAGCATTGTGGGGACATGGATGGCGTTGAAGGTAAAGATGACTGCAATGCCTCAGATGGTAGGGCTTCTGAGCGGATTCGGAGGAATCGCATCGCTCTTGGTGGCAGTGGTGTCGTTCCTTGATGTAATCATCATGAAGGCACTTGAACTGAACGCGGGGGTCTTCGTCTTTGACACGCAGTTCATCGTCTCCATAGTTATTTCTGTCTTTATCGGTGCGCTGACTTTCTGGGGATCAATGGTGGCTTCCGGGAAACTGCAAGGGGTAATCACTACGCATGCCGTGAAGTTCCGGGGTGATCAGGTGGTGAAGGTTCTGGTGATGCTTGCTGCCGTGGCTTCCATGGTCGGCATGGTGATGTATCCTGGCAAACTCATCTACCTCTGGCTGCTGATCTTTTTCTCATCGTTCCTTGGCATTCTTCTCACCATATCCATTGGCGGCGCGGACATGCCCATTGTCATCTCTCTGTTAAATTCATATTCCGGCCTGGCGGTCGCCGCGACTGGATTTGTGCTGGACAACACCATTCTCATCATTTCCGGCGCAATTGTCGGTGCAAGCGGAATAATCCTGACGCAAATCATGTGCAAGGCGATGAATCGTTCTCTGGCGAATGTTATTTTCGGCGGTGTCGGGGGAAAGGACGCGGAGAAGGGACAGGCAGTCGATATCTACGCGGGAAAGGTGAAGACGACCGATGCCGAGGAGATTGCAATGATTCTCAAGAGCGCGAACAGGGTAGTGTTCATACCGGGATATGGCATGGCTGTCTCCCGTGCCCAGAATCCGGTGCGGATGCTCTCCGAGGCACTGGAGAAGGATGATATCGAGGTAGAGTTTGGCATTCACCCTGTTGCTGGCCGCATGCCTGGGCATATGAACGTGTTGCTTGCTGAGGAGAATATTCCCTATGACAAGCTGAAGGAGCTGGAACAGATTAATCCGACATTCCCGGTGACTGACGTTGCTGTCGTCATAGGGGCGAATGATGTCGTCAATCCTTTGGCTCATGAGGAGGGGAATCCTATTTCCGGTATGCCGGTGCTGGATGTCGGAAAGGCGCGTACTGTCATTGTAGTAAAGCGTTCCCTCAGTCCTGGTTTCGCTGAAATAGCGAATCCACTGTTCATCAAGGAGAATACGCTGTTGTTCTACGCGGACGGGAAAAAAGCCGCTGAGGAAATCCTGGCCGAATACAAGAAGATGTGAGGGCGATGATTGGGGCGGATGGGTGCGGGATTGTTTTAACAAAATTTGCTGCTGATTGTAATTGAATGACAATACGAGCATTCGCGTAATGAACCAGAGAGGACATGCGGCCGCAGACGCAATAATCTGGTGATTATCCTATATCCAAAATGATGAAAGATGATGAAAGCCGCCCAGGAATTTGCTGGACGGCTTTCATTGGTGCTGCATAGAACTATTTCAGAGATGCTGGCAGTGAGAGGATATTCGCAAATATTCTATATCCGCCTGGGACGGCACCAGGAATCTGGCGGAAGAAGGCATAGGCATTGTAGATCCAAAGCCCTTTCCCTAATTCCGCTACCATCAAACCGCCTTTCTGAAGTGGGAAACCGGGATCTTGACAAGCCAGCAAGGGAAGATAATGTTCATCCCAGCTCTCAAAGAAATAAAGTCCTCTTTCTTGTATCCATCCTTCAAAGTCAGAAGTAGTGATTTTATTTGGATAATTGAAAATCGGGTGTTCTGGTTGCAGTACTGTTATTTCCGCTTCTTCAACGGTTACACGATTCAAGCTCCCAATAGTTGAGGGGTATGGTCCTACATTCAGACTATTCCACTTCACTCGAGTATATTGAACCATGAGTACACCACCACGGGATACCCAGTCCAACAGTCGGGCATTGTTGTTGACCAGATCGCTTCGGAATTCATATGCCAAAGGCCCAATGACTATTGTATCGTAATCGTCAAAATTTCCCATTTCCATGAACTCAGGTGAAAGAATGTCAATTTTTATCCCAACCTGTTCCAAGTACTCTGGAATGGTATCATTGTACTGTACATAGCCGATTCTCACATCCTTTGCCATATCGACATCAATGATTGAGAGATTACTGGTTGCTGATGAATAGAGATAATGTTTCTCAACATGTGGATAATGAATAGCTGCATAGCCATCAGTATACTTTTCCCCTTCTGCTGTAATACTTACGGAAACAGGGTATTTGCCTTGTTTGAAATTTCCGGGGATAACCAGCTTTGCATTGACAATCTGGCTTGTCTGCGCAGTTGTGAAGGAGAGGGTCTCTTGCTCAAGGACAATGTGGATTCCTGCAACCGTATCAACTTCCAGCTGAACTTCAGCTGCCTTGTTTGCGGTGACAGAAATCTGCAAGTCAATCGTCTGTTCGGAGGGGGATGCCTTGACAATTATGTTTTTGGGATTCACTGCGACAGAAAAAGGAGCGACTACTGCGGCATAGGTTCTTTCTTCTCCAATGACAACATTTTGTATTCGGTTTTGTACAGGCTGCTTCAGACTAATTATGGCCGAGCCGATTTGCACTTGTGCGTATCCAACGAGCGGATAATCTCTGAAAGGTTGGATAATCATAGCAGGATCAGAGTCCTCCAATGTCAGGACTTTACCATCTGTCGACCAGAATATCCTGGAAACAGGGGTTCTGTCATCAACTGTCAGCTTTACGGATTCTTTGATGACCGCATTGTTCTGGATGACGGCATCCACTTGCTTTTCGACGGTATCCCCTTTGTCTGCATGCACTGCAAGTTTCTTTACGGTCACGGGAGTCTTGCCTACTGCATAGACAGTAAAGTTCACTTCTACATTGTCTCCGGCTGTATAGAGGGATTTTGCACTAAAGGCTTCCAGAAT
Organism: Parasphaerochaeta coccoides DSM 17374; assembly: GCF_000208385.1. Lineage (GTDB taxonomy): Bacteria > Spirochaetota > Spirochaetia > Sphaerochaetales > Sphaerochaetaceae > Parasphaerochaeta > Parasphaerochaeta coccoides. The sequence goes on along the minus strand of NC_015436.1, from coordinate 1,775,997 downwards.
CACCCCGGAAGTTTTGATCATTGCTTGTTCGGTTTCATTGATCTTGCGCTCCAGCGCCTGCATGACATAATCTTTTTTCACCGTGGAGAGTTTGCTCTCCCAGATTTGTCTGTGCAGTGTCTTGAACTGGGACAACATCAGATCGAGGTCTGCAACAATCAATTCAGGATATTTTGGATTATAGGAATCCAAGATTCGTTCACTCTCAAGATTGAGTTTTTCCAGTCCGACTCTCAAGAAAGGAATCTTGCCTTCCTCATCTCCCGTCAAGTCGGCAATTCCTGTCAGAGTTGTGTCAATCCCATCAAAGAAGGTCTTGGGGTCTTCAGTGAATGGAGAGACTGACTCCTGAAGTTTGAAATTGGCTGTAGATGAACCTAACGCCTGTATGTTTCCCATGCTCTGCGTGCGGTGATAAGAGCGTCCCTCAGTACCAATCTGTTGATATGACCGACCTATTACAGGATCAAAAGTACCACGGTCAATAATGGTATTTCCTTCACCTCTGGTAAAAACTCTGGAAACAGTCCATGGTAACAAACCCTCCTTGATTTGTTCTGGATATGCGTTAGGGTCGGCGGCCGCAGCTACAGCCATAGGTACGATTTTCCCCATTCCCTGGTGTTGACCATGTCCAGTGACAGTGACGTATTCGTTCCCATGATGATTCAATACTACCTGAGGACGGAATGTCCTGATGAAGCGGACTATATCACCAATCAGGTTTTCCTGATTCCAGAAAGTAAGAGCTTCGTCTCCGCTTCTTGAGAAGCCAAAGTCATATGCACTCAAGAAATATTGTTCGGCTCCGTCAATGTTCCTGGCTGCTAGCAGTTCTCCCGTCCTAATGACGCCAAGCCCTTGGTAAAGTTCAGGACCAATTGCATTTTGTCCGCCCTCGCCACGGTTTGCAATCACGTTTGCTACCCTGACTTGCTCAGCTTTGGTGAGATAAGCAAACATCCCTGAGTCATCATCATCCGGGTGGGCACCGATACTTGCAAAGCTTGCATATTTGCCAATCCTGGAAAGAGACTGGTAAATTCCAGAAGCTCCAATTTCCTCAAAGACCGGAGATGAGGGTCTCCATATAGGGCCACGGTTCAGTATAACATCAGCGCTGTCAATTGTGTACGATGGAGTGTTGTCTATCCGACCTTGAGCTGCTACTGTCAGCATGCAGATAGCCAACAGTGCGAGAATAGTAAGAATCTTTTTCATAATACCACCTTTTGTTTTTCGTTATTTCCAACACAAAACCAAGAACTTGTTATTGCCCGTGTTAAAAACTTCACCTCCTTCATTTTAATATTCTGATTATGTGCAATAGGGAGAATTAAAGGATTTGCAAAGAGAAGCGAAGATCCGTGAAGGCGCAATCCAGACGGTAGGAATTGGGAGTATCCAAGATGCCATATGTATGGGGGAACTTCAGGTCAGACTGAAAGGAAAAGAAGGGGAGATACTGTTTTCCGGTTTTTTTCACTTTTTGTTCTATGGGGAACTCCACATGCCCTCCTTGACAGTGCCGTTTTACAGATTCAAAGGAGATAATCACCCTCATTTTCCTTCATTGTAAAACAGTTATTATAAATCTAATAATAACATTAGTAATATCTTTGTCAATTTTTTTTATCATGTTTTTGAGACTTTGCTATAATTTTTTTCATTTTAAATAAATGTTCTGATTTGTGGGGTAATGAAGGGTAGCGGGAAATCATCATCTTTATAGCATGGATGTTTCTCGGCATTTCAACATGCATTGGGGAGGGGAGGCTCTACCGTATGTTTTTCTCCTACGGACACTGCTATTCTCCCATACTATGGTATTATATGGGAGATAATTCTGAACAGTGGGAGAAAAATGCGTCAATTCAATTATACAAACTTAAAGGAAAGTTCATGGAGCAGCAGCATCCTCTCATATGTTTCCAGCATACGTGAGCACAAGGGAAAGCAAGAACTGTACATCAGACAAAAGCCTGTTGAAGTGGAACGCCTGGTTGAAGTTGCGAGGATACAGAGTACTGAAAGCTCGAATAAGATTGAAGGTATTGGGACTTCACGTACAAGGATACGGCAACTGGTTCAAGAGAAGAGTACTCCACGAGATTGTGACGAGCAGGAGATTGCTGGATACCGGGATGTCCTGAGCACAATCCATGAGAGCTACGAGTTCATTCCGCTCACGCCACATGTTATTCTTCAGTTTCATCGTGATCTTTTATCATATACTGACAAGTCCTTCGGTGGCAAATTCAAGAATACGCAGAACTTCATTAATGAGTTTCATGCCGATGGGACAACCTTGACGAGATTTACACCACGTGAACCCTACGAGACACCGGATGCAGTTGATGAGATTTGTAGAAGCTACCAGCAGGCCATTGCGCAGCAGGTGGTTGATCCTCTCATCCTGATTCCGATATTCATTTGTGATTTCCTGTGTATTCATCCGTTCAATGATGGCAATGGCCGTATGAGCCGTCTTCTCACTACGTTGCTGTTGTATAAGAGTGGTTTCATGGTGGGTAAATATATCAGTGTAGAGAGGAAGATTGAGAAGACCAAGGCGTCTTACTATGATGCGCTCCGACAGGTTTCTACAGATTGGCATGAGGGGCGGAATGACTATACGTCCTTCATCAAATATTTTCTGGGCATCGTCCTGAACTGCTACAAGGATTTTGAAAATAGGCTTGGCTCTGTCGACCGTAAGAGTACCCCCTATGATATTGTCAGGGAGGCTGTCAACGAAAGAGTGGGTACATTCACCAAAATGGAAATTTTGGAGTTGTGTCCCAGCATAAAAAGCTCGTCTGTCGAGGCGGCACTCAAAAGGCTCAAGGAAGAAGGATATATATTCAGTCAAGGTGGGGGGAGAAGTACTTCTTATGTAAGAAATCCTGAATATCAATAATTTCCCGATTTGCTGTCATTTATGGGAGAATAGTCTTTATGGGAAATGGCCGTCTATGATCAATAAAAGATGGTCTCCGATTGATTGGAATGGCTCAGTCATCGGAACGACAACAACGAACCCGGCTGTACCCAGTCGGTGGAGAAGAACGTAGGCAGAGCCGGACTTCCGGTGATTCCGGTCAATTGCTTACAGGAAAGAGGTGAATCGTGCTGGATGCAAGCAGGGACATGATCCTGAAGGATGGGCAGGATATTTCAAAGGATATCAAGTCCTGTACCTATCATCAGCAGGAAAAAAAATTCGAAGTCGTTTTCCAGAACGGAAAGAGATATCTGTACAACCAATCTTCGCTTCGCGTGCTTACGAATCCGAAGAAGCTAGATCCTGTCATGGTGCAAATCAATCATCAGGGACGCAGACTGTTCAATGTGCAAGCCCTGTATGTGTTCAGTTTATTTTCAGAAAAATATCTGCGTGTCATTTTCTCTGACGGCAGTGAACGTTCATATCTCTGGCATGAAGTACAGGTGATGTATTCCTGTCTCAGGAATGCTCAGGCACGGGATTGTATGAACTACCTGCGCCGATTGGCAGACACACATGAATTGACGACCGAGGACGGGTCTGTCCTGTTGAAGAAGTATTATGACAGGATATCTTTCATCGACGAGAAATCCGTACTTGCCCTTTATCTAAATCCCGCTGAACACAAGCCAGCAGTACACGAAACTCCCGATCTCATTTTCCCTTTTGGTGGAAATGCAAGCCAGTTCGAAGCAGTGAGAAATGCATTGACTTCGCAACTCAGTGTCATCCAGGGGCCACCGGGGACGGGGAAAACCCAGACGATTCTCAATATCATAGCAAACCTGCTGGTACAGGGGAAAACTATTCAGGTTGTTTCATGCAACAACTCTGCGACAGTCAATGTCTCCGAAAAGCTGTCTGCTCCGAAATATGGCATGGATTTCCTTGTTGCTTCACTCGGCAAAGCGCATAATAAAACAAAGTTCCTTGAAAATCAGTTAGGCAAATATCCCGACCTATCAGAGTGGAAGAAAAGTCATGAGGCGTTGGGCTCCCTTAAAAAAAACATTCGGACATCCGTCGCGGAGATTTCCCATGTGTTTTCCCAGCAACGGTGCCTTGCCGATGTTCGGCAGAAACTAGATAGCCTGGACACGGAAATTGTACATTTCAAGCGGTTCTGTACTGAGACAAGGCGCATGGAAACCATCTCGAAACTGCGTCAAGGACTGTCATCGGACAAGCTCATGAACCTATGGCAGGAATGCCGTCGGTTTGACGAAAGGAGCAGACCCGTCTCCCTGTGTTTCAAGGTGAAGGCCGTACTTGCCTGCGGCATCGGAATCTGGAAGCTCCTAAAAAGAGACCTGGCCACAGTCGTCACCCTCCTTCAGGGTATGTTCTATCAGGTGAAGAGAACTGAACTTGCCGCCGAAGCTGCATCCCTGGTCAAAGCTCTTGAAGAGGAGAATGCCGTAGCAAAGATGTGGAATCTGACAGAATGGTCCTTGGATTATCTCCACGCACAGATGTACGAAAGATATGGAGGAAAGTCGAAAAGAGAGAAGTTCTCCTCTGATGACTTGTGGCAGCGTCCCAACGACTTCATACAAGAATATCCTGTTGTCCTCAGCACGACTTTCTCTTCGCGGAGTAGCCTGGGAGTGGATGTGACATACGATTATCTCATCATGGATGAGGCCTCGCAGGTGGACATCGTGACCGGAGCCCTGTCCTTGTCCTCTGCGCGGAACGCAGTAATTGTCGGCGATCTGAAACAGCTTCCCAATGTTGTCGATGAGAAAACAAGGGAGCATGCCGAAGAGGTTTTCAAGACGCATATATTGCCAGAAGGGTATTCGTTTGTGAGCAACAGCCTTTTGAAGTCCATATGTTCTCTTTTCCCTGCGGTTCCTCAGAAGATGTTGCACGAACATTATCGTTGCCATCCTAAAATCATTGGGTTCTGCAACCAGAAGTTCTATGGAGGACAGCTGATCATTATGACGGAGGACAAGGGTGAAGACGAAGTCCTCTCGGTGTACAGGACTGTGGTTGGTAACCATGAGCGGGATCATGCCAATCGGCGGCAAGTGGATGTCATCTGCAATGAAGTCTTGCCCTGCATGATGCAGTCTTCACAGGGAGGCATTGGCATTATCACCCCCTACAAGAACCAGGTGGAAACGTTTTGCGAGGTTCTTGGCTCGTGCGATATCGATGTGGCGACGGTTCATCGTTTCCAGGGACGGGAGAAGGATACGATCATCCTGTCAACGGTCGACAACGGTGTTTCCGAGTTTCTGGACAACCCGTATCTTCTGAACGTCGCGGTCTCACGGGCGAAGATGTGTTTTTGTCTCGTTGTATCTGGCAACGAACTGCCTGCGGATAGTAATGTAAGCGATTTGGTTTCCTATATCGAGTACAATAACGGTACCGTTGTCCAGAGTAGGATTTACTCGATCTTTGACTATCTGTACAAGCAATACACGGACAGTCGTATGGAATACTTGAAAAACCACAAGAATGTATCACGTTATGATTCAGAGAATCTGATGTACGAATTATTGACTGGCTGTCTTGCCAAGCATCCATCCTTGCCGTTCAGTGTCATCTGCCACCAGCCGCTGTACATGCTGATTAGAGACGTGAGTTCGTTGAACGACGAGGAACGGAAATATGTGAAAAATCCGGCCACCCATGTGGATTTCCTCATATACAACAAGGTCAGCAGAAGCCCGTTCCTGGCGATTGAGGTGGATGGTGTCCATTTTCATAGGGAAGGGACACGGCAGAGTCAGCGTGACAAGATGAAAAACTCCTTGTTCGACAGATACGGCATCAGGTGGCATCGCTTTTCCACGGATGGCAGCCAGGAGATGGAATGGGTGGAGAACGAACTGTCCTCATATGAGAAAGCGCAGAAAGAAACGCTCAGTCATCGGCAGCTATGTGATAAGGCGGCGAAGGGGAATGGCTATTTTAAAAAATTATCCTCATCTTTGACTTGATATAAAGTCTGATAGATTTTCAAGTATCGCATTCTGTCATAATAAAGTATGCTACAATCATCATGCTGATGTGTCATCATGAAAGGAAACCAGAGCTAATATTCACCAATATCTAAAATCAAAAATTATAGGCAAGACAAATGAAAAGATGCAGCTGGACAGGAGATGATTCTCTTTTAGTGGAGTACCATGATAAAGAGTGGGGAATCCCTCTTTATGATGATTATAAACAATTTGAATATCTTTCCATGGAAGTTATGCAGTGTGGGTTGAGCTGGCTGACTGTTTTACGAAAACGAGCTGTTCTTCGTTCTGCGTTTGATGAATTTGATGCTTCCAAAGTTGCACTGTATGATGAGATGCAAGTAGAAAGAATTATGAAGCTAGAAGGCATGATTCATTCTCCGAGGAAGATTCGGGCAATAATAAACAATGCAAAAGCTTTTCTTAAGATTCAAGAAGTGTTTGGTTCTTTCTCTTCTTATCTTTGGCAATTCACCGATAACAAAACAGTTGAATATCCAGGTCATGCGGATGGTTCTGTTTGCATCACAAGAAACGATTTGTCTGATAAGGTAAGTAGAGATCTAAAAGAGAGAAAATTCTCTTATCTTGGTTCGATTACAGTGTATTCTCATCTTCAAGCAGCCGGTGTAATCAACGATCATCGAAATTACTGTTTCAGATATCGCCACGTGGAGCAAAATCTGTAGTAGGGAAAATTTATGAAGAGATATTTCAAAATTCTTCAAGTATATTTCTTAGGTTCCGTAATGAATCAGATGGAATATAAAGCAAACTTTTTTCTTGGCGGATTGTTTGAACTTGTTTGGATGGTGATGTATGTCATTTTTATAAATGTCATTTATTTTCATACAGATTCAATCAATGGCTTCGATAAGTATCAGATGTTGTTACTCATTTTTCAAGGAGGTCTAATAGATGCTTTTTTTACGATGTTCTTTGTTCCAGGGTTATCCAGACTTCCTGAAATGGTAAATACAGGTGGTTTGGATTTTATTTTATTGAAACCTTTAAATCAGCGTTTTAACATTTCATTCAATGACTTCGATATTTCTCAGGTAAAAAACATTCTTATAATAATTATTGGGATGATTTATGTGATACTAAAAATGCACATTGATTTAAATGTCTTTAATATTGTTCTTTATATTCTCCTTTCCGTGAATGGATTTCTAATAATCTACTCGATTATGTTTTCTTTAATGTCATTATCGTTCTGGGTGATAAGAATGGATATTGTGATGAGAATTGGTTCGGAACTCATTACGATAGGCAATAAACCAATGAGTATTTATCCCAAAGTAATTCAGAAGATATTAATTTATTGTATTCCTGTTCTTGTTTGTTTTAATTTTCCTGTTATGTACTTGATAGACTTTCTCTCTTTGAGGATGGTTATATCTGCATTTGTGATATCTGCCATCGTTTTCGTTGTTTCGGGATTGATATTTAAAAGAGGTATAAGAAGATATGTCAGTGCAAGCAGTTAGTGATGTCGTCATTAGGGTGGAAAATCTCACAAAAGAATACTCATATTATACAAAAGAGCAAGGTTTGTCTGGAAGCATCCATAATATTTTTTATAGAAAGAAATTGACTAAATGCGCTGTGAAGAACATTTCATTTGAAGTTAAGAAGGGTTCAATAGTAGGGTTTGTAGGATTGAATGGTGCTGGGAAAACAACTACTTTGAAAATACTCTCAGGCTTGATTAAGGAAACTTCAGGAAAAACGGAGGTTTTGGGCTATTATCCTTTCCATAAGAAAAAAGATTTCCTTAAGAGAATATCAATGATTATGGGCAATAAAAGTCAGCTTTGGTGGGATCTGCCTGCCATTGATTCTTTTTACCTTAATAAAGCAATCTATGAAATTGATGAGAATTTGTTTAAATCAAGACTTGATAATATGGTTGTTCTTCTTGGTGTGAAAGATTTATTGAATATTCAAGTCAGACGTTTGTCCCTTGGGGAAAGAATGAAAATGGAATTAATAGCGGCATTGCTTCATTATCCAGAAGTTATTTTCCTTGATGAGCCGACAATAGGATTGGATGTTATTACACAGTATAATATTAGAAATTTTCTTAAGGACTATGTGGAGAAGAATAAAGCGACAATCATTCTTACAAGTCATAATTTCAATGATATCGTATCGCTGTGCGATTCAATTATACTTCTTAATCATGGCGAGATAATTTATTCGAATAAATTTAGCAGTTTTCAGAGAGATGTTTTTATAACCAAAGATATTATTCTGAAAATGAAAAAACCCATTACAAAGGAAATAAAACTAAGATTGTCTGAGGAAAATAACCTCAAGTATGTGACTGAAGGTGAGAATTTAATAAGAGTTACATGCAGCAATGAATGTAGTATTGATGTTGTTGCATATCTTGTGAGAAATGTTTTGGATGAAATTCAGGATTTATCGATTGAGAACCCAAATATGGATGATGTGATTCGGTCTATATATCAGAGGGAAGCATGAGAAAATATCTTATAGTATTGAGGAATGAATTAGTGAATCTACTTGAGTATAGAGCTGATTTCATATCTTCTTTTTTATTTTCTTTAGTTCCTTTTGGTGTGAATACTTTATTGTGGATTGCGGTAGCTAAACAAAATGAATCTTTTTCCATGGGAATAAATGAAGTTGTTTCATATTATCTTATTGTTCTTGTTACTACGAATTTAACGGAATCTAGAACCGTAAACAATGTATCAAAAGATATTCGTCTTGGAGATTTAAATAAATACTTGGTGAAGCCTTGTAGTTATATTTTATACCAGTTGATGATTGACCTGCCAAGAAGACTTGTATTTATAGTAATGAATTTTATCCCAATAGCTTTATTGGCGATAATATTGAGAAATTATTTTGATTTCTATTTTTCTGGTGTTAGAATTTTCTATTATCTATGCTTTATTGGTGCCGGGTATGTAATTAATTTTTTTATTGATTTAATGATTGGTTTTTATAGTTTTTATTTCACCAAAGTCAATGCTTTTTACTCCTCGATAAGAGTGTTTAGGAATATCATGTCTGGTTCTATATTTCCACTGAACTTACTCTCTTCAAGTTGGTTTTCTTTCTTATCATTAATGCCATTTGCATATTCGGTTTTTTTCCCAAGTTCTATTTTTCTCAATACTTTGGATGATGATAATTTGGCGATGTATCTAGTAATTTCCATTGTATGGTGTATAGGTCTATTTCTTATTTGTCTTTTTCTGTGGGATAGAGGGCTAAAACGATATTCCTCTTTTGGAGGATGATAATATGGATCATGTTTTTCCTGATATTATATTCTTGGGAATTCAATCAGGTATCGAAGCAGTAAATGAGAAAAGTTCGAATATACAAGAGGAGTAAATTACTATAATGAAGAATCCCATTTCTGTATATAAGGGTCTACACAAAAGCTTTTATATTATGGCTTTAACAGTTTTTATAAATTGTGCAGGGAATTTTGTCGTTGTTTTTTTCTCATTATACCTAACAGTCAGGCTTGGGTATGATGTCGCCACAACAGGTTTGTTGGTTTCTGGACTTGCGTTTATAAGCATTCCAGGTTCTTTGATTGGCGGTAAGTTAAGTGATCTCTTTGGGCGTAAGACCATAATGGTAAGTTCACAGATTATGATGGGACTCAGTTATATACTTTGTGGGTTCTTTTTTGACCAAAGTTATGCTTTTGTGTTCATCTTTCTTGCTCAATTCTTTGATGGTATTACTGATCCCGCAAGGAATGCACTTGAAGTAGATATTACAAAACCTGAACAGAGACAAGCGGCCTTCAGTCTTCTATACCAAGCTCTTAATATGGGCTTTGCGATAGGACCATTGCTTGCTTCTTTTCTGTTTTACAACCATCCTCAGTGGTTATTTTGGGGAAATGGTATCGCTGAACTTGTTGCGATTTCCTTAGTAGTATTATTTGTTCCGGAGTCCAAACCCTCAGTTGCAGCAATAGAAAAAAGCAAACAGTTGAATACGGGAGAAAAAGCAGAATCAGGTTCAATCTTTAAGGTACTGCTTGCACGTCCTCAACTTCTCTGGTTTTCCCTGGCAAGTTTATTTATTGCTTTTGCTTATAGACAAATAGCTTTTGCTCTTCCATTACAGACAACGGCTCTATTTGAACTCAAAGGAGCACAATATTATGGGTTCATGGCTTCTTTAAATGCTATCATTGTTATATTATTCAATCCGTTTGTTTTGGCAATTAGCAAGAAAAACAATGTTCTAATTAATGTATTGTCCGCGGCTTTCATGTACCTGGTGACCTTTGCTTTATTTGGTTTAGCAAGGATTCCTTGGCAGTTTTATGCTCTCACTGCACTATATACTGTGGGGGAAATACTCATTAACAATAATTCTAAAGCCTACCAAAATAATAATACACCTATGAATTTCAGGGGAAGGTTTAACGCAATATTACCCTTGTTTAAGACTACGGGTAATTTTCTTGGACCTGTTATTGGTGGAATAATCCTTACCCATCTATCATTCAGGGAATTATGGTTAATTGCGGCTGTTGCTGTTTTGTTAGCAATTCTAATATACTTGTATCTGTTAAAGCGGAAAGAAAATGCAACATGATAACTTATTACGAAACGAGTGAAAGCCTATTGATAGAAAAAATGGCATAGAAGAATGTGACCTAATTTGACCTCAATTGAAGCGGAATCTTGCAGGCAGGATAAAGCGATGAGTACTGACCAAGAGGATGTATTGGACACTGCTCAGCTGAGTCTCAAATTAATTTTTTGCTCACCAGTCCAATAGCAAACAATTGTATTAAGGTAGGCAGGTATTACCATATCGAACATTCACGGCAATTAAGCCGCGAGATGGATGGGAGGCGTTGTATGAACGCGGTCGAGCTGGAAAAGGCTTATGACCCGAAGGACTTCGAGGACAGGATTTATGAAGCATGGAGACGTGACGGACTGTTCAAGCCGCAGGATGTACCGGGCAAGCCGTTCACCATCGTCATGCCGCCTCCCAATGTCACGGGAATTCTCCATATGGGACATGCCCTGAACAATTCCCTGTCTGACACCATCATCCGGTACCAAAGGATGTCTGGCCGCAAGGCTCTGTGGGTTCCGGGAACCGACCATGCTGGCATCGCCACGCAGAATGTCGTCGAACGCCAGCTTGCCAAGGAAGGCTTGAGCCGCCATGACCTGGGCAGGGAGAAATTCCTTGAACGGACATGGCAGGTCAAGAAAAAGCATCACTCCGTCATCGTCAAACAATTGGAAAAGATTGGTTGTTCCTGTGATTGGGAGCATGAACGTTTTACCATGGACGAAGGACTGTCCCGTGCCGTGCGCGAAGCATTCGTCACTCTGTATGAAAGAGGATTGATTTACAAAGGCAAGTACCTGATCAACTATTGTCCCCATTGCGGGACGGCTCTTGCCGATGACGAAGTGGAATACAAGACCCTGGAAGGACGGCTTTATCAAGTCAGCTATCCTTATGCGGATGGTTCGGGAAGCATCAGCGTTGCCACGACACGTCCAGAAACGATGTTCGGAGATGTCGCTGTCGCGGTGAACCCAGATGATGAACGATACGCCACGGTCGTGGGGAAAAAGCTCCGCCTGCCTCTGACCGACCGTGAAATCCCCATCATCGCTGACAGCTTCGTTGACAAGGAATTTGGTACGGGTATGGTAAAGATAACTCCAGCCCATGATCCTAATGACTGGGAATGCGGACGTCGGCACAACTTGGAAGCTATAAACATCCTCAACCCTGACGGGACGCTCAATGATGAAGTTCCGCCAGCGTACCGTGGCGTCCAGGCGGCTGTCGCACGGGATATGGTCGCCCATGATTTGGAAGGACAGGGGTATCTGCTGGGCAGCACGCCGTATGTCCATGAGGTAGGGCATTGCTACCGTTGTAACACCATCATAGAACCATACCTTTCAGACCAATGGTTTGTCAGAATGCGGGGCATGGCGGACAAGGCTTTGAAGGCATGGAAGGACGGCGAGGTCACCTTCTATCCCCGGCGCTGGGAGAACACCTACAGCAGCTGGCTTGAGAATATCAGGGACTGGTGCATCAGCCGCCAGCTCTGGTGGGGACACCGCATTCCTGTCTGGTATTGTGAAGACTGTGGCGAGATGATTGTGTCCCGGAACGATGTCACGGTCTGTCCGAAATGCGGCAGCTCTCACCTGCGTCAGGAAGAAGATGTCCTGGATACGTGGTTCTCCTCATGGCTGTGGCCGTTCAGCACGCTGGGGTGGCCGGAGGATACTCCCGACCTGAAGGAATTCTTCCCGACCCAGACTCTGATCACCGGATACGACATCATTTTCTTCTGGGTGTCCCGCATGATCATGGCGTCCCTTGAGTTCACCGGAAAGGTGCCCTTCAAGGATGTATACCTGACCGGTCTTGTGAGGGATCGGCAGGGCAGGAAGATGTCGAAGTCCTTGGGCAATGGAATCGATCCTCTTGAAGTGGTCGACCTCTACGGGGCCGATGCCATGAAATTTACTCTTGCCCACCTGACTGTTCAGAGTCAGGATGTCCTGATTGACATGGGTTTGTTCAAGATGGGTTCCCGTTTCGCCAACAAAATATGGAATGCCTCCCGCTTCCTGCTGATGAAGCTTGAAGGCCGAACCAAGGTGTCCGTGCCTGAGACGGAGCTTTCCATCATGGACAAGTGGATCTATGCCGAGCTGAACCAGGCTGCGGGAAGGGTGCAATCGACGCTGGAGGGCTATCGCTTCAACGAGGCCAGCCAGACGGTCTATGACTTCTTCTGGAATGATTTCTGTGACTGGTACATTGAGGCGTCCAAGCACAACCTTGAGAGCAATGACCCTGTGGTACAGGACAGGGCGGTCTCGCTGCTCCTGGATATCCTTGAGGAATCGCTGCGGCTGTTGTATCCCTTCCTGCCGTTCATCACACAGGAAATTTACAGCAAGCTGCCCAATGCCCATCCTCAGCTGATGGTCGCTCCTTACCCGGAGCAGACCGCGGACAGGGAATATCCAGAGGCACAGGCTCATATGGCTTCTCTTCAGGAGCTTGTCCGCAATGTGCGAGGGGTCAGAGCCGAGCTGGGCATCCCTGCCGATAAAAAGGTTCATGTGGTGGTGAAGCCCGATACAGGCTTTGCGTCGACCCATTTCCTGGTAGAGCAGAAGAATCTGCTCGCGGGCTTCCTCAATGCCGGGAATCTGGAGATCGATGTTGTCGGTACGCGGGATGTACGGGGGGCGGTTCCCGTGGCAGGACAGGGCTTTGAATGCTTCCTGTTCGTCAGGGAGGCGATTGACGTGGAGGCCGAGAAGACGCGTCTGCGCACGAACCTTGAGAAGAGCCGGAAATCCCTGGAGGGCGTGATGAAAAAGCTGGGAAACGAACAGTTCATGTCCAACGCCAAACCAGAGGCGATTGAGAAGGAAAAAGCCAAGAAGTCTGAGTTTGAGGAGAGAATTTCGAAAGAGGGGAAAAACCTGTGCATACTTGAAGGTATGTTCTAAGCACTGGGATGATATCCTTAGAAAACGAGCAAAAAAGGTGTTTAATCTGGCGTTTACTGGGTGTTTACTGTTTTAAAACAGGCAGGATGGAGATAAGGATTGTTTTAAACGCTTTTTTTCGCAATTCTTTCATGCTTTCTTGGACAAACCACTATCATCTACTTCTGGATTCAACAGGAATGTATCAATTGAGCATTCCTTGTTCTCCTGATGACGAAACAAGTGGGATCGTGATGGATTTGGTTGAAATAGAAAAACCTCCGTTCCATAACCAGGAAGGAGGCCGGTCGTTTCGTGGTCTGTCATGTTTGTTTTTTGGGCCCAGCAGGACTTGAACCTGCGACCCACGGATTATGAGTCCGATGCTCTAACCAACTGAGCTATAGGCCCGCTCCATATGACGGGAAAAACCCATCAAAAAAGCTTCACCAAAATATCATAGTTTTTGGGTTGTGTAAATATCTATGCAGATTGTGAAAAAATATAAAAAAATAATGAGCTGACATCCCTTTGTTGAATGCTCTTTGTGGTCATGATATTATGGGGACATAGCCGAAAAAAAGGGGATTTCCTCGATGAAGAAAAAAATCATAGTGGGCATCGTGCTTCTGACTGTCGTTCTGTCCGGACTATACGCCTCGGACTTCCATTTTGTATTCGGAGATTTGGATCAGCACCCTGAGATTGTAGGAGGCTTCCTGCCATCATATTTCAATTCAGGCGCCGGATATACCGGACTTAGCCTGAACGAGGGAGATGTTACCGAATTCCAGTTTCTCGCTGGCGCGGGATATATCCAGAACAAGCTGTGGCAGTCTGATGTCAATGGGACGCACGGTTATCTACTTGACAGCCCTCTGACCTATGATGTCCTGCGCTTTGATTGGAACCTGCGCTTCCGTCAGGGCTTCGGTACATCATGGGTACCTGATACCGACCTTATTACTGCATATGTCTCGTACAACGGGCGTTTCGAGGACAGCCGGGATTCCATAGTCAAAGGCAAAGACAGGAAGATGTGGGGAACCGATTCCCCCGTCCTTAGCATCGGCAATGCCCTTGACCAATTGGACAACCCCTATGATATCTACGAGTATCTTACCCCTGACGAAACAACTGGCAAAAGAAGTCATCTCGGTACATCGTTCTCCATCGGAGCGACGCTCAACATGATGGATGAACGCAAGCTGAACCAGGATGGACTTCTGGTGAAAGTGCAACTTGATTGGGCTCCCCGTGCATTGAACAGTGCCCTGAGCGGGGTTGCCGACTATTATAGTGCTTACATCAACGCCGTAGCAGGTAAGACACTGTACTCCCTCTATGACGGTGATGACCATGTATTCTCCATAACGCTCGTTGACAGGGCGAACGTGGCATGGATTGACGGAAAGGTCGTCCCTGCGTATGCCCAACGCCCATTCTCGCTGGGACGCAAAGTCAGGGGCTTCACCACGGCCTCTTATAATCGGCAGTTCACAGCGGTGAACAACTTTGACATCCGTTTATCCGGCCCGGAACCCGTCATAGCGGGGATTTTCCCGCGGGTGAACATCTTCTTTGATGCCGGTATCGCGGCAGGAAATACCTTGCATACGAATCGGGGAGGAGCTGCTGATTTCTTGGCGAGTACTGGTGCGCAAGTTACGGTTTCTTTCTTTGATTTCATCGACCTTGGCTACCAGGTCGCCTATCTTATCAAAGGCGACAACTATGTCAACGGTTCGGACAGCAGGATTGCCACATCAGTCACGTTCTTCCTGGATTTCTGATTGGATTTCTGCCTCTGCACATAGAATTGGTGCATGATGCATGACCGTATGAAATTGGCGTGTGAAATTACTATAGTGTCGGCTATTCTTCGAAGGGGCTGTATTCACCTTTCTTCAAGATGTCTGCTTCTGCGAACCCCAGGGATGCCAAGGTTGAAAGGGTGCGGTCGAGCCGGTAGGCCGCTACCCATCTGATACTCAATCGGATCAAGGAGCCGTCAATGATTTCGACAGTGGGCTTGAAGTGCGCTCCGACCAGCTTCTGATAGATGTTCCATGCTGTTCGGGAATTGGAAAAAACGCCCAGTTGGAGCTTGTACCAGCCAGTGTCACCGGCACGGTTATATTGTGACTCCGGTACGGTCGGTTCGTAGATAATGGTCAGTTCCACGGGAGCTATGCCGCTTTCATACATTCCTGTGGCTCGCGCGGCCTCCGGTGTCAGGTCAATAATGCGTCCATCGACATACGGCCCGCGGTCATTAATCCGTACCGTGGCTCTCTTTCCATTATCCATGTTGTGGATTTCGACCAATGTGCCGAATGTAAGTTCCTTATGGGCGGCAGCCATCTTCGTCGGGTCGAAGATTTCTCCGTTGGCGGTGAGGCTGTCCGTCCTGTCACTGGTGTACCAAGAAGCAATGCCCTTCATTTCGTAAGAAGGCGCGGGTGGTGTATCAGCGGTGTCATCGGATGCGCAAAGGCCGGTCATGGTCGTGGTGACGACAAGGAGCAGGATGCAGGCGAATCTGGCGGTGGAGTTTCCTGTCTTCATGAACCCAGTATAGCCAGATGCTTTCAGAAAATCCAGCCAGGGCGCGGAAAGATGGCGGGATGATGGGATATCGGATGTGGACACTTGAACGGCTTCCCCGCTATACTGCGGCCTATGAGCGAAATGCATTGGGCGGACGTATATGCCGCGAAGATTGTCAGGGAAAAAGGACCGAAGGACAGATATACCTGTGCATCAGGGATTACTCCGTCTGGGACGGTTCATATCGGTAATTTCAGGGAGATTATCTCCGTCGACCTCGTGGTACGCGCCTTGCGTTCCCAAGGACATGATGTCCGTTTCATATATTCATGGGACGACTATGACGTCTTCCGCAAGGTTCCCAAAAACATGCCGCAACCGGACTTGCTGAAAACCTATCTCCGCAAACCCATAACCTTGGTTCCTGATACTACAGGCCGTGCCGACAACTATGCCCGTTCCAATGAACTGGATGTCGAGGAAGCGTTGCCATGGGTTGGCATAGAGCCGGAGTACATCTACCAAGCCTCACGGTACCGCGCCAGCAATTACGCCAGAGAAATCCGCCTGACATTGGAGCATCGTGATGAGTTGCGCCAGATCTTGGACGAATTTCGGACAGAACCGCTTCCTGCGGACTGGTGGCCGGTTTCCATTTTCAGTGGTTTCACGGGAAAGGACATGACTACCGTGCTGGACTGGGACGGAGAGTGGGGACTGACGTATCGTGATGACGAGACGCAACAGGTCGAGACTATCGACCTGAGGGAGACGGCTTTAGCCAAACTCCCCTGGCGGCTTGACTGGCCTATGCGATGGGCGCGTGAACAGGTGGATTTCGAACCTGCGGGCAAGGATCACCATAGCGAAGGCGGTTCCTTTGATACCAGCCGGAAAGTGGTGAAGGTTTATGGTGCCGAGGCTCCCGTATCCTTCCAATATGATTTCATCAGCATAAAAGGGCGGGGAGGGAAGATATCATCGTCCACGGGAGAAGTCATCAGTCTTCCTGATGTCCTGGAAGTCTATTTGCCAGAAGTGACCCGGTACTTGTTCGCCAGCACACGGCCGAACACTGAATTTTCCATATCCTTTGATTTGGATGTCCTGAAAATCTATGAAGATTATGACACCTGCGAACGTATCTATTTCGGTTTGCAGTCGGCCAACGACAAGCGGCGTGCCAAGGAAAAACGTATTTACGAACTGAGCCAGGTCGGGGAAGTGCCGTCCGAGGCAGGCTACCAGATACCGTTCCGTCATCTTTGCAACCTATTGCAGATTCACGTTGGGGACATTGAGGCGGTACTTGATATGTTGCCTGGCATTACCGAAGGCCAGAAGGAAAGGTTGCGTGCCCGTGCCGTCTGCGCATGGAAGTGGATTACCACCTTCAGCCCGGAGGAATTCCGCTGGACGCTTGCTGCCGGAACATCCCCCTTGGTCGAATTATCAGATGTGGAACGCAAGGCCATCCACGACTTGCGCGCATTGGTAGAGAATCTTGATAATCTGGATGATAAGGATTTTACACAGCGACTCTACGATGTGGCAAAAGACAATGGTCTGGAAACGCCGGATTTCTTTAAGATGGTCTACATGGTTCTGATTGGCGGCGAACGTGGTCCCAAGCTGGCAGGATTCATCCGTAACTGCGGCAAGGAAAGGATACTTCCTATCCTGGGAAGGTATTGAGGAACCACGGAGTGACCCGAAGAGGGGTTGCAATGGCGAAATCCTTGATGAGAGGATGCGTACTCGTGGATAACGCAAGCCTTGCTGATAGGCAAGCTGAGAGGAATGCTGGCTGACCAAGAATTCCGGAAACTCAATGAAAATGATTGTTAATTTATTTTAAGGACTAAGGTTGCTCAATGAGTGCCTTAGTCCTTTTCTTCGTAGAAATATTGGAGGATAAAAAACTTTACAAAGTTATAAAAAGACTTATAATAATATAAATAGTAATTGAAGCCATAGAGGAACCCTGACGTGGCAGGAATTACGGATGGTTATTGATGCCGCCAAATGAGACCAGGTGTTTTCATGGTGACATCAGAGAGGGTGTAATGATTGAATATTGGATACTGGATACTCTAGAACATCTCGATCCATCCAAGGTCTGTCAAAATCTGCCGGACTCCTCTGAAGCTAATGCTGGTGATAATCTTTCTGTCTTGTTCTCCAAAACTGGGCATGATGCCATCATGGATGTCTCACGTCTTCGCAGTTTTTTGAGTCGGCCTATGAAATACGATGCAGGACTGCTGTTCAGCAGCTGTGCTTATAAGTTTCAAGGAACAGATGGTGTGCGTGGTTTGATTTCTCATGAGCAAGTTTCTTCACGTAAGGCTATCCAGAGATATATCCAGAACAGAATCATCTCTCCGGAATTCCTCAGGCTCTATGCGTTTTCTTTGGGCGGAATAATGGACATGTCCAGTATGGCATCTATCAATGAAATCATGTTTGCTGAGGATGGCCGTGATTACTACGGTGGAGGATATCTAAAAAAGGCGGTCATGACAGGTCTTCGGGAAGCCGGATTTAATGTGATTGACATTGGTATCGTGCCAACTCCGGTGCTTGTTTATGAAAGTGTGAAACAAGGATGTCCAGCAGTGATGCTTACTGCTTCACATAATCCGGCAGAATATAATGGACTTAAGGTATTTATTGATGGTCGTAAACTTTACCCTGACGGAGCATCTGGCGAATATGCCTTGACCCATAAGATTTTCCATGCTGCTTTTTCTCTTGGAAAAAAAAGACATCCTGTGGGAACTGTGCGCGAACAAGATGTCCGCGGGAGTGCTCATGAAATTCTTGATGCGATGCTCAATAGAAAAACGCTGGTTTATTTTTTTTCTGGGCGGCGTGTTTTCCTGGATACTGCGAATGGCGCGTATTCTACATTCGCGCAAGAATATCTGAGAGATTTGGGGGCGGATGTCATTCTCTCTGCATGTGAGCCTGGGAAAAACCGTATCAATCTGGATTGTGGCGTAGGCGCAATAGAGGATCTGGGCACAGAACTTGGTCATTCTGGAGAAGGGTGGACGGACGTACTCAAGGCGCTTCATTCCTATGTTCCGAAAACCAGGGAGAAACAACCACTTGCAATTGTTCTTGATGGAGATGGCGACAGGGTTTTTCTCGTGCAAAAGGATGAAAACGGAGCCTTGAGGCTTCTTGATGGGGACATGCTGGCATTCTTGATTGTCCAAGGACACAAGGGAGAATACAAGAACAAGGAAAGTAAGAAAAGACTGCTTGTCTGCACTGTAGAAAGTGATTACGCTTTTTCCTTTGCTATTTCAAGCAAGAATGATTGGATAGTGGATGTCGTGTGTGTAGGGGACCGGTGGTTGGTTGATTCTTTTGCCCGTCATGGTGCTGCTCAAAGTAGTTTTGTTGGCTGTGAAAGGACAGGTCATGTCATTGTTCCTGTACCTGTTGGCTCTTCTCTTCTTCTTACTGGCAACGGTATGCTGACCGTACTGCTTGCCATACAGACAATGGCGACTGGCAATGTAACCTTTTTTTCTTCTGGAAGCATCATCCGCAATGTATGGAGAAATATTCCGCTGGAGGACTTTGCCCGTGACACGGAGTCCTGGGAACGGGCTTTGGATGTTTTGACAAAATGCAACCCATTTTCATGTAAAGAAATATTGAAAGAACAAGAGCCAGATATGATGTTTTTCGAATTATCGTCTCCACCGAAAAATAATCCCATAGGTATTATGTTCATGAGGAAGTCCGGCACGGAACCTAAGATAACCCTTACCATTTCCTTGTTACAGGAATATGAAAAAATGGCACGGATTTTCATCCAGGGAACATATGATCGATTGACAAGTATTCTGAGCAATATACAGCCCATTGATATGGAACATGCGCGTGAACAATACGAGCATTGCCGACAGGCCGGTGGAGAGGGATTGAAATATAACTGTGGTCCCGGTGACTCCGGTTGCAAAAAAATAAAAGGGAAAGGAGGCCGATAAAAAATTCAACATAGTGGATTCATAGTATTCTGTCAGGAGACCAAAAGGAGACTTCGGATAGAAGGGTGACACATCCTGACGCTCCAGGGATTTCCAGGATGTCCTGGGTGCCGGATGTTCCATGGATGAAAGGAAGACACATGTAGAGAACTAAAACGTGAATGTACATGTGGAAACAATGAATTGCTATCTGCTTAAGCAGATGTTTTATGTAAAAAGTTCTAAAGGGGGAATGAATGAAAAATTTCAAAAGGATAGTAGGATTTTTTTTAGTGCTTATGTTTATATGTCCTTTTATTTTTGCAAAAGGCCAGACAGAAACGGTAGCAAGTGGTTCAGATCAGGACGTTACAGAAATAATCTACTGGCAGTATTTTTATGAAACGAAAAAAATCCTGATGGATGAACTCATCAAGGAATTTGAAGCTGAAAATCCTGGTATCAAGGTAAGCCAGCAGACTTTCCCATATGAAAATTATAATACGAAAGTCGCTTCTTCTGTTCCTACGGGGACAGGCCCGAATGTCATAAATCTGTTCTATGGCTGGTTGCCGATGTACATGGATGCTGGTTACCTGCAACCATTACCAGATTCTGTTTTCTCGCCGGAGAAGGTTGAAGCCGAGTTTTTCCCCTTGGTTTCAGCTGCAAAATTCGAAGGAAAATATTATGCCATCCCCACCGCCGTCCGGTCACTTGCGCTGTTCTGGAATAAAGATTTGTTCCGAGAAGCGGGACTTGATCCAGAAAAGCCACCAAAGACAATGGAAGAAGCTATTGAGATGGCTCTCAAGCTCACAAAGAAAGACAAGAACGGTAATTACATCCAGGAAGGATGGGGTTTGCAGCTTAATGGGCAAATTTACCACTGGATTCGTGAAACGCTCGTCCGTCAGTTTGGCGGCACACCCTATTCCGCTGATGGCAGGACTGTCACCTATAATAATCAGGCAGGATATGATGCTTTTACCTATGCTACGAATCTACAATTGAAATCCCAGGTCGGCATGCCGATGTTCATGACAGATGACGTAACGGCATTCAAAGCCGGGGCGCTGGCAATGAATATTGATGGTTCTTTCCGTCTCGGAACCCTTGACGCAGTGAAAGAGCTTGATTACGGCGTAACGGATATCCCTACACTCAACGGTATTTCTTCGAACTTCGCATCTTTCTGGGCTAACGGTATCACCAGCACGACCACAGGGAAGAAGCTTGAAGCTTCGGTGAAGTTCCTGGAGTTCCTTACCAGGGAAGACGTCATGGCACGTTGGCTCAAGGACATCGGAGAACTTCCTGCAAAGAAAGAGCTGGCTTCTCGTCGGGAGTTCGCTGAAGACCCACAATACGGTCCTTTCATTCGCGGGCTTGCGGATGCTCATGCTACAATGTTTGTGGATGAGGCAGGTCAACGTCAGGTATGGCTTGACGCGTGGGATCAGGTCGTGCTCAATGGCATGTCGATAAAGAACGCTGTTGACGGAGCAGCGAAAGCAGAACAGGCAATGCTCGATAAGTACTACAAAAACAAGTAGTGATGATACCGGCCTCTGTGTATAAGAGGCCGGCTATCCTGGAACCTATTGCCACGCAACAAGCTGGAATACCCCGGTATAAGGAGGAAAAAGATGGCGCACAATATGAAAAAACCTCGTACACTTGCTCAGAAAAACGAGCTGTGGGCATATGCGTTCCTGTGCGTTCCCATCATATTTTATGTCGTGGTAAGATTTTATCCTACGTTGTATGCATTCTACCTGTCTTTTACGGACTGGGATATTGTGTCCAGGGATATGGATTTCATTGGACTTGAAAACTACTTTCGGCTCATGGGGGATAGTGTTTTTGTGAAAACATTGGGAAACACTATACGGTATGTCGTATTTGGCCTTCCCATCAGTATGTTCCTGGGTTTCCTGCTGGCGTATCACATCAATTATCTGAATAGGGGAGCGGATCTTTATAAAACAATTTATTTCATGCCTTATATAACATCTATGGTAGCTGCGGCGTGGGTATGGCGCTGGTTGTTCCAACCTCCTCCTGTGGGGGTATTCAATAACATCCTTACGGCCTTGAATCTACCAAGTCAGCCTTTCTTGAGATCGACGACTCAGGCTCCTTTTGCCGTCCTGGTGACTACGGTCTGGGCTGATCTTGGTTTTCAGATGATAATCTTTTTGGCAGGGCTGAAAGGTATTTCGGAGCAATATTATGAAGCCGCCCGGATAGACGGGGCAAGCAACATGCAACAGTTGCAGAAAATCACGCTGCCGCTTCTCAAGCCGACGATAGTCTTTCTGGTCATCACTGGTACCATACGGTACTTGAGGATATTCACGCAAGTCATGAACATGTCAACCCAAGGAGACGGAGGACCGCTGAATTCGACAAAACCGTTAGTCCTTTATATCTACGATACTGCTTTCAGAAGCTTTGAAATGGGATATTCGGCAACCATGACCGTGGCGCTTTTCTGCATAATTCTCATCGTTACGCTGATTCAAATGAGGATAACCAGAAGTGAAGATACGTAAATTACATATACTTACGCACATTTTGCTTATCACCTTCGGGCTTGCCATGCTTTTCCCTTTCTTTTGGATGATTGCAACATCATTCAAGCAAGGGCGTGCGGTTTTCAATCTTTCCCTCATTCCCACAGCTCCTACCACGGCGAACTATGTGCGGTTGATGACGAGCGGGCATTTCTCAAGGTGGTTCATTAATTCGCTTATCTGTGGAATCCTCGTTACATTTTCTGTATTGTTCTTTGATTCATTGGTTGGATATACCTTTGCAAAGTATAAGTTCAGAGGGAAGAAGCTTATTTTTCTGCTGATACTCTCCACCATGATGATTCCTACGGAAATGTTAGTCATCCCTTGGTACATTATGGCGAATAACCTGAAATGGGCAAATACATATTGGGGAATCATTTTCCCAGGTCTGATGAGTGGCTTCGGAACGTTTTTGATGAGACAGTTCTTTGATGGTCTGCCCAATGATTTGATTGACGCGGGACGGATAGACGGCCTGAATGAATTCTCTATATGGGTTCGGGTGTGCATGCCATTGGTCAAGGCCGCCTTGTCCGCGCTGGCGATTTTCAGTTTTGTCGGTAACTGGAATGCGTTTCTGTGGCCGTTGATCATCAGTGATGAAATAACCAAGTATACGCTGCCCGTTGGGCTCTCCTTCTTTAATGGGGAATTCCAAACGGAATGGGAAATGGTCATGGCAGGTGCTTCAGTGGCAACTATTCCTGTATTAGTTCTTTATTTGATCTTTCAGAAACAAATTATCAAAGGCATAGCCCTGACCGGGGTAAAGGGCTGATAACAACTCCGGCGGGAAGTATGGAAAAGGACGAGAAGAAATAAAATGATTCAGAATATTCCTATTATTGATTTTCATTGTCATTTTCCCGTGAAGGGAGACTGGTTCCCGGATTATCCACAGTATGAAAGTGTGCAGTTTGATGGGACGGGATCCCGTGACCATGGGAAAATATGGCGCAAGGCTTTTAATTTTCCTTCCCCTCAGCCAACGAAGGATGATGATGCGGAGATAGCCGCGGATTGGATAGCCGACATGGACGCCAAAGGCATTGAGAAGATTGTCTGGGTCAGTGGAGGAGGCAATGAGCGCCTTGCCAGGATTGTTTCTCTGTATCCAGATAGATTCTTTGGCTTCGCCCATCATCATCCTGATATGCACGGAGCCGCTGACATGCTGGAGTATGCTTTCCGGGATTTGAAACTGAGTGGTTATAAACTTCTTGGGCCTGATATCGATACGCCCATGTCCGACAAGAAATTCTATCCACTCTGGGAAATTTGTGAAAAATACGATAAACCCGTTTTAATCCACTATGGCCTCCAGGGTGCAGCCGGGGGAAAGCCGGATGGAGTCAATATAAGTCCGTTAAGCCTTGCCCAGGCATCCAGAGATTTTCCGCGTGTGAATTTTGTCGTTCCTCATTTTGGTTGTACACATATGCAGGATCTTCTCCAATTATGCTGGACTCGTCCGAATGTCTGGGTTGATACCTGTGGTTCAAACCAATGGATACGGTGGATGCCATATCGGCTGACATTGGAGGATGTGATGCGTAAGTTTGTTGAGACAATCGGACCTGGGCGCTTGCTTTTTGGTACGGACTCAAGCTGGATGCCTCGTGGATTTGCTTATATCTATCTTGAAGAACAGCAGAAGAACTTCCGTTTCCTGGGTTTGGATGAGGAAGAAATGCACGCGGTTCTCTTTAAAAATGCCGCAATGCTGTTGAAGCTGAATAAGAGTCAGAATCTTTTCATGTAGTGAAAAATGTCGCTTTGTTTCTGTTTTCAGGGGTCTCTGCATTCGAACTGATTTTATTTATGTGGATAGAGGATTGGTATGAGAAAAAATGAAGGATGGTTTACCTGTGTGATCCGATCCATGGATGTGTGGGTGAAAGTCATGAGAAGCCAGATTCGGATTGTCACAGAACAATGTGAAAGGCAAGGCTGCACAACTTGTCGCCCGAAAAGAAACTAAAAATGGAGAAAAAGGAGAATGGCCGGAAAAACGGGGTGCATATATTTTTTGACTAATATTTATATACTTATTAAAAGATATGTAATATATTGACTAGTAAAACTCAAATGAGGAAAGAGGGAAGCACGGAGGAAGTATGCTTAAAGTAGGTTTTGCGTTTAATTTCAATATCCAGAGGTGTGAGATTGAAGTCGGAGATGAGGAACAGATTATCAGGAAAGGGTATGAACCCCTGTTGAAACTGTTCATCAAGCACGGTCTTAAAGCTGATTGTTTTGTGTCCGGTTTTTCGTCAGAGCGCATCCAGGAAATGGCCCCCGATGTCCTTGATCTTATGCATCAGAATGCCGAAAAGCATTTCCGTTTCGGTACATATACATACACTCATCCCATCCCGCAGCTGTTGACTGTCGAGGAATTCTCAATGCAGATGCAGAGAGGTATTGCCTTGGACAAGAAGATACTGCGACAGGAACCACATGGATTTCTCCCGCCTGAATTTGCTTTCACCAAGGAGATGGGTCGGGTTCTATACAAAAACGGAATACGTTGGTTTATTGCTCTTGCGTCACAGATTCAGCTGGGTCTTAAAGAAGCGGGAATCGAGCGTGAACCCTATGCTCCATGCCGGGTTGCCCTTGGCGATGGGACTTCCCTGGTCGCTATTCCGGCCGCCTATGAACTGCCGGATAACCCTCCCAGATACGAGAAATTGATGATGAAGGGACAAAATCCGGTCTCCAGGGTTATCGGAGGAATAAGAAAATTCGCGGAACAACATCCAGATGGTCTGTTACTTATCAAGCGTGATGCTGAGACAGTTTTCATTGATGCGTTCAACAGCGGTTTTGGTGGTACCTATGAAGTGATGGATGAATTTCTCGGTCAGCTGAGCAGGCTTGATGTCGTCACACCAGTATGGATAGACGATGTAGTGGACGCGCAGAAAGATATGCCGGAAATTTCTCTTCCAGACTATCTGGGAAATACGAGAATCGAGACTTTCACTGAAGGCGAGGCCGCGGCAATCTGGGAAAAGACATTGCTTGTCCGTGAGAAAATATTTGAAGCGGAGAGGGAAGGAAAAGATTCTGCAAAGATTGCGAAAGCCTGGAATCATCTGCTGTTGTCTCATAATTCTGATGGAAGGATTGGATATTGGCATTCGACATGGAATCCCGGAGAGCATACGGTAGCTCCATCACGCAGGAAGTTTGTTGAGGATAATCTTGAGTTTGCTCTGAAAAGTCTTGCGTGAAGACTGTGCTGGATCGGCAAGGTGTTGGCATACATGGCAGAACATTGTTTTCTGTAGTTCTGTTGTGTTGGTTTTTTGAAGTAAAGTGGATGATGCATGGAGTGATAAAAAATGGTATCATATGAGAAAGGATTTTATTGTGCATGAAAAACATAACGAATAATAAAGAAGTCAAGATTGCTAACGTGGCAAAAATATATAGTCTTGTACGTATGCAGGGAGAACAGTCTAAATCTCAATTAGCTGTCCAGGCTGGGCTTAGTTTTGTCTCAGTGTCTAATATCTGTAACGCTCTTGTTGAAGCCGGGCTTTTTAAGGTGATTGATACTCTTGAGTCAACTGGAGGGAGGAAAGCCGCATGTATCGCGTTTGTCCCTGATTATGCGTATACAATAGTCATCGACTTACACCATACACAGCATGGTTATGTGGCACTGGTTGACTTGGTCGGAAATATTTGCCGTTCTGAGCGTTTTGATATCATGGTGGAAGACACATTGGAAACTGTACTTGGGAATATCAAGCACGCGTATTCCAAACTTCTTCCTGTCCCGGCTCCTCGTATTCTGGGGGTATGCGTGGGGGTATCTGCTGTACTGAATGAAAAAACAGGTCTTGTATTGCAGAGCAGCAACCCGTTGTTTGAAAGGGTTCAAGTAGGTAGACATATTGAAGAACTTTTTCCGAACTTGCATGTGATTGTTGAAAATGACGCAAATCTTGCCGGACTTTCTCAGGTAATGGAAAGATCCGTGAGAAATCGCCTTTTTTTGTTTTTTACCCAAGGTATCGGCATGGGTATCACAATTAACGGACAACTGTATAAAGGCGCTGATGGTTTTGCAGGAGAGCTTGGTCACATCAAGGTGACAGGGAATGACCGCCAATGTAAATGCGGTCATCATGGATGTCTGAGAACGGTGGCCACACTGGAATCAATTGCTTCGGATCTGGGAGAGGCAGATGTCTTGATAGCTTCGGAAACCTCTACTGATTATGCGTATCAGCTTGCCCGCCGCTATACAGAAGGAGAGAAGGCTGTTATTGAGAGAGTCGATTATGCGGCTGAGAAAATTGGCGAGGCAATTGCTGCCCTGTCAGATCTTTTCAATCCCCAGGAAATTGTCCTGGGGGGAAATCAGGGGGTTTTGTTTCCTCTGATTCGTCAGCAGATATGGCTGTCTTGTCGTTCTTATTCGAAACTTGCCCGTTCTGTTGATACCTCTGTTCGCACGATAGACAAGTCTGCGCATGAGTTGGTCATTATTGGCAGTGGGGAACGTATGTTCGGTCATTGGCTCGAAAATTCGTTTATGCTTGTTCCTCTATTCTAGCGTTAAGAGTAATTACGTTAACAGCTTGTCCAGGAGACCTGAATCCTGCCGCCATTTCTCCTGTGTCTTGACCCGCAGGTCGATGGTGAGCTGCAAGTCAGGAAATATCTTCTTGATGTCCTTGAATGATTCTTTCCGTATCTTCTTGATGTTATCTCCGCCTTTTCCGACTACCATTCCCTTCTGGCTTTCGCGTTCGACATTGATGAATGCCCTGACCCAGACCTTGCTTTCTTCTTCGTTATATTCCAAATCGGAGACTTCTACAAAGATTGAATGGGGCAGCTCTTCCCGGCTCAATCTGATTGCTTTCTCACGGATGATTTCGGCAATGCGGAACTCCAGCGGCTGGTCCGTGAAGGTTTCCTCTGGATAGAGAGGTTCGCTTTCTGGCGCATGGGAGAACAAGGTAATCAGAAGTTCATCGATTCCTGTGTCTTCCTGTGCCGAGAAGGTCAGGACGGGAGAGGCTGGTAACTGTTTCTGAAGAAATGAAGTTGCTGTTTCTTTCTGGATTTCGGTGAGGATGTCAGCTTTGTTGATGCCACAGATGACAGGAGTCTTCGTAATCTTTGAAAGCAAACCGGCGATCGCTTCTTCCTCCTCTCCGGGCTGGCGTGACGCATCAATAACATAGAGGATGATGTCCGAGTCTTCAAGGGCGGAAAGGGCGACATCTTGCAGGCGTTTATTGAACTGCTTGTCCGATGTGTGGTAGCCGGGGGTGTCAGTGAACACCAGTTGTCCACGGCTGTCGGTGTAGATGCCCTTGATGGCATTGCGTGTCGTCTGGGGTGTTCGGGCTGTGATGGAGACCTTGGCTTCACAAATGGTGTTGACCAACGTGCTTTTTCCCGCTGATGGGCGTCCGATGATGGTGACTGTGGCGCATTTCATGCTGTTCTTTTCCTCTGATAACGACCTGGTAGATGTCGCAGTGGTAGTATATCCGACAACAGGTAAAGCGTGAAGATAGCAAGGAATTTGAGTCCCATGGGACATCTGGGCGAGGGTGATGTGGAGATGAGACTTCAATGTTTTGTTGAAAAATCCGCCATACTGTGTAATGATGAATCACCCACAGGAGTATCGGGCGTATGTGGAAGGAGGAATGATGCTGGAGGGAATCCTGGGAACCAATCTAATACAATTGGATGTTTGGTCTATCCTGTTCAGAATAGGCTTTGCTGTATGCGCCGGAGGTGTCTTGGGGATGGAAAGGGCGTTGAAACGTCATGCCGCCGGTTTCCGCACCTACATACTTGTCTGTCTCGGCGCCACGTTGGTCATGATGACCGGTCAGTTCATAAACCAAACCTTTGGTGGAACCGATGTGACACGCTTGGGAGCTCAAGTGATCAGCGGCATCGGTTTCCTGGGAGTCGGAAGCATCATAATCACAGGGGGCAACCGTGTGCGCGGACTGACTACCGCCGCGGAGCTTTGGGCTGCCGCTTGTATGGGTCTGGCAATTGGAGCCGGATTCTATTTCGGCGCATTCGTTACGTGTGTGGTCATCTTGATTGTGATGACGGTGTTCAGCCGCCTGCAAAGTCGCGTTGCCGCTGTGAGCGCGAATTTCGCCCTCTACATCATCTTTGCTTCCGTCGAAGCCTTGAATGATTTCATCATCATGTTGAATGAAAAAAAAATACAGGTCGAGGAATTTGGTGTCAACGAGAGCCAGCACGGTTCATTGGTCAACGGACATTTCTATCTCCGCTTTTCCCGTAAGAGACGGCATGACGCCGTGTTGAAAGAACTTGGAGAATCTGCGGGGGTTCTGTATATGCAGGAAATCTGACGGATACGCTTTCAGTATTCTTGGGATATCCTCCAGATATTATGAAAAACATAAAATGTTATCTGGTATCTACCAGGAATTAATGTTATGTTCCGCCGTATGTGCGTGCGTCGTGCGCCTGAAACGGAAAGGACATAGGTAAAGCTGAAGTTCCTGGAATCCTTTCCTTTCATATGTTTTACATCATAGGGAAGTAAAATGAAAAAGAAGATTACTCTGGTATGTGCTTGCCTCCTGCTGGCTATGCAGGTGGTTTTCTCGGCTGGGTCTGGTAATCAGAAAATCTATCCGGTTGATTCAGAAGTGTATGAAGCAATTAGTCATCTGTACATTGCACAAGGGCTTGCCCTGCCATCATCGGCAGGACCCTGGAGCGGGGATGAACTGTCGAGGATGTTGGAAAAGATTAATCCGGCACGGTTGGAGGGTACATACAAGACCATCTATGACTTTGCCGCCGGAGAACTGGGTGAGAAAGCCAAAATCGTCCGGTTCGGTCTGGACGCGGCTGTCGAGGCATATGCCCATACCAATACGGTTGACTTCGTTGATGAAGAAGACTGGGTACGCGGATTCGATCAACGAAAGCCTCTCCTTGACCTTGTGCTGGAGACGAATCCTCAGGAGAACATCTATGGGTATTCGTCACTGTCAGTGGGGAATGCGCCGTATACAGGCTATGATGACTCCGCCAGACAGATTACCTCTATCTTTTTCGGGCAGGAAAAACTGACGACCAACATCTTCCTGCTTCCTCCGGCAGCGATGTTTGATACAAACAACATTCCGCACCGGGCATTCGGCTCGTTCGGTGGCAACGGCTGGAGCGTTGAGATTGGACGGGACAAGGTGTCATGGGGACCGGGAAAGACAGGCAATTTCGTCGTGGGCGACCATCTGAAATACCATAACCAGGGCCGTTTCACTACATACAATAAAAATTTTAAGTATACATTCCTCACATCATTCTTTCCGCATCCAGGAAGATATTATACGCTGGATAAGGTTAGTGGGGGGACAATGCATGTGACCCCGAAGTCGGATCAGGACGGGGATGTCGATGGACTGAACATGTTTATGGCTCACAGGCTTGAATGGCGTCTGTTTGGCGATAAGGTTGGTTTTACCCTCACTGAAGGCATGATGTACCAGTCGGAAAAAGGCACTCTGGACTTGAGAATCCTCAATCCCGCCATGCTTTTCCACAACTATAACATCCGCAGTTTCAGCAACTCCATCCTTTCCTTTGAAGTGGACTACACTCCTATCAAGAACCTGAACGTCTACGGACAAGTTGTCGTTGATGAGTTTGCCATCAACGGAGAAAATATTCCAGGCAAAGCCGACAAAGCTTTCCCCAATGGGCTCGGTTTCATGGTGGGAGCGCAAGGGAATATTCCTCTTGAGATAGGTATGCTCTACGGGGGAATCGAAGCTGTGAAAACCGATCCATTCCTCTACCTGCGATACAATACAGATACCTCGGCGACCGGTCCAAAAACGCAACAAGGATTGAACTTTGTCGTCGCGACAAGATACTATTTTGAACATTACGTATATTATTCCGAGGATTTCCTTGGTTATAAGTATGGTGGTGACGCCATTGTCCTGAACGGGAACATAGGGTTGAAGAACTTTGGCACGTGGGGAGTCGAGGCATCTCTGTTCCACATGATTCACGGTACCCACGACAAGTGGACAGCATGGAGCAAAATCAACAATGGTACGGCTTCCGATGATAGTGTTTCTCTTGATTCTACGCCGACCGAAAGCCATCCCACGCACAATTATAAGGACGATGACGCGAATTTGCGGAATGCCGCTTCCTATACGACTATCATTGGCTTGAAGGGTTCCTACAAGATACTGCCGAACCTGACAGCCTATGGTCAGGCGAATTACATCCACGTCAAGAATCCGGGAAACATCTCAACGAACGCTCCTGTTAATGATTTTCAGGTGACTTTGGGTGTTTCTTACTCACTTTAGGACATTGAAAGAGGTGAATTTGAGGAAGGGCATAGCTATCCGACAGGTGTGACTATGCCCCCTCAAACACTTTCTGATTGATTGGCACTGAAGTCCCGACGGTAACGGAATACATATCCTCACACTCCGCGGCCTGTTCTCGATAGCGTGTTAAGACGAATCGAAACAGGTCGGGTTTTGGTGTATCTCTGTATTATGGGGATATTATGGAAAACAAAATATTATCTGGTATTTGTCAAGAATTAATGTTACGTTCCGCCATGTGTGCATACGCCTGAAACGGAGAGGACGCAGGTAAAGCTGAAGTTCCTGGAATCCTTTCCTTTCATATGTTTTATATAAGGACGTAATATGAAAAAGAAGATTATTCTGGTATGTGTTTGCCTCCTGCTGGCTATGCAGGCGGTTTTCTCTGCTCGGTCTGGTAATCAGAAAATCTATCCGGTTGATTCAGAAGTGTATGAAGCGATTAGTCATCTGTACATTGCGCAAGGGCTTGCCCTTCCATCATCGGCAGGGCCCTGGAGCAAAGACGAATTGTTGAGGATGCTGGAAAAGATTGATCCGGCACGGTTGGAAGGGACGTATAAGAACATTCATGACTTTGCCGCCGGAGAACTGGGTACGAGAGCCAAAATCGTCCGGTTCGGTCTGGACGCGGCTGTCGAGGCATATGTCCACACCAATACGGTTGACTTTGTCAATGAAGAAGACTGGATACGGGGCTTCGACCAACGGAAGCCGTTCCTTGACATTGTATTGGAGACTAATCCTCATGAGAACATCTATGGGTATTCATCGCTGTCGCTGGGGAACGTGCCGTATACAGGTTCTGATAGTGCCACCAGGCAGATTACCTCTATCTTTTTCGGTCAGAAAACTCTGACGACAAACATCATCATGATTCCGCCGGCATCAATGACTGATTTTGATTTGAACGTGCCTTACAGAGCATTCGGCGCGTTCGGTGGCTACGGCTGGAGCGTTGAGATTGGACGGGACAAGGTGTCATGGGGACCGGGAAAGGCGGGCAATTTCGTCGTGGGCGACCATCTGAAATATCACAATCAAGGTCGTTTCACCACCTATAGCAAAAACTTCAAATACACATTCCTCACATCGTTCTTTCCACATCCGGGAAGATATTATTCGACGGATGAAACGCCGGTGCATGTAGCTCCTGAATCAAGTCAGACAGGAAATGTCAATGGACTGAACATGTTCATGGGGCATCGGCTCGAATGGCGTCTGTTCGGCGATAAGGTTGGACTGACCATCACCGAAGGCATGATGTACCAGTCGGAAGAAAACACTCTGGACTTGAGAATCCTCAATCCTGCCATGATTTTCCATGACTACTACATCCGCAGTTTCAGCAATTCCATCATTTCTCTTGAAGTGGACTACACTCCCATCAGGAACCTGAACATTTACGGACAGGTTGTCGTCGATGAGTTTTCCCTTCCAGGAGAACCTGTTCCAGGAAAAGATGAGTGGGCTTTTCCCAATGCGTTTGGTTTCATGCTGGGAGTGCAGGGGAACATTCCTCTTGGAATAGGCATCCTTTATGGAGGGATTGAAGCAGTGAAAACTGATCCGTTCCTCTACCTGCGGTACAATTCAGGTAGTGATACTACAAAGGAACATGGATTGAATTATGTCGTAGCGACAAGATACTTTGATAAACACGCCGTATATTATGCCGAAGATTTCCTTGGTTATAAGTATGGTGGTGACGCCATTGTTCTGAACGGAAACATAGGGTTGAAGAACTTTGGCACGTGGGAGGTCGAGGCGTCTCTATTCCACATGATTCATGGGACTTTCGATAAGTGGACAGCATGGAGTGAAGTCAACAACGGAACGCCTTCCACGAATACTGTTCCATTTGACCCTACGCCGACCGAAAGTCATCCCATGCACAATTATAAGGACGATGACGCACATCTGCGGGATATTCGTTCCTATACGACCATCGTTGGACTGAAAGGTTCCTACAGGATACTGCCAGGTCTGATGGCCTACGGTCAGATGGATTACATCCACGTCAAGAATCCGGGAAACATCTCAACGAACGCGCCCATTAATGATTTTCAGGTGACTTTGGGTGTTTCTTACTCACTTTAGGACGGAAAAATGAACAAAATTGCGGAAGGGCTGGACTATCCGAATCCGATGGTCATGAGGAATTTCATATGAGAAAAAAACTGCGTTATGCTTTCATGATTATCCTTGTCTTCCTTTCCGCGATTTTTTCCGTATCCGCCATATCCCTTGCATCCGCCGGAGCCACTTCCCAGGAAGTCATCCCTCTGGACAGTTATGTCTACGAAGGGATTGACTCCCTGTACCTTTTGCAAGGACTCGGAACGGCTACGACATCCCGTCCCTGG
Organism: Parasphaerochaeta coccoides DSM 17374; assembly: GCF_000208385.1. Taxonomy (GTDB): domain Bacteria; phylum Spirochaetota; class Spirochaetia; order Sphaerochaetales; family Sphaerochaetaceae; genus Parasphaerochaeta; species Parasphaerochaeta coccoides. Next base: position 1,742,624 of record NC_015436.1, on the reverse strand, counting down.
ACCAAGGCACAAGCACGCCTGATTTTCAACCGTATCGACGGGAGTCGGCTGTCAGGAGCGTTCAGGGCCTCCTATGATGTGATTGAGAAAGAAATCTCATCAATCCTGCCTGTGAAGTTGGATGATGTGTTCCGGCTTGGAGGCGGAGCTTCCGCTTCGTTCGAGGCATATGCGCATGCCAACACGCAGGACTTCATGATGGAGAAAGATTGGGTGCGAGGCTTCACTGACCGTCGGCCGCTTCTCAAGCTCAACCTTGACCTGTCAGCGGGAAACTGGGGATATATCCATAGTGATTTACAATATGGACGCAGCCGATATACGTCAGAGTCATATTCGCCCGATGGTACAGGGGATGGTTACGGCACGGATACACAGCATGGAATCGGCGTTGTCGTTCCTTCTGGCAAAGCTGGATTTATTCTTCCGACATCCTTGTATTCCATGCGGCAGCATTTTCAGTCGTCCATGTCCCTGACGACTGCCCTTGTTGATATCCAGACGCCCAAGCGGGCGGTGTTCTCCGTAGGTGGCGGCAACTGGAACGTCTCGCTCGCCAAGGACAGGTTGTCATGGGGTAACGGACACTCCGGGAATTTCATTGTTGATGACCATGTCGATTTCCATGATTATCTGAGGTTCACCGCATTTGGTGACAGGTTCGCCTATGATAGTTCAATCATATTCCTTGATACGAACTTTTCCTCCAGCCAAGACCCCGACACTGATTTTCGTATTTTTCTCCTCCACCGCCTTGAGTTCCGACCATGGGACACAGTGACGCTTGTCGTGTCGGAGAACGTGATGTACAAGAATGATGTCGCAAACCTCAGTTATCTTAATCCTGCTTATATCTATCACAATCTCAACAATCACGATATGTTCAATGCCATTGCCCATGCCGAGCTTGATTGGGCGTTCTCTCCGGGCTGGAATGTCTATGGCCAGTTTGTCCTTGACCAGGCACGGGCACCCCACGAAGATGCTTCCCAAAAGGGAGCGTGGGGACTGCTTGGCGGTGTCGAACATGCCTGTATTGTAGGGGCGGGCATCTTGACTACCTCGCTGGAAGCAGCCATGACGACTCCCGTTCTCTATCGGCGTGATGAGGTTGACTTTCTGATGTTCCGGAAGTATTTTGTCCTCGGTCAGTCAGGGGAATATCGGAGTTTCGTCCTTAATCCCGATTATATCGGGTATCCATACGGCGGGGATGCGCTCGTCCTGCAATGGGATGTCTCCTGGAGGGTTCCCGGACAAGGCGTCCTTGGTTTCAGGCTGATGGGAATGAGACATGGAAAGATGAACCTTTTGGAATCTCATCATACTGGCGGGAACAATGAAGAAGTGCCGGATTATCCGGGAGCGACGCCCTCAGGGACTGCGGATGAGATTGAAACCCGCATCCACGCCCAGCTTTCTGGCGAATGGCAGGTCATGGACAGGCCGAATGTGAGTGCCCGTGTGAGCCTTGACTGGGTTGGAGCATGGAACAAGTATTCTTTCACCGAGGATGATGGCAGCGGAATGGTCGCCTACAGGAACCTGCCAGGATTCACTCATGATTTCCAACTGACGGCGGGAATCACAGTGAGCATCTGAGTACGACAACCAAGCGAAATCTGGCCGGTACATGAAATTTTCCGACTGATGACGGAATTTTCTTCCGGAATTTCCCAGGATTTCCTTCCGGGAAAAACATTGTTCCTTTCGACATTGTGCCTTTTCATACGGATGTTTTATTCGTATACTTACATAGTTGCCGACAGAATAGCCGGCATGAATATATTTGTGAGAAAGAGGCTCGTCATGCCTGACAAAGAAGAAAAGACTCCCGTGGTTCCTCAGGATCCAGCCTTGAACGATAAACTCCTGAAGACACGTTCCATTTTGCTTTCCGGAGAAATCGACAAGGAATGTGCCGATCGCCTGATTAGGCAATTGCTGGTCATGGAGGCTGAGGATGGAGATGCGCCGGTCTACCTGTACATCAATTCTCCGGGAGGGGATGTGGACGCGGGCTATGCTATATACGACATGATCCGTTTTGTTTCTTGCCCGATCACCATTATCGGTATGGGATTGGTCGCCAGTGCTGCGGCGTTGATCCTGCTGTCCGTTCCGGCGGACAGAAGGGTAGGCTTGCCGGATTCCACTTATCTGATCCATCAGCCCCTCAGCGGGATGAAGGGCGTGGCGACTGATATCGAGATACACGCGCGTCAGATAGAGAAGCTCCGCGCCAAACTTGACGGCGTTATTGCCGCCGCTACGGGAAAGAGTGTGGAGGAAGTGGCGGAGGACACGGAACGTGACCACTGGCTTGATGCTGGCGAGGCGCGGGATTATGGCCTGATAAGTCGTATCGTATCTTCCAGGAAAGAGTTGTAAGTCTTTTATGATTTTCCATCTTATGGGGTGACGCCAACGTGGCAAAGACGAAATACCTGAACGAGGAAGAAAAGAAAAAAGGTCAGAAGTACCTGAACCAGTGTGAGGCATGGAATGGCTCGTCCTTCAGTCTGCTCGGCGATACTTTCGTATATCTTCTCGCCGTTCAGTTCGGCGCGGGAAACCTTGCACTTGGGTATATCTCCTCCGTAATACATATCATGGGTTTCGTGCTTCCCATTGTCCCACGGCTTTTCAAGGGTCGGAACATGGTAAAGGTGCAGTCGTTCTGCTGGCTGCTCCGTGGCTTGGTCTGCCTGGCGTACCTGGGGATATACTTCATTCCGGACGGCCCCGCATCGGTGGCGATACTCCTGTCCACCTATTCGCTTTTCTGCCTGTTCAGGATGCTGGGTCTGGTATTTTATGATTACACCTTAAAATCAATCAGTACGGCGGGAAATCGAGTCCACCTGATAGGAACACTGAACGTCTCCTACCAGGCTTCGTCAATCCTGACACGCGTGGTCAGCTCATTGGTGACTTCCATCAGACAGCTTTCCGGTCAGTTTGGCATCATGGTTCTCCAGATGGTGGGGGTCATTGGCAATACCATTGCCGCCATAACCGTTTCCCGTATCCCCGGAAGAGCTAAGGTTGAGGTTCACAAGGGGCGGAGCATGTTCACCATCCTCGGTGAGGAGATGAAACGTCCGGAGCATCTTCTGCGCCTGCTGGTCAGGTGGACGTTCATCGGGGTGTCGGTCATCAATGGCCTGTCCGTCCCGTTCATGAGAGTAGTGCTCAACCTGTCGGAGAGCATGGTCATTGTCTATTCAGTCGTAGCTGCTTTTGCCGTCATTCTGGCGGGATACGTCTCCCGCTGGCTGGGTTACCGCTTGGGTTCCCGCCCTCTGATTCTCTGGGGTGCGCGGTTGCTCTGCATCAGTTTCCTGGGTTGGATTATCCTTCCCGGCGGTGCTGGCGCCTGGGCATTTTTTCTGATGGGATTCCTGTCCAATTTCTCACTTGCCATTGTCAACATCATGGCTCAGAAAATGGTGTCAAACATCATCCCGGACAATGAGGCCGTGCCTTTCAATGCGATGAGCAATTTCGTCATTGCTTTCTTTGCCTTGGTTTCCGGCGTTCTGGGCGGTATCTTGGTTCGGAACGGACATCCTGACGGACTGCTGTCAGTGGCATCCTTCCATCTGGGCAATGACTATTCGCTGACTTTCCTGCTGGCGTTGCTGATGACTGTCCTTGGTTCGGTTCTGGCAACCATCCTCAAGGAACATGGAAGCTATTCTACCCGCGACGCAGGACGGGCAATGTTCAGTTTCCATGGCCTACAGGCATTAAGCAAGATTGAAAGACTCGACCATGTGGTGGATCCTCTGGAACGTAAGGCTCTGGTCGTATCCCTGGGGACGAACCTGGCCGGAGTCGCGACGAGCGCAATCCGCGCTGAGCTTGCCCTGCCGTATTCCTTGGACAAGCTGGAAATGGTCAGGGCACTGGGTGACAAGCCCCGCATGACCTTGGTCGATGATTTGATTGCCTTGGCCAAGGATGATGACTCATTCGTTCAGATGGATGCCATTGCTGCGCTCGGTTCTTATCGACGCAACGATAAGGCTCTCAAGGCTTTGGAAGAACTTCTGGATGGTCGATGGTCTTCTGTGCGTTCCATGGCGAGCAAATCTTTGGCACGGATGACCGGCAACAAGGACTATCTGCCCAAGATTACGGAACTTTCCCGGTATGCACGGCACATCGACGAGGAAATCGACTTTCTCATAGCCAAGAACATCCTTGACCAGAATGGTCTGTTCTACCGTGATTTCTTCTTTGCAGTGAAGCAGAACAGGAGCGCGACCTTCCGGCGTACCCGCTATACAATCATGGCGGACTTTCTCCGGCCTCATGATACCCAGTTGGCGCGCATCTATCAGAAATGGCTTAACCGTGACGTGCAGGATTATTTGACTGACTTCCTTGATGAAGCGCGGGACGTGACGGACATTGATGCGAACTATGACACGATTTTCCATGATTTCTCCCAAGAGAATTTCCCCCGGATTGTCAGCTTCTGCATGGGTATGGTGGAGAGGGCATCGATGATTCATGATACACGGCTTGGCAATCTGCGGGCCGGGATTCTCGAAGCACGTGACTGGGATGTGACTGTCTTCGATATGCAGGATGCCATTGCCCTGCTGTACTTCGGATATTTCCTGATGAAAAACTCCCGCTAATCATATTTCCGTGAAACGCCACGGACGGTTCCGTCCTTATCATGAATAAGGGAACGGAGGTTCTGATGCGTCCGGTATACATATCTATCCATGTCATCCTTCTCATGTGCATTGTGAGTCTCTGTTCATGTCCTGTGGGAGAAGGTGAAGCTGCGCCCACAGATGTGACCATCCTCAGTTGGAATGTCCAGAATCTGATGGATGGCCGTACATCGGGGACGGAATATGAGGAATACGGTCCGTCTTCCCGATGGGATGAGACGGCTTATCACCTGCGGCTTGAAGACATCCGGAAGGTTCTGTCATCCCGTATCTTTCCTGATGCCGACATCATAGTCCTCCAGGAAGTGGAAAACAGCGGTGTGGTCGCTGACCTCATAGCAGGGCCTTTGGCACGGAGAGGATACCGCTGGTACGCGGCTGCCGGTCAGGAAGGGGGTGCTATCTGCACGGCCATCATTTCACGCCTGAATCCGGTAAGGATTACCGTCCAGGGAGTGGAGGGATTCCGTCCTGCACTGGAAGCGGTGTTCAACGTTCATGGAGGAACGGTGGTCGTGTGGGCGGTACATGCGAAGTCACGCAAGGAAGGCGACCGGGTGACGGAGGAAGGACGGCGAGCTCTTGCCAGCTTGCTCTCTACGAGAGCCAGGCTTTGGCGTCAGGCTGATCCTGGTTGCCTGCTGGTCATTGCAGGGGATATGAACGAGGATCCTGGTGAAGAAAAAGGAATGGAAAGAGGATATCGGACCGCGCTTGTCCGTGCGGCATCGTCTCATGCACGGGAATGGGAAGCCGCTGGTTCCTTGGTTGTATCGGGCATGCAAGGAGGGCAGAAAGGTTCGTGGTATTCTCCTTGGCTCGATGGAAGGATTAATACTTTCCGCCCCGGTTCCTATGTATATGAAGGTACATGGCATCGCTATGACCATATCCTTTTTTCTGGACTGGCTCCCGCTGACAGGGCAGGATGGAGGATGAAAGAATTCGGCTGCAACGCGCCTGATTCCGCGGTCGCGTCCGATGGCACGCCACGCGCGTGGAATGTAAGGCTGAGGCGGGGAACCAGCGATCATTTCCCTGTCTGGGGTGTGTTCCGTTTTGACGAAAGGGAAAGGAGACATGCTCCTGTCTCGCTTTCCTCCTTTGCTGGGGAACCCGAAGAAAGCACAGAAAAAAACTGAGAAATTTCAGGAGATTTTTTTCCTCTCATGCCTTGACTTGTTTCTCATCAGTCTGTAGGGTATGTGTAATTTCCGTCATGCGCGGAATATCTCAATGCAGGAGGCGGCACGATGATGTCAATGTCCATGACAGATTCACCAGATGGTATGATGTGCCGCCGCGCATGATATCCATTCTTTTCTATTAATTTTCCAAATGATTGTTTCTTGCGGCGCGTCTGGAATTTTGTTCCGGGCATTCGTGACATAGTGTCACACGGCCGCATGTCCTTTTGCCACAGCATGAATTTGTGCTGCATAAATTTGGGGAGGATTCAGATGAAGAACGCCAGCTGTCCCCGGTGTCGCTCCGTCAAAGATCGTATGGGTTTCTGATCATATGCCAATCAATAGCTGCCATGTGGCGGCTCGCTTCCGTAGGGAGCGCATCATCATGCCAAGGAACTCATCATGAGCACAGATAAAAAAAACAGGAAACTCCATTTTGAAACTCTTCAGATTCACGTAGGCCAGGAACAGGCCGATTCCGCCACTGATTCGCGCGCGGTACCCATTTACCAGACGACTTCTTATGTCTTCCATGACAGTGCGCATGCTGCCGCCCGTTTCAACCTGACCGATGCCGGCAACATCTATGGACGACTAACCAATTCCACACAAGATGTCTTTGAGAAGCGCATCGCCGCTCTTGAAGGGGGCATAGCAGCCCTTGCGGTAGCATCGGGAGCTGCGGCAATTACGTATACTTTCCTCAATCTGGCGCAGAACGGCGACCATATCGTCAGTGCCCGTACCATTTATGGTGGTACGTACAACCTGCTGGCTCACACTTTGCCCCAGTACGGCATCACCACGACGTTCATTGACGCGGATGAGCCCGGCGCGTGGGAGAAGGCTATCACCAAGAAGACAAAGGCTCTGTTCTTGGAGACCATCGGCAATCCGAATGCTACCTTGATTGACATTAAGGCTGTGGCGGACATTGCTCATGCACATGGGATTCCGGTAGTGGTCGATAATACTTTTGCCACTCCTTTCCTGCTCAGACCGATTGAGTACGGGGCTGACATCGTGGTTCATTCCGCCACTAAGTTCATAGGCGGACATGGTACGGCCATAGGTGGAGTCATCGTGGACAGCGGGAAGTTTGATTGGGAGGCCAGCGGGCGTTTTTCTTTCTTGGTGAACCCCGATCCATCCTATCACGGGATTAGTTTCACTCAGGTTGTGGGATCTGCCGCATGGATTACCAGGGCACGGGCAATCTTGCTCCGGGATACGGGGGCTACACTTGCTCCATTCCATGCTTTCCTGTTCCTTCAGGGGCTTGAGTCGCTTTCATTGAGGGTAGAAAGGCATGTGTCCAATACTTTGAAGGTGGTGGATTATCTTTCCCGACATCCCAAGGTGGAGAAGGTGTTCCATCCTTCGTTGCCTGACAATCCCTATCATGAGTTGTACCTGAAACTTTTCCCGCAAGGAGGGGCTTCAATCTTCACTTTCACGGTCAAGGGGGGAGAAAAGGAAGCCAAGGCGTTCATCGACAAGCTGGAGATATTCTCACTTCTGGCAAATGTAGCCGATGTGAAGTCCTTGGTGATTCATCCCGCCAGTACGACGCATTCCCAACTATCCGCCGCGGAGCAAGCGGAGCAGGGTATTACGCCTGGCATGATTCGGCTGTCCATCGGTACGGAGCATGTCGATGATATCATCGCCGACTTGGAGCAGGGTTTTGAAACAATCTAATGAGAGCCCCATTCTGGCATGGATGTTCCTTGAGGGGAATATCCATGTCGTTGTGCAAGAAAACATGAGGCAAGGGGGAAGGACATGCCGGTAAAGATTCAGGACGGTCTGCCAGCTGCGGATATACTGACACAGGAGAATATTTTTGTCATGACGGATCAGCGGGCGCGGACGCAGGATATCCGGCCTTTGAAGATAGCCATACTCAATCTCATGCCGTCCAAGAGCGTAACGGAAACCCAGCTCCTCCGTCTGCTGGGTAATTCCCCCCTCCAGGTCGAGGTTACGTTCCTTTGTACGGCTTCCTATCAGCCGACCCATACCGAAATTTCATATTTGGAGACGTTCTACCAGACGTTTCATGATGTGAAGGAACAGTATTATGATGGTCTTGTCATCACAGGAGCTCCGGTTGAGGGCATGGCTTTTGAGGAAGTAAGTTATTGGGATGAGTTGACATCCATCTTGGAATGGGCCCGTACCCATGTCTACTCGTCATTCTTCATCTGCTGGGCGGCACAGGCTGCTTTGTATCATTATTACGGGGTGGGGAAGGTTCCCCTGCCAGCCAAGATGTTCGGTATTTTCCGGCATCGGGTGAATGACCGTTTCCATAAGCTTGTCAGGGGTTTCGATGATACGTACCTGGCTCCACACAGTCGGCATACCGGCTTGGATGAGAAAGCCGTGGCTTCAGTTCCCGGTTTGAATGTAATCAGTGAATCCGATGATGCAGGCATCTATCTGGTGGCGGACAAGGGCGGGCGGAGGATATTCGTGACGGGTCACTGTGAATATGATTCCAGAACTTTGGATCGGGAATACAGGCGTGATACGGTCGCCGGGTTGGGGGTCGGCATGCCGGTGAATTATTATCCTGGTGATGATCCTTCACGTGAACCAATTGTGTCATGGCGTTCCCATGCAAATCTTCTGTTCAGTAACTGGTTGAATTATTTTGTTTATCAGGAGACTCCATACGATATCGTGAATGTAGCGGAAGCGGTACGGGGCGATGGCATCCTTGTACAGAACGCACAGGACGCATGATCTGTGGATGAAACCAGAAACCGGATGTTTCATGGGAAAGCATTCGGTTTCGTAGTGTGCGTTCTGCGTTGAGATATGGTCGGTCAGATTCAGCGGACAGTGTTAGGGAATTGCAGTTCGTAGAATATCTGTTCCAGCTCAAGGGCAATGTTGATATTGTGGACGATTAAGGGAGGGAGTCCTTCGGCTCTCTGGGACTTGAGCGTGACGGGGCTGAAGTTGAGGAAGCCGCGGATACCTGCGTTGACCAGTTTCTCATAAGTATCGGCAGCAGAGGCTTCCGGGACGGTGATGATGGCGACCTGTGCGTCCAGGGCTTTGATGGTTTCCTCAAGTTTGGACATTGGATAGATGGGGACGGGCTGGGAGGTGTCGCTGTAGACGAGAGGATCGTTGTCGAATCCGGCGACTATGGAGATGCCATCGGGCTCAAAGCCGTTGTAGTGTATGAGGGCTTTGCCGATGCGTCCGCAACCCACAATGACAGTATTCTGCGAGCCGCCTTTGCCCAAGATGGCTCCTACACTGGCAATCAGGTCGGGTATTTCATATCCGCCGCGTTTCTGTCCGTGTATGCCAAGTTGAGAAAAATCCTTGCGGACTACGGCGGCGGAAGCTCCGGCTGCATCGGCAAGGTTGTGAGCAAAGACTTTTTCCAGTCCTACGCTTTTTAATCTGTTGAGGGCCCGATAATATCGAGTAATTCTAATTAACATCTCACTATTCATGGTCGTCTCCCTAAATTTATGTGAACAATTCTAAAAGAAATATGCGCGTTTGGCAATAAACAAATAACACTAACCAGGAAAATCGGAATAGGATGGGAGAAAGGGACATAAACAGTTAGAAATGTGTCTTCGTACGTTCCTGAAATATATTATATGGAAGATTTTTGGTGTTTGTGCATCTGGAAATATGGCAGAAACGAAAAGGAGAAATGTTTAAAAGTTCACCAAAATTCATTTTTTAAGAAAAAGACTTGTGAATGATTTTTCTTTTTTATTTTATTCTTTTATTTGAATAATATATTGACGCAAAATATTTCATCTGTTATAATTGTACAATCCAAAAATTTTTGACAGAAAATCCAGCGTTTTGACAGTGAAATCCAACTTAAACTGACAATTTTTTCCGTGTTATAGCGTGTTTAAAACTGTTTTATCGTGTGTTTAATGTACAATCCAAAAAGTTCTGACAGAAAATTGTACAATCCAAAAAGTTCTGACAGAAAATCCAGCGTTTTGACAGTGAAATCCTACTCAAACTGACAATTTTTTCCGTGTTATAGCGTGTTTAGCCATGGTTTATCGTGTTGAGGAACAGGCATTATAACGGTTTAAAAACTGGCCACCGCTCGTATCAGATGTACAAGCTGAGGTTCTCAAAGGATATTGCCATCATCGACCGGGAGGGTCTTGCTTCTGCGAGAATCACAATAAAAAATGCTAACGAGCATGGCCGATTCTATGACGTGCGGATGCGCATTCATGGCATACGCGACAAGAGAGAAAAGGTTGAAGGGATAAAAACGACATGGATATTTGACATTAAAGATGTTACAGTAAAACTGGAAGGTTTCCCTCGATTGACTACAGCATTTGTAAAGGATTGGGCTGAATGATGAATATTGATGAGTGCAAAGAACCAGATGTCGTGAAGACCAAAGTTCCCGTGGAGGCTTATTGCGTTGATGATAACCACGCGCACCTGTTTCCGGCGGGAACGCTGGGAACCATCGTTGACGACTACAAAAGAGATCGTCAAGCCTGCATTGAGTTCATGCTGCATGATACCGGATATGCTGACGATGGCTATCTAGCCTACTCCGTATCCTATGACGACCTTGAGCTTGTCTGGCAAGCCGGTATTCGAAAAACGACCGAGGATTGAACCCATCATGAATATCGATGAAGGTCTCTACACGGGTTAGAGCATCAGCATACATGTTTTTTCCTGAACTACTCATTTCTGGTCGGCAGCGGATACAAGCCAGATGAGAACGGAGAGTATGCCACAGATGCGAACGGCAACAGGATGATGACAAATGTGGTCAGTGATAACAGCCTGCTGTTCCAGGTTCTTTGAATCCCATCTTGACATTCCCCATCAAATGGGTGTACCCCTAGGGAGCTGTATATAATGTGTATGTGTACATGGGGCTGGGTTCCCGCTTGTGGAGGTGGGAACCCTTTTATTTGTCTCAATTCGGCAAGATAGCAAGAAAAGTCAGTAATGGAGGGACGGCTAAATGGGTCTCCGTTACTTTTCCTGTCTCATTTTCAAGATAGTCTTGCTTCGGTCTTCACTTTATTTTTTGCTCCTTTTGGCCGACCGGATTTTCCTTTGCGGCTTTTCAGTTGCTCCATGACAGTATCGTCAATCAGATATATCCCGCCGAATTTCTCAACACCAAGTCCCCGGAGTGTCTGGGCAATGGTCTGGGTTGTAACGCCGAGTTCTGCGGCAGCTTCTTTGACCGTAATGTATTTTGACATGTCACTTCACCAGAGGGATGATGATATTGACGATATTCAGCACAATCAGGGCAATGAGCAGCCATTCAGTTCTTGTAAGTTTATTCATTGACGTTTCTCCTTGTTCGTTATAGATTTATCAATAGCGGAGGGAGTTTCCTCCCTCCGTGTCCGCTTAGAAGATGGAGAGTACCGTTTTTAGGATTTCTGGTAGTAGTGCTACTAGAGCAATCTTATCGGTTCTTCTTCATCTTTTTTTCCCGTTTCACATTGTTTTTACATCCCTTTTTTCTTGATGATTAATAGTACCATGATACCCTCTCCCATTTTGTCAATATATTATTTAGTATAATCAGTAATATATTTGAGTAACCTATAGACTGTAACCAAAGTTGTAGCGTTGTAAATGGTGGTGATGCGATATGGACGAATAGAAAAAAAAACGCCCAAGTTTTGAATAGAGAAAAGGTCGAAGCAGGAACTTCCAATGCGGATGTCCGTCACTGCAAAAGTGCAGCCATGGAAAATGAAGACAGAGGTGCTGGTTGGTAATTATGATATTAGAGAGCTTATGGTCATTCAGTATCATTGAAGCTAAGGATGATTGATTTCGCAATTTCTCACATCTGATTTCGCGAAATACTATGCTGTAGAAATAAACACTCAGTAAACAATATGGGTAAAACAGGCAAAAGGTGTTTAATCTGGCGTTTACTGGGTGTTTAACTTTTTTAAACGTTCTGGATGTTAAACAGGTTGGATGGGTATGAGAGCTGTTTTAAACGCTTCTTTTCGCAAAATTATCAGTGTTTCTTGGATTAATCACTATCAATCTATTCTGGATTCAACAACTCTGTACTCAGCCGCATGGAGAGGAATGTTGCAGAACGGGGGTTTTCACTTTTGCAACATCCCTCGGTAATTCCATCACTTTTTTTCAATTACGCGGAACCTCGTATAACGCCAGACCTCCCGAAAGCCCTGTGGCAAGCAACCATTGTCCGTCAGGAGAGGGAAAGATGCGTGCTGGAGTGAAGTTTCCGTCAGGGATTGAGGCGGATCCCAAATAGGTTATGGCCGAGTCATCAATGGAAAAACTCATGACCTTGCCTTCCTGGGACTTTATTGACGTGAAAAGCAGAGTTCCCAGAGCGTCCGTAACCATGTCCGTGATTCCTGCGAAGGCAGGTATACCATCCTGTCCGGACTGATAAGTGCGGGCGTGTGACCATACTGATGGGCGGTCACATTCAATTTGCTCTATCTTTTCTCCGTGCGCGATGAGGGCACAGGAATCACTGATGAGGATACCGGAAGACAACCCATTTATAGAGATTTTTTCAGGATTATCGGTTCCGAAATGAGAGTATGACCCATAGCCGAGAGACCCCGGCACTCTGTTCGTCAACCGTATTTTTGTCTCCTGCGGGCTGATGACCAGGAGGGCATTCTTGCTGGGAGAAGCTAAACATACGTATGGAAAAGCCGTACAACCGTAATTCGCACTCCATTTGAGAGATCCCGCAAAAAAGTCTTCTTTTGGGTTGTTTGCTGACAGATCGTAGATGGGCGTCTTGTATCCGTCCGGATTGAACATCACTACATAGACGTGCGGAGCCTCCTCGAAATGAGCAAAACGACCCAACCTGCCTGTACGTGTGAAAGAAGGGGAGGATTCTGAACCCAATTCAATGAATTTTTTTACAAGTTTTGAATAGGTGCTGTCGTACTGATAGAGACAGATGGTTGCTGGAGATGAGGACGCAGTCAGCACGCGCCCGCTTGCTTGGTCAGCATAAATATCGGTAATGTCTTGTACCGGATAACCCGACGAAGCATCATATGTAGCAAGCACATGTATTTCCTCACGGACTATCTTGCACAGCTGAAGGGTAGATGCCCCGGAGGATGACAGGATGAAATTTCCATCACCGAGAAAGGCGATACATTCCACCCCTGTAGTCCTGAGATTGTTTTCTCCATCCTTGTACAATCGCTTGAAAGATGGAACCCCTGGGATCACCGAACCTTGAGTGACTTTGAATTGCCAGCCTGTCGAACCCATCGTACCGCTTTGCGGCCCTCTGGCAATCACATCAAGACGGCTATAGCCCTGAGGCGGGGTGAATGTGACGGACGACCCGTCACCGACTTTTCTTCCATTAAGAAACCAGTTCACTACAAGGTCATCGAGGGCGAGTCCATCCTCCACTTCAAGGCTTGATGTCACAGGACCTGTGGATAGAGTACCTTTATCTGCTCCGATGATACGGCAGGATACTGGAACGCCAGTCTTGTTTTCCAAGAGAAAGGAATAAGGAGGATGCGTCGGTTCGTCCAAAGCCAGATGGATGATACCTTCACTCACCAAACCATCAACCACACGGAGTGCAGTGACATGCCCAGCCCTTAAAGCCCCTGATTCGGTCAGTTGGATGCAGAGGGAATAGCTGCCGGCAGGAACTTGAACCGAAACTGATGCCATTCCACGTGACTCATTGAATACGTTCGGTGCCAAGATTGTTTCCTTGCCTTCTTCATCGACAAGCATCAGGTGGATGCCTGCATGAACGATGTTGTTGGCTTTCCACGTTATTTCCATGCTCAGTGTCCCGATTCCCACCATAGAATCAAGGGCGATGGAAACGACATTCCTGTCTTTTTTGAGTGCAATGTCGCTGTGCCCGCTCACCAAAGCGACGCCTTGGGTATTATGTCCTGTGGCTGTCAGGTTCCACATCCCTTCGTTCAGGCCATCGACAGAAATGAGTGAATTATTGCTGTTCACCTTGAAATTCTGACCATCCGGGCCTTTTCCCATGACCGTGTAGGCGGTAACGAACAAAGAAGTCCCTTCCGGAACTATCGTCCGCGCCATGGAGTCGAGGTGCAACTCAAGAGATGCGGTCGATGGAGCGGTGGGACAACCGGTGAGCGTGGCGAGGCAGACGCAAATGAGGCTGAGACATGCCACCAGTCCTGCATATTTGATTTTTCCTATCATTATTTTTCTCCTGTCCATTCAAGCGACTGTACCCTGTCCGGCGTTTCAGGAAGTTTTCTTGAATATGTTTCGTTGAATATGTCCGGCTTCGCTTGTATAGTTGATGGATGAAGGAGATAATCCCGTGGAGTTGATTATCAAGATTGCGTTGCTTGTTTCTTTTTTTCTCGCTGTATTCCTGCGCCAAAGTATTCCGGTTCCACTCTATTGGGGATTGTTCGTCTTCATGCTTGCCTTGGTCGGAGCCTATTATCTGATTTCTTATTGGGTGTCCCGACGCGATGCCGCTCGTGTCAGAGGAACAGCCCTGCCACCTGATGGCATGTCTTTCTTCGCAGTCCGCAAGGTATCAGACAATGTTTCTGATGACATGTATTCGCGCGGACGATTGGAATTTTTCAATGAAGGGGTATTCTTTTATGTCCGGCTTCCGAAAAAGCAGAGGACACGGGATGTTCCTTGTTCCTTGGTTTGGTCGGTGCAGGCAGCACATGTACTGTCCGTTGCAAAGACCCGGACTGCCGTATGGAAACGGGGAATAATCCTTGTCCTTGATGATGAGAGGACGGAGGTTTTCACTTCTTTCAAGGCATTTCGCGCCATCGAAAAAATATCGGGGATGTTGTAAAAACGCGAAAATTTGGGACGATGACCGGCACAACGGGATGACCTGTAATCGATTAGTATGCGCCGGTTTCTCCTCATGTTCTGGTCAGAAAACCACCTGTTCGGGCGTGATTCTGTTGTTTCCTGAACCGCTGTCACCCAGACCCAGTTGACCATAATAGTTGTATCCAGTCGCCCAGAGCGTGAGGTCCTTCTTCAGGATCATCGTATGGTTTTCTCCAGCGGAGACAGCCGCGACATCAGCACCCATGGACGAAACCTGCACGGGCGTGTTTTTGCTGGTCGTACTACCATCACCCAGTCGACCATCACTGTTCTGTCCAGTCGCCCAGAGCGTGCCGTCCTTCTTCAAAATCATCGTATGGGCGTTTCCGACGGAGACAGCCGCGACATCAGTCATGAACCCGCTACCATCAGTAGTATCCTTGACCCGCACGGGCGTGCTTCTGTTGGTCGTAGTGCCGTCACCCAGTTGACCAGCACTGTTGAATCCAGTCGCCCAGAGCGTGCCGTTATTCTTCAGGATCATCGTGTGATAAGCTCCGGCGGAGACAGCCGCGACATCAGTCATGAACCCGCTACCATCAGTAGTATCCTTGACCCGCACGGGCGTGTTTTTGTTGGCCATAGTGCCGTCACCCAGTTGACCAAAGTTGTTGTATCCCGTCGCCCAGAGCGTGCCATCCGTCTTCAGGATTATCGTATGGGAGTTTCCGGCAGAGACAGCCGCGACATCAGTCATGACCTGCACGGGGATGCTTGTTGTATAGGTGTTCGCCTCGCCGACACCCAGTTGACCAAAGTTGTTCCGCCCCGTCGCCCAGAGCGTGCCGTCCTTCTGCAAGATCATCGTGTGATAAACTCCGGCGGAGACGGCCTTGACATCAGTCATGAATCCACCAGCATTATCCTTGACCTGCACTGGCGTGCTTCTGTTGGTCGTAGTGCCGTCACCCAGGGAACCATACTGGTTGTATCCAGTCGCCCAGAGCGTGCTGTCTTTCTTCAGGATCATCGTATGGGATAAGTAGGCGGTTCCGTTATAGGCCAGGGATCCGACGGAGATAGCCACGGCAGGATTGCTCGGATCAGCATTCATGGACGTGACCGGCACGGGAGTACTTCTGTTGGTTCCCGAACCGCTGTCACCTAGGCCTAGTTGACCATAATAGTTGTATCCCGTCGCCCAGAGCGTCCCGTCAGTCTTCAGGATCATCGTGTAATAAGCTCCGGCGGAGACTGACTTGACTCTCACCTTGACAGCAGGTGCGTTTATGCCATCTCCGGTGTCCCAGTCCTTTATCTCAATCTCAATAGCGGCGAGGGCGACTTCATCATCAGACGTATTGAGCGTCATGTTGTAGACATGCTGCTTGCCTTTGTCAAAGTGAATCTTGCCCTGGTCAGAGGTCGCTACGGAAG
This sequence comes from Parasphaerochaeta coccoides DSM 17374, assembly GCF_000208385.1. Classification (GTDB taxonomy): domain Bacteria; phylum Spirochaetota; class Spirochaetia; order Sphaerochaetales; family Sphaerochaetaceae; genus Parasphaerochaeta; species Parasphaerochaeta coccoides. The sequence continues at coordinate 1,726,462 of NC_015436.1, read as the reverse complement.
TCGCTGCCCATGTGTATGTACCAGCGCCAGCACCACCGGTCAGGGTAAACTCCAGGCTCACGTTAGCCAGGGCATCAGTGTTGCCCACAGGTATCAGCACAGCCTCGAACCTGCGCTTTCCCTCGGTTCTTTCCGTAGCCGTAAGGGTGTCGGAAATGTCCTTCATGACAATAGACTCAATGACACTGGCAGCATCCAAGGTTCCGTCATTCAGATTGATTGCGGTCTGCGTGTTCAAGCCTCTGACCGTAGCAGTAAATCCACCGGTGGCATTGTTGATGGCATCCTTATCAACGGTCGTGCTGGGAGAGATGTTGACAATCAGGCGGGAGAGCATATGGTCAAGCTTCAGATGCACCGTCGAGGTATTGTTCTGTACATTGTCGGTGCGTCCCCACAGGAAGTCAGCCTTTCCGGTGTCCTGTTCCCCGGAACCAAGTGGATAGACATGTATGGGTAGAGCGGTGGTATCAGCGATGGGAGACACGTAAGGATAATAGGCAATGAAGTCAAACGTGTCGTCGGCATTATCGGCAATGTCATTCCACTTCAAGGTGTTGGAGGCGTCAACAGGAGAGAAGCCGGAGGTCTGGAAGGCCGTGTCAGCCGTGTAGAGTTTGTTTGCACGTTCCGGGGCGGCAGTAGCTGCCGTGCCAGTACCATGTTCCAGCATGTAGATGCCGACTTCATCATCAGCTTGCCATTCGGAATTTGCCGTGGCTTTGCGTCCGATTTCCGTACTGAAACGCACTGCATTGGTATTTGAAATATTCAGCTTGTTGTCGCATGAAATGAAGGTGATAAGAAGCATCAGGATGGTCAGGAAGACCATGACGCTTAGTTTACTCTCTCTCTCTCTCTCTCTCTCTCTCTCTCTCTCTCTCTCTCTCATAGTATCTTTTCCTTTCTCCATGAAGAAGATGATGACATGCCAGCTTACGCATATGGTAGTAATTAATAAAATAGTATAAACGTGGTGATGGCAGAAAGCTATTACCCAAAAGTATTATTTTGCATGAAAAGCAGAGAAAACCATATAATACTTTCGGGTTATCACACGCTTAAAAATGTTAATTTTGTTATAAAATACAATTTTTGACGTTCTAAATATAGAAAAATAGAAATTCTGAAAAAAAGATACCACAGATTTTTTCACCATGCCCTTCTTCCGTATAGCCCTTCTTCTTGGTTCAAAGTACTCCGTTCCCGTTACCCTGAACTGTGAATAGAAGGGCATGGGCCTCCGTGTTACCGTGATGGCGCGGAGGATTCATATGCGTTTCCTTTTTTTACTATGCACCATCATTTGTATCTTATCTCCGGTTTATGGTACCGAACAAATGAGTTGGGGTGGTGCGGTGGATGTATTGTCCTGTGATGGCTTCATGGCAGGAGACTGGGAAATTGGTGCCGACCTAAGGCTGACTGTTCTGCCGGGATGCGAGGTGCGGCTTCCCCTTGGGCTGGATGTCGGAAAGAAGGGATGTGTGCTGTTCAGTGCTGGCATAGCGGCGGCTTATTATCCATGGCATACCGGACCGTTCATCCTTCTTTCCCTTATGCGTCTTGGTTTTCTTTTTGACCGAGGCGTTGTGGGAGGGATGCTCATGCTTGATGAAATATCCCTTGGCTGGACGTTTTTGGCGCGGAAACACTGGATTGTTGAGCCGGTGATTACATTCCGTGACCCGTCACATTCTTATCAGGACGAATTTGCCTCCATAAAAGAATCCCTACAGGGATACAGAACCATCCGTGTCGGGCTGAGGGTTGGGTTTGTGACCGGCAACGGAAATAAAACGACATGAACCTTCCGTAGGGAAGGAAAAAATAATGGAGAAAGAGGGGAATTGTGATGAAAACGGTAAGAATCGTGGCGCAGGACATACTCTGCCTGATGCTGATTGTCAGCACGATAGGATGCAGCATGGACTGGAGTCGTCAGGAAATCCGGGAGGCTATCACCGAAGAGGAATTGAAACCGCGCGTGGCGAGCATCATTGAGGAAAACTATGATGTCATCCGACCTTATCTTGAAGAAGAACAATCTTCACGATCCGCGGGTGGTACGGGAAAAGAATATCCCCAGAAGATAGACGGGATGGATGTGGTGGACAGGATACTTGCCGAAGACCAAGGGCAAGATTACCTGGAATTCTGTTACATGGTGGCATCCGCGGATGATTCCGAAGCTGTCCTCAAGGCTTCTGAAAAACTGCTGGCGGCGGATGAATATGCCAACCTCAAGGATACATACACTACCTCAGAACGGAGCCTCCAGAGGAATGTCAGCGCTATATGTCGTGCCCTGCCACCTTCCCAAAGGGCTAAGTTTGCAAAGGATGTGCAGAAACTTGTCACCCGGACGCTGGTTCTGCTGACTGCGGGCATAGTATATGCTTGTATCCCTTCCGTCATGCTTTGGGGCAAGATATCAGCAGCCGCAGGCATTGCGGTAGCTGCTGGAGTGGTGGCTACGACAGTCATCTCAATCTGGCGTTTTTATCGGTACAACCAGAGTGCCGACGAAGCATTCGGGGAATGGCTCAAGTCAGTGACGACCGAACCTGAGATATCCTATGCCCTTGCGGCGAGCATCATGGCGGTTGGCAAGAGCTTGAAACGCGGTCCTGTCGTCACAGGCATCATCATGGCAGTATTTGCTCTATATAATGTCGTTGAAATGGTGAAACCTATGCTGAAAACCTATAATTTCTCCGTCTGAATCCTATTCCTGCTTACTTGTGTTCACACTATGTTTGTGGGATACTTGGAAATACGTATCCTTGGCGATATCCCGCCGGGATACGTATACAAGGAGCCGGAAGCATGAAGAAAAAAGATATGAGCAAGGATTTGCTGGAACGTTTTTTGCGTTATGCGGTCATAGACACAATGAGCAATCCCAGGAACATCACTACGCAGCGGCCGTCTACGGATGGGCAGTGGAACCTGCTCCGCCTGCTTGAGAAGGAAGTCCGTGACTTAGGCTTGACTGATGTCATACTCTATGAGAAAGGTACTCTGATTGCCCGCATCCCCGCGACCGGAACCGGGCTGCCTACCATTGGTTTCATGGCTCATGTGGATGTTGCGGATGATGTCCCAGGGAATGGAGTGAAGCCACGCGTGGTTGAGACATATGATGGAAAAGACATCATTCTCAATGATTCTACGGTCATTACGGTGGCCGATAATCCGGCTCTTGCCGGGTATGCGGGTGATACGCTCGTCGTCACCGACGGGACTACTTTGCTGGGAGGGGATGACAAGGCTGGCGTTGCGGCTATCATGTCCTTTGCAAAAGTCCTTGTCACGGAAAAGCCTTTCGTCCATGGCGAGGTAGAACTGATCTTTACCACCGATGAAGAAACTGGCGGCGGCATGGATGTGTTCCCCTATGAAGCTATCCGCAGTGAAGCATGCTACACGATTGACGGTGGCGCACGGTACGAGATTGAAACGGAATGTTTCAACGCGGCATCGGTTACTGTAACATTCCACGGAGTCTCTTACCACACGGGTACTGCCCGTGGCCGCTTGGTCAACGCGGTGAACATGGCCGCCGCTTTCGTCCGAGCTCTGCCGCAGGCAGAAAGTCCTGAAGCTACCGACGGCAGATATGGGTTCTACGCTCCGACTGATATATCGGGAGTCTTAATGAAAACCACTGTGGAGTTGTTGCTCCGGGATTTTGATCTTGACGGACTCAAGAGACGCATTGCTGTCGTGGAGCAGATCGCCCGGAGCATCGAGGCTATCTTTGCGGCGGGAAAGGTCGAAGTAGCGTATTCCTTTACATATTACAACATGGCGGAGGCAAACAAAAAGAAGCCGCAAACCATGGAAGCGGTCTATGCGGCGGGAAAGGAGCTGGGCATGCCCCTGTACTCGGAGATAATCCGTGGAGGTACTGATGGCGCCAGGCTTGCGGCTAAGGGAGTTCCCTGTCCAAACCTGTTCACGGGTGGCTATAATTTCCACAGCAGATATGAATGGCTTGCCCTGCCGGCACTCAATGATGCAGCCAATCTGGCTCTGGGCATCATCGGGCAATGGGCACGCATGGGACGTTGAGATGAAGATTGCTGTCATGAGGATGCGACGTGGTAGTATGTTTGTCTGCCTGTGTTTCCTGTTTATCTTCGCGGGAGCAAAAGTCAATGCGGCGGATGAGCTGAAACAAGCGCTGTCTGCGGCAGTCGATCGTATTGTCGCGGTTTCCTTGAGGAGCCGGACGGCGGATGACAGCGTCGTGACAGGCGAAGTTCTGGATATGACACGGGATGACGTCACCTTTTCCCCTCAGGTTCGTTTGCATGGTTCCTTGAAATTTTCCGGTTCTGGTGGTGAGAAGGTGATGGACATGGATGTCCATGGTAAGTCTCTGTCGGTTGCATTGAAAAAAATGGAGGATGAAGCCATCGCCCGTCTCAGATATGACGGGCTGGACATCTTGGGGATATCCATTTCTGATTCCACTGTCGCCTATGCCTGGCGGAATTCCCTTTCCCTGACCGGAGCGCCTGACGGGATGAGGGAAGGTGATGTCTATCATGTCATCGATGCCAAAGGGGTTCCCCATGCGCGTGTCCGGGTTCGCCGGATTGGAAGCGAAGCAGAAAGTTCAATGATTGCGGAAGGGAACCGGACAGGCGGCGAGGTGGAGCTGGATACCTTCTGGCGGAGTACTGTCCAACCGGGAATGAGCCTGGAGCCTGTTTCTCCTTGGTCGGTGAGTCTTTCCGGTTCTGCCATGTATTTGCTTTTGGATGGGGGGTACAGGACATGGGGAGCAGGCGGCAGAATCACCGCGTCCACTGTTCTTTACCAGCAGCCGCTGTCCTTGTTGATTTCTTTGGGAGCTTCTCCCCTGATAGTGGACTTAAAAGGATACATTTCATACGACATGATGGTTGGGATTGGCATGGATATGCCGCTTGGCAGCCGCTTGGATTCGACTTTCACGTTGCTTCAGGACGGAAGTCTGACGGCAAGCGCAGCAATCGGCATTGGTATTGTTCCGGGAATCGGAATATCTTATGTTGCTACGTGGCGGGCTGGGTATAGGCACCAGATATCATCCTCGTGGGCGTGGGGAATAAGCGGAGGGACAGACACCCGTGTCCTTCGTTCGGGAGATACCAGACTGGACAGCAGGACGGTGCTTGCCATCGAACCATCCCTGACGTATTTTTTCTAGGAGATAGCGTTTCATGAGAACTCGCGCAACTATCTTTACACCCATTCTCCTCCTGATGATCCTGCTTCTGGGTGGGTGTGCATCCCTCCAGTCTTTATGGCAGACAGGACGTGATGGGGTACCGGATTGGGTGGATTCTCCCCAGGTCGCCATCGGGTATACCGCGTTTGTCGGTACAGGAACCGCTGCATCGGAACGTTCCGCTCGACTTCTGGCATATCAGGACATTGCCAGACAGCTGGTGGAGGCTACCGGAAGGAATGAAGAAGCGTCATGGTATCGTGAATTATCATCGACAGATGGTATTGCTGACTTCCAACTACGGATCAGCAGGACACATATCCAGCCAAAGGACGGAAAGTACACTTTTTATGCAATGACGGCTGTCCGTACTTCGCTTCTTGAAACCATGCGCAGCGATGTCCTCAAGGCTGCCGTGGAAAGGGAAGAGTCCATATCTTCCCTCCAGCAGAAGGCGCGTCTCGAATTTCGTGATAACAAGGACGTGAACGCACTGCTTCTGTACATGGAGGCTGCCGCTATTTCCGCCACTGGCCCGGTGATGGCAAAGGACAATAGCCTGGAGAGCATAATAGGTCGCATTGATTCTATCCTTGACGGACTAGAAATACGGATCAATCACTTTTATCCTGAAGGGCCTTCGCTTTCACTGTCTATCCATCGTCGCCGGATTTTCTCCCCACGCGTCCTAAGGGCTCCGGTACGGGTTGATTTCACGTCGACCGGAGCTTTCGGCAACATCTATCCCGATTATCTGAGCGCTACAACAGGGGAAAGCGGAAACGCGGAACTTTCTGGTTTCAATCCTGCCATGACCAGAGAAGGTGATTTGACCATTTCCCTGGATATAGGAAAAGAATTTGCTGTGTTCGCTGATGCCGTGGGAAATGACGTGGCGGAGCCTCTGCGGGCAAAGCTGGAAATGCTCAACGCAGTACATCATTATCGCAAAGAATCCTCTATTCTTGCATCGACCATCATTGTTGATATCTCATCCCATTCGGCTGATGGAGAGCGCCTTTCCCGTGACTATACACAGGAGTCTTTCGTGACGCGTTTCATGATGGATGGCATTCGGTTGATACCATCCTCGATTTCTTCTCAGGATTCTGCTCAGGATGAGGAAGATGACGATGCGTACCTGGCTGACGTGCGCCGTACTTATCCGCTGGCGGGTTATGTCATCCGCGGCAAGGCGGGAGTGACGGAAATATTCCTTGAAGACAGGAAACCGGTGGTCATTGTCATGGGAGAAGCCTCGTTGGTTCGTTTGTCTGATGCTCACGTTCTTGCTTATACCGATTTGCAAAGGACTCTTGCATGGGGAGATACACTGGAAGAAGCCATGGACATTGCGCTTAATGATGGCGGCTATCTCCTTGCATCCCGCTTGTTGAGTCAAATTCTCTGAAGCTGTCAGGATAGGATGGTTCCCGGAGGCTTGCGCATCACAGAAAAAGATGCGGGCTGTTGCCAATGACTCCCTTCACGCCAAGATTGGCCATTCTCTGGTAATCTTCACGGGTGTTCACCGTCCAGACCACTACAGGATAGCCTTTTTTCTCCTGGAATTTCTCAATCATCTTTTCATCGACCACTTTATAGGATGGTTTGAGATAGGAACATCGGGCAATATGGCGTCCGGCACCACGTCGGAAGGCCCTCGGAACATCCGAGTCCCTGCTATAAATTACCGAAGTAGGAATCTTATCCTTTGACAGTGAACGGAATTTTCTGACGGAAAACGGATTGAAGGACGAGACCATGCATTTTCCCTGTAAGCAGAACTGGACAATGGTATCCCAGACTGCTTGCTCAAGGCGAGAACCCAAAATGCCATTTCTTTTTATTTCTATGTCATATATGAGTTTATCTCCGCATAACTCGAATAACTCCGAAAGGAGAGGTATGCGAGTACCGGCGAACTGCGCTCCTTTATGGGATCCCACGTCCACCTGTCTCAGTCGTTGGAACGATGTTTCTTCCACTATCATGTCTTCACCTGAAACTCTTTTGAGGTTCGAGTCGTGGATGACGACCAGTTCTCCGGTAGCGCAAAGGTGTACGTCAAGCTCGACAGCGGGAACGCCTTTGTCTACGCACATCTGAAACGCAGGGAGCGTATTTTCCGGTGCAAGGTCGCTCAAGCCCCTATGTCCGAAGATAAGCGGTCGCTCCAGACCGTTGAAGAAATCTGTCATGCCATACCTCCTGCCGATGCCTTCATTCTGCTTCCATATGCAAGAGTAGGCAGGACGGACAGGGTTGTCAATGAGAATGGACCCATGATAAGGTTTCCGGTAACGGCGTCATGGACATGCCGTTTTTGTTTTCAGGAGGTTCATGTGGGTGAACATGACGGGGAGAATCCCTGTACTTTGAAAATAGGCGATGAGTTGCACAGCTTTGTTCTTGTCTCCATAGACAATCTTCCGGACTACGAGGCAAAAGGGTATCTCTTTCAGCATATCATCACAAAAATGGAAGTATATCAGGTCATCAATGCTGATGTTGAGCTTTTCTTTGGCTTTACCTTCAAGACCCCTCCGAACAACGACAGCGGAGTCGCTCATATCATAGAGCACAGTGTACTGGCAGGCTCCCGGCGCTATCCTGTACGTGATCCCTTCATGACGTTGCTCAAGGGCAGCGCAAATACGTTCATGAATGCGATGACCTACAGCGACCGCACCAGCTATCCCGCGGCCAGTCCCTCACGCAAGGACTTCGACAATCTTTTCGCCGTGTATGCTGATGCTGTCTTTGCGCCGCTTCTCAGGGAAGAAACATTCCAGCAGGAAGGAGTGCGCCAGGTTCCTCATGAGGATGGCACCATCACCTTTGACGGCGTCGTCCTCAATGAAATGAAAGGTGGGGCTGACCATGATACCATTGTGGGGTTGCAGTCTGTCCGTACACTTTTTCCTGATACTCCCTATGCCTTTGATTCAGGCGGAGACCCCGAAGCCATAATCAACCTTGACTATAAGCAGTTCAAGGCATTTTACGGACAATATTATCATCCCGGTAACTGCAAGCTCCTTATGTACGGAGCCCTTGAACCGGGGGACAAACTTGAGTTCCTTGAGAATGCCTACCTTGGACAGTATTCGGCCATCGAAGTGCCCGGAGCGGCGCCCTTGCCTGAAAAATGGCTGACGCCACGGCAGGCGGTAGCCTATAGCCCCGTTGAACATGACGGAAAAGCCGAGGACGTTTCTTCCGGAGCATCCGTCACCTTGAGTTGGGCAACTACATCCGCGGAAGACCCTCTCCAGGTTTATACGCTTTCTACTCTGGTCGATGTCCTGCTCGGTAATCCGGGGGCTCCGTTGTATAAGGCCATCACGGAATCAAAACTGGGATTGGACATCTGTCCTGAAAGCGGCATGAGTTCCGAGTTCCGCCTCATGCCGTTCGTCGTTGGCTTCAAAGGCATTTCCCCAGACAAAGCACAGCAAGCGGAAAGTTTCCTCATGAAGACCCTGACCCGCATTGTCAAGACAGGGATTCCCCGTGACGAGGTGGAAGCCGCCCTGAAACGCCTGGAATTTTCGCTTGCCGAAATTCCTGGCGGATATCCTAACGGACTGAGGGCTATGAACCGTTCCCTCCATGGCTGGCTCCAGGGACTGCCACCCGCTTCTACCATTGCCTCGGCAGAACCTGTGAAGGCGTTGAGGGAGGCTGTCGCGGTTTCCTATGCCGCGGCGGACGAAGCAAAGGATCCATCCATGGGATGGTTCGAGTCATGGATGTTCCGGAACCTGGTGGAAAATCCTCATCGTTGCCTGCTGACTGTCATCCCTGACCCCCAGTATCTGACGCGCCGTGACCAGACTATGGCAAAGAAAGCTGAACAAATCCGCTCTGGCATGGACAAACAAGGCTTCAAAGATTTTCAGGACAAATATGCCCGTTTTCTGCAATTCGAAGAATCCGGTGACGCCCCGGACGCATTGGCGACCATACCACGCCTGCGCCTGTCCGACCTTCCTTTGGATATCCGCCGCATAGAAAAGAAATCTGTGGAAGTTTCAGGCCGTCCGACAGTCATGGTTCCTCTGTTCACCAATGGCATCGTCTACGCTGACTTTGCTTTTACGCTGGATGATTTGACTGTTCAGGAAATCCTGGATTTAAGCATCTATGTCCGTCTTTTGCAGATGACAGGGATGAAGGGCATGGACTACAGCCAGGTGGCCATGCGTATCCGCAGCCTGACTGGTTCATTCTCCATTGCGTTCGATGCAGGTTCCACCGTGGAATCGGCAGGACGGCCACGGGAGGAAAAGTCGCTGCTCATGGTTCGTTTCAGTGCGCTGGAGAGGGATTTTGCTGAAGCCTGCGCCTTTGCAGGCGACCTCCTCCGCCATGCCGATGTCAAGGATGTCGGCAGGATAGCCGCTGCTATCACTGATATGCGCACTGAATATTCTAATGGACTTCTTGGCGGTGCCAACGTATATGCCGCGCAACGGGCGGGAGTCGCTTTCAGCATGGTCGGTCAGCAGGCGGAAGCGACAGGTGGTCTTGCCCACTGGCTGATGCTGGATGGAATTGACATAAAGAACGCCTCCGGCATCAAAGGAATCGCCTCACGGCTCGTGTCTCTGCAAGAAAAACTTGCCATGCGTGAACGCTTGGTCATCCAAGTGACTGGTGATGCGTCCAGAGAAAAACAACACATCAAGATACTTGAATCTTTTGTGGAAGGATTCCCCGAATTTGGCGACCTTCTCATACCGGTAAGCCGGGATTTTGGCTTGAACCAACTTCCTGAACGGGAGCTTTTCCGTATTCCCGCCACTGTCTCTTATACAGCGATAGTGACTTCAAGCGCACCGGCAGGCTCGTCATTGCAAGCGGCTCAGCAGGTACTTGGTACGCTTCTGACCACTAATGGACTCTGGACGCGAATCAGGGGAAATGGTGGCGCATATGGCGTGTCCAGCTCCCTCGATCTCCTGGAACAACTCTTTGTCTTCACCACCTACCGCGATCCTCGCATAGCCGGTTCCATCGCCGATTATATGGACTCTCTGGAGGAACTCGTCCGCATGCCTCCGGACGCTTCCACTGTTGAAGATGCCCTGATACTAACCGTGGGCAAGGAGATACGGCCGCTTTCACCCCGACAGAAGGCGGGGGTGACGTTCCGGCGGGATTTGTATGGATTCACCGATGATTTCCGCGCCCATGTGAGAAGCCTTGTCTGTGCCGTCCGTCCCGAAGACATCGCAATGGCCGCCGCTGACATTCTTGAACGACTGAAAGCGCACAGCCGTACTGTCATTCTGGGAGGAAAGTCCCTTCTGGAGAAAGAAGGGAGTCCATCGACAGGCACGCCAGTAGTCATTTCCCGGCTGCCGTTGTGATTGAGCGATTCGGATACGCGCTGGATACAGGTTTTTGCTGTTTTCTAATTCAGCCTAACCAGTTATACTTCTTTATGAAAGGAGATGCCGAGAGTGTGGTATGAATCCCTGGATGCTGTGATGACATACATACGCCCCGTGGCTGAGATTGGGATCCTGGCTTGGTTGTTTTACCGTCTCTATGAAGCCGTAGCTCTTACCAAAGCCTCCCACATGCTCAGGCTCGCGCTGTACTATCTTTTGTTCTTTGCCGCGTGCTACGTATTGCGGCTTTCCATGCTTCTGTGGCTGCTCCACCAGTTTTTCGTCCCATACATCGTGTTTCTCTTTCTCCTGTACCAGCCGGAGCTGCGCCGTTCCTTCGCCCAAGGAAAAGCATTGTACAGCCGACGTTTCCGCATGAACACCATGACGAACGGCGACCAGATTGACAGCATTCTGACAGCTTGTGAGGTGCTGACATCAAAGCGCAGAGGAGCTTTGATTGTCTTTCCCCGTCGGCTTGCCATACGCCCCATCATTGAGAGCGGAACCCGTTTGAACGCAGACTTGTCCTCCTCCCTGATTCTGACGGTCTTTGACCATGATACGCCCCTGCACGACGGAGCCATGATTATCCAGGGCGACCGGATTGTGGCTGCCGGTTGCTATCTGCCGTTGAGTGAGCAGACTGATATCCGCAAGAGCTTCGGGACGCGCCATCGCGCCGCACTCGGTCTGGCCGAAGAATCTGACGCAGTAGTGATTGTCGTCTCGGAGGAAACAGGAGCCATTTCGCTGACCTACAACGCGAACCTGTACTATGACTTGAAATCTCCCACGGTCAAGCGCATGCTTCTGGCGCTGTTCAGCTATCAGGACATTACGCCTGAAGAACTGATCGAGGAGGCGAGCATCGATGAAATTGAATAAGATTTTCCAGAACCTGGCTTATAATTGGCCGGTAAAGCTCCTTTGCCTGATTTGTGCCCTTGGGGTATATGTCATCGTGCAATATTCCCTGCTGTCAAACTATGTCATCGATATTCCTCTGAACTATACCGCTCCGGAAGGGTATGTGGCTGCCAGCCTGATTCCTGATACCATTGAAGTCTCCATCACCGGGCCGGATGAAGACATCTACCGCATCATTCCTGAGAGGATTACGGCTTCCGTGGATTTCTCCTTCGTTTCCGGGGGAGGTCCTGCTACGACACTTGTCAATGTTGATTACCAGAGTGTACTCAAAGAAATGCCTGGGGTCAGCATCACGACGCATCCGGCAAGCGTCACCGTTGATTTCAAGAGCCTGCCGTCCATTGGACAGGAGCCCCGCTGATATGATTCGAGGTATAGGCATTGATGCCGTATCCATCTTACGTATGGAAACATTTGGTGACGGGCTTGTGTCACGCCTCTTTCATCCTTCTGAAGCCAAGCGTGCTTTGATGTTGAAAGAAGATTCCCTACGGAGCAGGGGGGAGTTCCTTGCTACGCGTTTCGCCGCCAAGGAAGCCTTGAGCAAGGCGATGGGAACGGGGATGCGGGGAATGAGCCTGCGTGAGATTGCTGTTGTCACCGATATCCTGGGAAAGCCCTCCTTGGTGCTTGAAGGACACACGGCGGAGCATTTTTCCCGTCTTTTTCCCAAGACTTCCATCTTGGTCTCCCTGACCCATGAGCATCCTCTGGCATTGGCGCAGGTCATGCTGGTGGAGGAATCGTCCGATGGCACGCAGTGACTGGAGACGTCCTGCTTCCCATCCGTATGAAGAAGGATGCGTCAGGCGAGTCCGCATGACGGTCGCTTATGACGGGACAGGCTACAGCGGGTGGCAGCACCAGCGCAATGCGCCGAGTGTCCAGGCGGAGATAGAAGACGCGCTCTACCGGTTGACCGGACATTCCGTCACAGTCGTAGGAAGCGGACGAACCGATTCCGGCGTTCACGCCTTGGGGCAGGTCTGCCATTTCGACCTCCCTGACGAACGTTTTCCGGCGGTAGTCTTCAAACGCGCATTGAACGCCTTTCTGCCTCCTGCCATACGCATCATGGACAGTGAGGAAACCAACGACTCTTTCCATGCGCGGTTCTCCGCCATGGCACGGGAATACCGATATCTCATCAAGAGAGAAGCTGACATGACTCCCTTTGACTCAGGTCGTGTCTGGGTAGTGAAGGAACTGCCGTCCCTGGAACTTCTGAAAGCTCATGCCGCGGAAATAGCCGGAACCCATGATTTCACTACGTTCACTGCCGCGGGAGATATGTGCGAACGTCGCCATAGGGACATCTATGTATCTGATTTCTCCGTAGAGAAGGATATCCACGGAGCCGAGGTGCTGGTGTATACTATCTGCGGCAACGCATTCCTCTACAAGATGGTGCGTTCCATTGTGGGGACGCTTTTCTTCTTGGTGTTGGGAGGCGTGCCTGCCACGGAGACTGCACGGCGGCTTGCCGCGCGGGACAGAAGCCAAGCCGGGCGGACAGCCTCCGCCCATGGCCTGTACCTGTCACGGATTTCCTTTGACGAGAAGGAATATGAATGGTTTGAGCATCTTCATCCTTCCATGGAGATGCCGTCGGAAGATAGGGAGAGGGAGGATAGCGATGATGAAGCCTGACGCACAGACCGTGAGTGCCGCCCTTGCCCGTCTTGCCCGGAATATTGATGAAGCTGAACGTGCCATGACTCCACCGTCCCCGCTGCCCGCATCCCTTCCTCTGGATATTCCTGATGATGCTTTTCTGCCTTTCATACGGGATGCCATTGACGGGGAAAACCCGTCCGTTCAGCAAGATTCTCTGGAAAAAGGAAAAGAGGACGGGAGGCAGGTACAGTTCCTTGGCGCATCCGACGTTCTTTTTCCTGACACTGAAGCACGGGATTATTCTTCCTGTTCCCTGAAAGAGCTTTCAACTCTTGTCTCATCATGCAAGAACTGCCGGTTGTGTGAGACGCGGACGTATACGGTTTTCGGAGAAGGACAGGAGGAGCATCCTGTCGTTATGGTAATTGGTGAAGGTCCGGGACGAGATGAAGACCTCAGCGGCAGACCGTTCGTTGGCAAAGGCGGACAGTACATGGACAGATGGTTTGCACCTATAGGTGTATCCCGTCAGACAAACGCCTACATTGCCAATATCGTGAAATGCCGGCCGCCGGGAAACCGTGATCCCCTGCCTGATGAAGTACAGGCGTGCATTCCCTATCTCCGTCGGCAGATTGCACTTGTCCAACCGCGAGTCATCCTGCTGGCGGGAGCGGTGGCTGCCCATGCCATCCTGGAGACAAAGGAAGGCGTCGGCGCGCTGAGAGGACGCACTTTCAGTTACATGAATATTCCGGTGATAGTGACCTATCATCCTGCCGGAGTCCTCCGCAACTTGGACAGGCTCCGCGCTCCCGTGTGGGAAGATATGAAACGACTTGCCTCCATGGTCGGGCTGCCGGTACATGCCGGAAAGAAGCAAACATGATGCGCGCCCGTGTTCTGGCCAACATCCCGGTGGACAAGGAATTTGACTATGCCGTTCCCCCTTCCCTGGAGGAAAAGGTGAAGCCGGGAGTCCGGGTAGCCGTGCCTTTCGGCAATCGTGAAATCACGGCATTCGTCATTGATGTCTTTCCTGATGATGTCCTAAAAGATGAAATAAAGAATGAAAGAGAACTCAAGGATATAAAACGTGCCATCGACAAAGAGCCTGTCTTTTCCCCACGGGAGGTGGAGCTGGCAAAATGGATGGCCGCTTTCTATTTCTGTAGTCCGGGTGAGGCTCTCTCCGTTATGGTACCTGGAGGACGGAGGGATGTAGGAGTGCCAGCCTTTGCCGTTGAGGACGAACTGACCGACGGATCAGTTGAGTTGACCGGTGAACAGGAGGCCGCCATAGCATCCATCTCCTCAGCCTCACATGCCATGTATTACTTGTATGGTGTTACAGGGAGTGGAAAGAGTGAGGTGTTTTTCCGGGCAGCCCGCCATGTGGTGGATAGCGGACGGCAGGTCATTTATTTGGTGCCGGAGATTACTTTGACACACCAGTTGTCACGCATGGTGGCATGCCGGTTTCCAGGACGGGTCGCCGTACTGCATTCCGCTCTGACTGCCAGCCAGCGGATTGACCAGTGGAAACGCATCCTTCGGGGAGAAGTGGATATGATTATCGGTGCCCGCAGCGCGGTGTTCGCTCCATGTCCTCGCTTGGGAATGATTATCATTGACGAGGAGCATGAGAACTCCTACAAGGCAGGCTCCACGCCGCGCTATCATGCCCGTCAGGTCGCCCAGAAACGGTGCGCCGATGCAGGCGCAACGCTGGTGATGGGCAGTGCTACGCCGTCGCTTGAAGCATGGAAGCTGATGCACGAGGATTCAGGGATGCTCAAATTGGAACTTCCCCAACGCGTAGGCGGTGGCCGTCCTCCTGTCATGGAAGTGGTGGACATGCTCCGTGAAAACCGGATGATTAGCCGGAGGCTGGAGGAAGAGATGCGCCTTGTCCTTGGTCGAGGCAAGCAAGTAATCCTCTTTCTCAACCGCCGTGGCTATTCCTATTTCTTTCACTGCGCCACCTGTGGTTATGAGATGTCCTGTCCCCATTGTTCAGTATCCCTGACCTATCATAAGAACGAAGCGATGATGGTCTGTCATTACTGTGGATATACCCGCTCCCCGGTCACGGTTTGTCCTGACTGCGGCTCCCTGGATGTTGGTTATTCCGGTTTCGGAACGGAGATGGTCGAGCAGGAGGTTGCACGGATGTTTCCCTCAGCGTCCCTTGCCCGACTCGATACCGACAGCACCCGCGACCGTGACGCAATGGCACTGGTTCTGGAGGATTTCCGTCACGGGAAAATTGATATTCTTCTCGGTACCCAGATGGTCGCCAAGGGGCTAAATTTTCCCGGCGTAGAGCTGGTAGGGGTTGTCTTGGCTGATAGTGGTCTGAACGTTCCTGATTTTCGTTCCCGTGAACATACCTTCTCCCTGTTGGTTCAGGTCAGCGGGCGGGCAGGGCGTTATAATGACAAGGGTCGGGTCGTGGTTCAAACCTACAAGCCGGGCAATGAAGCCGTGACAGCGGCCTGTGCCGGGGATGTGGATGGCTTCTATGACCGAGAGCTGGATGCCCGCAGGGAGACAGGCTTTCCTCCCTATGGCAGGATGGTCAATTTGGTGGTCAGGGGGAGGAACAAGGATAAAGCCGAGACGGAGGCGGCACGGCTGGCCGAAATCTGTGAAAGCACTGTTTCCGCCCTTGTCCGACGCAATCCCGGTCGCAAGGATTTGCCGGAGGTATTCGGCACATCATCCTGTCCGGTGGAGAAAATAGCTGGGAACTGGCGTTTCCATGTGCTGCTCCGCGGCATGTCCCCGGCATTGCTCCATCAGATGATCGGCGCTGTTGTCCGGCAGTACAAGGCACCTTCCGGCATCTATATGGAAATTGACATAGATCCCCTCCATCTGTTGTAAGGAAAATTCCTTGTGAAACTCAGAAAAGGGATGTTGTAAAAGTATGAAAACTTTAACCAATGCCCCCTGACCATGGGGAAATACGCCTTGAGCCTTACATTGTTCCATAAGTACATTTTCCGGATTCTTTTCTGATGCAGACAGTTTCGCTCTCTCCCATTGAGTCCGTTCTTCCTTCCAGGGAGATGATTAATTTCTCCAGCGTGCTGTCCAGCCCGGTGACGATGATTTCCAGGATGCGCAGGGAAAGATTGCGGGACAAGCTCCGCTCCGCTTCCCATGCGGATGACGTTTGGACATGGGGAGGGGAGAAACAGGAGGAAGTGACCGGCGTGCCGGAACGACCTGTTGGTCAGTGTATACTCCTCCCCATGCTTTCTAATCAGAAGACAACCTGTGTGGGTTCATTTTTCGAGCTATTATTGCCGATACCCAGTTGGCCAAATGAGTTGTATCCAGTCGCCCAGAGCGTACCGTCCTTCTTCAGGATCATCGTATGGAGCCTTCCGGCGAAGACAGCCGCGACATCAGTCATGACCTGATCGGGCTTGTTTTTGTTGCCATTGTCACCAACACCCAGTTGGCCATAATCATTCTGTCCAGTCGCCCAGAGCGTGCCGTCCTTCTTCAGAATCATCGTGTGAAAACCGGCGGAGACGGCCGCGACAGCAGTCATTTTCAGGGAACCATCGGCAGAATCCCAGACCTGATCGGGCGTATTTATGCTGTTATTATTACCGATACCCAGTTGACCAGAACCATTCCGTCCAGTCGCCCAGAGCGTGCCGTCCGTCTTCAGGAACAACATGTGATAACCTCCGGTGAAGACAGCCGTGACATCAGAGCTGACCTGCATGGGTGTATTTTTGCTGATATTATTACCGATACCCAGTTGGCCATCATAGTTGTCTCCAGTCGCCCAGAGCGTGCCGTCCTTCTTCAGAATCATCGTATAGTGGGTTTTAGCGGAGACAGCCTTGACATCAGTCGTGACCTGCACGGGTGTGTTTTTGTCTTCATAATTACCGATACCCAGTTGGCCATTATAGTTGGATCCAGTCGCCCAGAGCGTGCCGTTCTTCTTCAGGATTATCGTATGGTTCCATCCGACGGAAACAGTCGCGACATCAGTCATGAACCCGGAAATATCAGTATTATCCTTGACCTGCACGGGTACGTTTGTGTCGCTCGTAGTGCCGATACCCAGTTGACCAGAACCGTTCAGTCCAGTCGCCCAGAGCGTGCCGTCCTTCTTCAAAATCATCGTGTGCTCATCTCCGGCGTAGACAGCCGCGACATCAGAACCCATGGACGTGACCGGCACGGGCGTGCTTGTTGTATAGGTGGTCGCAGCGCCGACACCCAGTTGGCCATGATCATTCCGTCCAGTCGCCCAGAGCGTGCCATCTGTCTTCAGGATCATCGTGTGGAAAGCTCCGGCGGAGACGGCTCGGTATGGTTTGAACGTAGCAGCCCCGTTTATGCCGTCCCCGGTGTCCCAGTCCTGTATCTCAATCTCAATAGCGGCGAGGGCGACTTCATCATCAGACGTATTGAGCGTCATGTTGTAGACATGCTGCTTGCCTTTGTCAAAGTGAATCTTGCCCTGGTCAGAGGTCGCTACGGAAGTCGCTGCCCATGTGTATGTACCAGCGCCAGCACCCCCGGCCAGGATAAACTCCAGGCTCACGTTAGCCAGGGCATCAGTGTTGTCCACAGGTATCAGCACAGCCTCGAACCTGCGCTTGCCCTCATTTCTTTCAGATTGAGTAAGGGTGTCGGAAATGTCCTTCATGACAATAGACTCAATGACACTGGCAGCATCCAAGGTTCCGTCATTCAGATTTATCGTAGTTTCAGAACCCAAGCCCTTGACCGTGACGGTAAAGCCGCCGGTGGCATCATTGATAGCCGTAGCATCAACGGTCGTGCTGGGAGAGATGTTGACAATCAGACGGGAGAGCATATGGTCAAGCTTCAGATGCACCGTCGAGGTATTGTTCTGTACATTGTCGGTGCGTCCCCACAGGAAGTCAGCCTTTCCGGTGTCCTGTTCCCCGGAACCCGGATAGACATTTATGGATAGAGCCGTGGTATCAGCGATGGAAGACACGTAAGGATAATAGGCGATGAAGTCAAAGAATGATGCAGGATTCGCACTAATATCATCCCACTTCAAGGTATCGGCAACGGTAGCAGGAGTGAAGCCGGAAGTCTGGAAGGCTGTGTCAGCCGTATAGAGTTTGTTTGCACGTTCCGGGGCGGCAGTAGCTGCCGTGCCAGTGTCATGATCCACCATGTAGATGCCAACGTCATCATCAGCTTGCCATTCGGAATTTGCCATGGCCTTGCGGCCTATCTCCGTGGAGAAGCGCACTGCATTGGTATGTGAAACATTCAGCTTGTTGTCGCATGAAATGAAGGTGATAAGAAGCATCAGGATGGTCAGGAAGACCATGACGCTTAGTTTAGTCTCTCTCTCTCTCTCTCTCTCTCTCTCTCTCTCTCTCTCTCTCTCTCTCTCTCTCTCTCTCTCTCTCTCTCTCATGTTTGCCCCTTTTTCTTGAAAAAACGTCACACGTAATCAACCATGCAGGGTTGACAATTGGCGCCAGTATAGACGTGCTGACAATAGAAGGCTATTACCCAAAGGTATGATTTTGCATGAAAAGCAGAGAAAACCATATAATACTTTCGGGTTATTTGACGTTTAAAGGTGTAAATATAGTATTATTAATACCGTTTTAAACGTGTACAACATAGGAACATGGAAATTATGAAAAAAATGGGGATGCCATAAACTGAACATCCCCAGGGGCATGTTTCATTTTCCTGTTTTCTCTATCAACTTTGCCAGCTCCGTCATCTCTGACAGTTTCACAGTGGGGAACATTGACCACTGCCATTGTTTGCAAGTATCATAATCACTATGTTGGAAATAGTAACTTTAGGAGAAGACGTTCTCCGCAGGCGCGCTGAACCTGTGAAGGTTTTTGATGCCGCACTCAGGCTTCTTGTCGATGACATGTTCGATTCCCTTGCCCAGGAAAGAGGAGTCGGTCTTGCTGCGCCCCAGGTGGGAGTATCACAGCGCCTTTTCATCGTTGACATCGAAGGCGGAGAGAAGGGTGTCTTCATCAACCCTGAAATCATTGAAACATCGATGGAACAGACGCCTTATGAAGAAGGTTGCCTGAGTATCCCCGGAATATGGCATGATGTGGTGCGTCCGCAGCGTATTACCATGCAGGCGCAGGATGTCACGGGGAAATTCTTCACCGTCAAGGCGGATGGCATGTTCGCCCGCGTCCTTCAGCATGAATATGACCATTTGAATGGTACTCTGTTCATTGACCGTCTGAACGAACAGGATAAGAAAAAGGTGCTGGATGCTTACGAAAAGAAGCAAAAGCCCCGGAAACGGGCGCGTTGAGGCGGACGCAAAGGGGTGGCCACTGAATACTTCACCACGCATCTTATTCGCAGGGACTCCTGCAATAGCCGTTCCTGTACTTGAAGCCCTTGCCGCGTCATTTCCTGTCGTAGCCGTCCTCACCAATCCCGACAGACCGGGAGCGCGGAGCAGGACTCTGGTTCCGTCTCCTGTAAAGGAAGCCGCGGCCACACTTGGACTTCCTGTGCTCCAACCTGAAAGCCTGAGGACGGAAGCCCGCGACATCGTATCCTCATACCATCCCGACATGCTGGTCTGCTTTGCCTATGGCAAGCTGTTCGGCCCTCGTTTCCTCTCCCTTTTTTCCCAGGGAGCTATCAACATCCATCCATCCCGCCTCCCTATGGGCAGGGGCAGCTCTCCCATACAGTACACGATACTTTCAGGCGACGCGGAAGCGGCCATCAGCATACAACGGATTGCTGCGCAGATGGATAGTGGCGACATCCTTGCGCAGGATGTCTTCCCGCTCGATGGTACGGAGACTACCGGGACTCTCACGGATATCGTAGCTCTGCGCGCCGCGCCTCTTGCCGTTTCCATTGTGAGTGATGTGTCGACAGGAAAAACTGTTTCCCGTCCCCAGAGCGGAGAAGCGACCTATACCCATCTCATCACTAAGGACGAAGCTCTCCTTGACTGGTCATGGAGCATCCGGGACATCCATTGCTGCATCCGCGCCTTTCATCCCTGGCCCAAGGCATGGACGACCTATGAGGGAACTCCGCTGTGCATCACATCAGTGGCCGATTCACTTCAGGAAGCTGAAAAAGGTGTGTTTGATTCCGTTGTCTCTCCGGGCGTTCCCTCCGGTGTTTTGCCCGGTACAGTTATGGAAGGACGCAAAGGAAAGGGAATAGCCATAGCCTGTGGCAACGGTATCATCTGGATTGACCGTTTGCAGTTATCCGGACGGAAGGAAATGGCTTGGCAGGATTTCATCAACGGAAATTCCCGTTTCATTGGTTCGCATCTGGGAGGATGATATGCGCCCACTGACATGTGTGATACTGAAAGTTCTCCGCATCGGCTTCATAATCTTCATCATGACTGCCACCCTGTTCCCCCTTGGCGCTGCCCAAGCCGATGTTGCTCGCGCCAGTGCGAGCAGTACCAGCAAGGAGCCCGTCGTGGCATTGGTACTCTCTGGCGGCGGAGCCCGTGGCATAGCACATATAGCGGTCTTGGAAGCCATAGAAGAACGCGGCATCCCGATTGACATGATTGTGGGTACGAGCATGGGAGCATTGGTAGGATGCCTGTACAGTGCCGGGTATTCACCGCAAGACATCCGTGACATCCTTGCGGCACATGACCTGATGGCCATGCTCACCATGAGTCCGTATGGTGACATCCTGTCCACGCCCCGTGCCTTTGTCTTTGGAGAAAACAACCTGCTGTCCTTGGCATTCGGTGCAAAGGGGCTGGGAAATGCCACGGGATTAGTCGGGGATCAGGCACTGATGACGCTGCTTTCTTCGCTTTTGTCCAAGGTGAGCTTCCTTGATGATTTCACTGAGCTGGAAACTCCCTATGTCGCTGTTGCCATGGATGCGACCACCTCCGAACGCATCGTCTTTGACTCCGGTTCCCTGTCGGCGGCTGTGCGCTCCAGCATTTCCCTGCCTCTGGTTTTTCCTCCGTTCCTGCTCAATGACGGCCGTCTGACCATGGATGGCGGATATGTTGACAACCTGCCCGTCGGCCTTGCCTATGAGTATGGCGCGGATCTTGTGATAGCATGCGAAGTCAATGCAGCGCAACGAATGAAAACCGAAGACCTGACTTCACTGTCAGCCATGCTTATCCAAAGCATGGATCTTGTCACCCGAATCAACGTCAGGACACAGGAAAAACTCGCCGACCTGCTGATTTATCCTGATTTGGAAGACGTGGGCATCCTGGACTTCAACAAATATCAGGAAATTCTCGACAAAAGCCAGAAAACCATCGAGACATCCTATACGGCGGCCTTGGATGAATTTGCCCGTTCCGTGGAAGAAAAAGGACGTATCCTTGTTCCCAAGGATTCCCGGCGTCGCGGCACATACCATGACCTGACAGCCCCTGCCGTCGTCGGAGTCCAGCACTGGGAGGCCATCGTAGGAGAAGATGCTGTCAGGATGGATGATCACGGAATACTGTCACGCTATTGGAAATATGCAGGCAAGACATTGGATGCCGCCACCCTTGAACAGCTTGGACATGATTTGGAGATGACAAAGAAGCAGGGAACCTACATGTCAGTATTCTTCGAGCTACGGGAAAATAGCATCAGTGAGGATAAGGATGGCGGTACTGCGAACAAGGTTGATTTGCATATAGTGACACGGAAAGGGCAGGAGCAGAAGTCCGGGTTGGGGATTGGCTTGCAGGGTTCTGGAGTTCTGTCTTTCATGCCAGGGCAGTCTGCCGTCCTGACGCTTCTTCCCGCTATCATGGCAGATATGGTCTTGTATGATGTGCTGCCGGAAGATTACCGACTCCTTCTCAGTTTCCACGGTACTGATATCCTGAAAGTGCAGGTAGGCATTGCATACGAGACGTATGTTTTCGCACAAAGGGTTCAACTGGATCTTGATTCCGCGCTGTCCGTTGAGCTGGGGAACATAGGACTGTATTCATCGCGACTCAATCCACAGAGACTCACTACTTTTGATGGCAGGAGCAGTTTTTCCTTGGGAGCTACCATGATATGGAAATCCAGCGCGTCTCTGAGCGCAGGGATGAAGCTTTCCCTCACCACGCTCGGACCGTTCCGTGCGACATCAGGGATTACCTTGGGATCCGGACTTTCGGCCGAGCGCAGAAACACAGCCTCTTTTGTCGGCTATCTCCAAGGCGCATGGAGTACGATGGATTATAGCCTGCTTCCTACCTCCGGTATGCGGGTGGATGGAGCCTTGGAGGCAGGAGGGATGTTTGATCCGACTCTTTCCTCCAGGGGGCGGAGCTTGTGGATGGCCAGGGCGCGTTTCGTCCATGCCATCCCCTTGGGCGCAAAGTTTTCCCTTTCATATGACGCTGAAGTAGCTTTAAGCCACGGAAAGCCTTCGGCACTCATTGATTCCTATTTCCAGTACGGTGGGTTTGACGGGATTCCCGGATACGGTAGTTATCTCGTGACCGACAAAGTGAGTCTTGGGACGACCGTGCGGTATCAGATAGGAGCGGGTGTGCTGCCGATGTACCTTGTTGGAGCCATGCGTCTCGGTCTCCGGGGAGAGCTTCCTTCGGATCCAGGAAAAACAGTTTTCTTCATGACTCAAGCGGAACATGAGGCATTTGATTCTGCTCCTCTGACAGTATTTGACATGGGCTTTCTTGTCGGAGTCGGTCTTACCAGTCCTTTGGGCGATGCGATATTCGGCGTGGGAGTCAACCTGAGAGGCGGGGTATCCCTTGCCGTAGGATTCCGCTGATGGCTTCCGTCGTCCGGCCATGGACAGACTACGGCCCCATGCTCCGTTCCCTGTATGGAGCAACGGTCTACCGTGTCGGGGTAGACGGCGGATTTTCCTGTCCTAACAGGGCGTCCGACCGGAGCGGTGGATGTGTTTTCTGTGATGGCACTGGCGCCAGTTCAGTCTATCAGCGGGACAATGAACAGGTCTTTGCCCATGGCACGTCCTTTGCGTCCGCGCTGTGCTTCGGACCCCGGTATGCAGGAGGCATGGAAGCACGCCTTTCTTCGGTTGACGAACAGATAGAGCGCGGCAAGAAGTTTCTTGAGCGACGTTATAACGCCCGCCTGTTCAGCCTGTATCTCCAGGCGTGGACCAATACATGGGGATCTCATGATGAGATGGAAGCAGTCTGGAATCATGCCCTGTCCCGTGGGCCATGGGTGGAGTTCATCGTATCCACCCGACCTGACTGCGTAGGAGACACGGTGGCGGACAGTTTGGCAGCTTGTTCTTCACAGGTTCGGAAGGTCTGGGCGGAGATAGGGCTTCAGTCAGCCAACGACGCTACTCTCCGCCGGATGTCCCGTGGACATGGTTCCTCAGGATTTATTCCTGCCGTCAAACGTCTGCACAGCCGTGGCATAGGTGTTTGCGCTCATCTGATACTCGGATACCCCGGAGAAAGATGGGATGATTATGAAAAAACAGTCAGCATGGTCAACGATAGTGGATGTGAAGCAGTGAAGATACATAATCTCCATATTCCTGGCGGTACCCGACTTTATGCTGAATACCAGCAGGGCGAGATTGCGGTAGCATCGACCATGCGGCATGTGGAGGATGTGATTTTTGTCCTGAGACGGCTCAAGTCTGATGTCATGGTTCAGCGTCTGGTGTGCGAGACTCCCGACCATCGGCTTGCCGTACCCCGTGGGTTTGCGGACAAGAATAAATTCCTGATGCTCTTGCAGCGTACGATGGAGGAGAGGAATGTCAGACAGGGAGACCTTGCCTGATTTGAAAGAAAGAGTCCCGAAAAAGAGAGTCTCGAACAAAAGAAAACCGAGAAAAAGAACCCCGGAAAAAAGAGAGATGGGACTTATCAGGCATGTTGGTTTGCTTTTAAGCGTAGTCATTGCGCTTGGCATTGCTGTGCTTTCACTCCTGCCAGCGCGGGTAGTCTCCATCCCCTTGTCCCTTTTCCCCCATGCGGATAAAGTTTCCCATATGGTTGCGTATGCTCTGCTTGCCGCTTTTTCCAACTGTGCGGTATTTTCTTCGGGAAATTTTGCCGTTGGTAGACGAAGACGATGGCTTGTCCTGGCTGTCACCGCGGCATACGGGCTCTATGGGCTTGGTATCGAAGTCCTGCAATTTTTTTCCGGGCGCTCTTTTTCTTTGTTTGATGCCGCGGCCAATTTTGTGGGAGCGTTCATAGGCGCGGCGACCTCCTGCGGCATCATTTCCTGTCTATGGGCATCAGGGCAGAGGAGAAGTGGACGGGACAGGGATGATGCGGATGAAGATGACGTGGAAGGAGAGAGGAAGTAATGAACGAAAAATCCCTGCTGGATGTTGTTTCACGGCGTATCACGGAATTGGCGAAGAAAGCTGCCATCGAAGTTCCGTCCGATGTCGCCAGGGCGTTGGACGATGCTCTTGTCCGCGAGGAAGCTGCATTGGAAAACCATGACCCCTTGGCTTCCTCCGCAGGGCGTGATGTGTTGCGTGCCATCAAGGAGAATATTGATATCGCCTTTTCATCGCGTCTCCCTATGTGTCAGGATACCGGGATGTTCCTTGTGTTCTGTGATGTCGGACGTTCCATGTTCCTCGTGTCTGGAGACTGGGAAGATGCAATAAACGATGGCTTGAAAAAAGCGATTGAGTCTGTTCCTTACCGGCGTTCTGTTGTTTCCGACCCTCTTTTTGAAAGAACGAATACTCAAAATAATTTACCCGCTGTCTTCCATTGGGCACTTTCGGACGGTGAGGGGCTGCGTGTTTCCGTTCTGCTCAAGGGTTTTGGCAGTGAGAACTGCTCCGGCGTCCGAATGCTCCGTCCGACCGACGGTCCAAAAGAAGTCGTCTCCGCCGTGAGTGATATCATGCGCACTGCCGGGGGCAAGCCGTGTCCACCGGTATTCCTTGGCATAGGGCTTGGTGGCACGATGGACGATGCGGCCAGGATGAGCAAGAGGGCTCTTTTGCGTGACTATGGGACAGCCCATCCTGATTCACGCTACGCCGAACTGGAAAGTCAGGTGCTTGCTTCTGTGAACAGGCTGGGGATTGGACCGGGTGGCTTGGGAGGTGTCGGCACTGCGCTCTCGGTGGCGATAGAAAAGGGGCCGACTCATATTGCAGGGCTGCCGCTTGCTGTTTCGGTGAACTGTTGGGCGGATCGGAAATTCCGCATCGATGTCATTCATCGTCCGGATGGTTCATGGAAAGTGGAGGAAATTCTGTATGCATGAGGCTGTACGTCATCTCCGGCTTCCGCTGGAGAGCAGGGAAGTTGCCATGGGACTGAAACCTTTTGAGCGGATTCTGCTGGACGGAACGTTGTATGTCGCACGTGACCAGGCTCACAAGCGTTTTGTGAGCATCCTGAGTTCTGGAGGACAGCTTCCTATTCCGCTGAAAGGTTCGTTCATCTATTACATGGGTCCTTCGCCTGCGCCAGTAGGGAGAGTAATCGGTTCATGCGGCCCGACCACCAGCGCCAGGATGGATCCGTTCACTCCTTTGTTGTTGGAGCATGGTCTTTCCGGGATGGTCGGCAAGGGGCCGCGCAGCCGCGAGGTGCATGACGCGCTGGTTCGCCATGGTGGTCTGTACTTACAGGCATACGGCGGATGCGGGGCTCTTTATGCGTCAAGGGTAATCAGCAGCACGGTAGTCGCTTGTGAAGACTTGGGGCCTGAAGCGGTCTTCCGGCTGGAAGTCAGGGACTTCCCGGTAGTAGTTGCGATTACCCCTGAAGGCGGAAGTGTGTTTGGAGGGTGAAAATCTCAAGGGTGTATCCCTACGGTTCCACTTCCTTCCGGGGAAAATAGAATATGTAAACGCAGATAGCATCGTCTGTTATCGAAACCTATGGTTCGGATGCAACGAAATTACTTCCTCAAAACTATGGCGATGTTCTTTCTTCTTTTCTATCTTATTGTTGGTTGTCATTATTGGCAGCATTTCCATTGGAGTTATCTAGACTTATGTGAAGGATGTCATTGATGCTGTCGATGTCACGGAATCTGTTGACAAGATCACTTTTCGTAAGTACATTTTCTGTATAGGACTTGGGAAGCCGCCACCCAGAATTATACTGGGTCTCTGCCGTAACTGGTACGAATGCCGCTTTCTCCAGGTCCTTTTCCTTAAGCCCTATCCCACAGAAAACGAGTTGAGCCAAAAAAGAATGGCAAACCCATTGGTACATTCATTGATGGTGAACAAAGCGTGTCTTCTTCCACATAGAAACACCCCCGCACCTGCGGGGAATAGTC
Organism: Parasphaerochaeta coccoides DSM 17374; assembly: GCF_000208385.1. Taxonomy (GTDB): domain Bacteria; phylum Spirochaetota; class Spirochaetia; order Sphaerochaetales; family Sphaerochaetaceae; genus Parasphaerochaeta; species Parasphaerochaeta coccoides. The sequence goes on along the minus strand of NC_015436.1, from coordinate 1,700,030 downwards.
AGCGGTTTTATCCACATTGATTGCATCGTAAGAAACACCCCCGCACCTGCGGGGAATAGTCAAGTGCGACCCCCAAGCCATTGATGACGATGGAAACACCCCCTCACTTGCGGGGAATAGCTCGGCAAGCCTTTTTTCTTCATCGGACTCTAGGAAGCACCCTTGCACTTGCGGGGAATAGGTACCATGCCTGCCTTGTTTTGTCAATATATTAGAAACATCCCCGCACTTGCGCCGACATACTGGGAAAGATGTTCCGGAACCGCCCCGACATCACCATCTTTACGCCAGTCCTTGATCTGCTTCCGGGATCTGTTTTTTGGGTCAACCATAGCCTGAAGCATCTGCATGTCGTCGATGTAGGCGGCATCCATGGTATTCTCATTCCATGTCGTGGACTTCTTGATTTCTCCAAACAGATGAGCCCTGGCCTCTTTCAACCTGTGAGCTTCAAGCTTCCTCTGCAAAGCAGTGAGAATAGCGGTCTGCTTCTTTTCCTCCGCGCGTGATTCCTTGAGCGCGGCCCTCAGTTCTCCGATCCGCTGGTTTTTCTTTTTCTGTGCTGTCAGTTCCCTGGAAATCTCCCGTGCCTTGGATTTCGCATCCTCCGCCCGCTTCCTGACGGTCTTGATCTGTCTCTGCAAACCAGCCTTGTCTTTGGCCTCCTGAACCATATACCTGTCGAGGATGATACGGGAATCGGCTTCCATCGCATCAATCTGGGTTTGAGTCACCGGACCGTCGGCAGGTTTCATGTCCACCGATTCGACAAGAGGCTCATCTGCATAGTGAGTACCGAACAGTTCATTCTCAACGTCTTCTCCGACTTCTTCCAGATAAGCGGCGACGTCATTGGCAGTCGCATAGGCGTTGTTTCCATCTTCGCTGTTAGTAATCCGGGTGGCTACACGGTAATTGGCCTGTTCAACGACCAAGAGGGCGTTCCGATATGCCCGCGGATTGTTCATGATGGCCTGGCGGGCCCTGGCGAATTCTTCGGGAGATGATGACTCTTTCAACCTCAGCACATAGGGAGAAACACCGGGGAACGCTCCGAATCGAGCGCGGACGAATGTATAGACAGGCTTCCTTCTCTTAGGGAAATATTTGGTATCGACATCGCTATATACCCTGAGGGACGTGACCAGCTCAAGGAGTTTCTTATCCGAAGAAAGATACTTGTTCACAAAAAGACGATCCCGTTGATCGCGGGATTTCAGATGGGCGTATGCGTAGACTTTCCCAAAGAAATATTCATCTGCATCCATCCAGTCTTCAGGCGTGACATGTTCGTCAACAAAATCCCTGTCATAGACCTTCGGGTCATTTTTCATCGCCTCCATGAAATCCTCTGAAGTCTGATACTCGCGAGCTCTCTTGAGCAGTTCAGGCGATGCGTTGATCATGCTCCGGAGATTCATTTCCTTGACGGCCCATTCCTTTCCCTGGGCGGCGTATTCATCTACTACCGAGGTCGGGACGTAGTAATTCCCTCCCAGGGCATGCTGCACATCATTTTCCCGTTGATTGAGAATTTCTTCCTTCGCCTCGTCGGAGAGCTGGTAGAGAGCCGCCCCACCGTCACCCGATATCTTGTCTGACTCCTGAGAATTAGGTATACTTAAAGAAGAGGAGGACTCTATGGCAGTCAAATACTTTGATATCTGCGATATCCCCATGAGGACCGATGAAAGCGGAGTGTTTCTCAAGGCTGTGCTTGCACCTTCCGAAGACGGCACGTCCGTCATCGAGAGGGCACCGACCGAAAGAGAGCGTGGTATGTATGGGCGCAACATGCTGGATAGTTCCCTGCTTTCCCGCAAGCTCGCCGAGGCCTTGGCGCTCAATCCCGGCTTGTCGTATGACGCTGTCGGGGACAGGATACTCTGAGGTGAATAGACTTCTCTACTCCATTCCTTAAGGTCGTCATAAAGTTTTCTGATTGACTCAATAATTTCAGAACCAAAAATAGAAGTATATTTTTCTCTGTTCTCATAATACTTAGTCAGTTTTCTCGCCTCGGCGTATATCTCGTGTCCGCCGGTTTCTTTCGCATGGAATATCACTTTGTCCAGGAGCTGGACTTCACCGATGAATCCGTTGGACATGCGGATGTTCACCGTGAAGTCCCGGTAGCCGAAATCATCGTCCTTGATCTTTTGGCGGGCCACTTTTTCCGGGTGTTCCGCTATGAACCGTTCAAAAGAGGATTTCGCGTCATCGTACTCCTCGAAGACGAGCATCGCGCCGTTGATGTCCAGCAAACGTCCCCAGTCCCCGCCATAATCTTGCGCGACCTTCACCCTGGCGCGCTCGACGCCCTTCAAATCCCGACGGAACATGACTGCATCATCAGGCAGACGGAAGGCCGCTGCCATGGCGCGTACGGTATCCGAGAACTCCGTACGGGATTCCTCGGCAAGGGCATAGACACGTGACTCTCCGCCTTCATTTTCATTAAAAGGCACGTCCATACGTACTGAAGCAGTCTGGAACAATGCGTTCGGGAAGTCTTCCTTCGCCTCGGCAGAGAGCTGGTAGGAGGGGCTGTCGTTGACAGGTACATCACTCTCATTTATAGTAGTAGACAAGCGGTCTGTCTGAACTTGGCCAGAGCCTGACGTCATGCCAGGGGCGGCATCGATTCCGGTGCTGCCGGACAGATGATTATCATAATAATAGGCAGTGACCAACCAGTTCTTTTTCTCCCCATTCCAATCAAGCCTGATAGCAGCTCTTGCTTCGAGAAGCAGTATGTTCCGCCGGTCTTTTGATGGTGCAGATACAACTCCTGTTTCAATCAATTCAACCAATCGAGGCAATATATTCGGATGCTTCTCCTGGATATGAGCTAAACCATATCCCGTCTCCCCTGGTTTCCCATAGACGAAATCGATATCTCCGATACCTTCCTTGTACATAGCCGCGGGGACACTGCCCTGCTTCACTTCCAGCAGGTGGTCGATTGCCTCCTGTGGTTTGCCGGAGAATTCCGCGTATTCGGGAGAGAAGTCTTCGGTCTGGAAAAGAATGCTTGGATTCGTCGCATTGAATGTCCCGACGTTATCGGTGGCGGACTTGATTTGTCCGGGATCAAACACCGCTATGCCTGTGCCTGATTCATCATGCACATAGACACCATCATGCCCCGCATCCCTCCATTGTGCGACCTTTTGAGGCGATTCCGCGTCATGCTGTTCGATACCGGATGACATCTCATTCACCGGATTCTTTACAGAAAGAAAAACCGGAATGACGTCCCTTTTCCCGTGTGCCACTCGTTTTGCAGACTTTTCATCAAACCCCAAATAAATGGTTCCTGCGGAATTCCCACTTTGCAATGGTGTGGATTCATTGTCCGTCGCATGATAGGCCACCAGAGGCTCGCTGTTCTCGTCCACGACCTGAGAAGAATCAAACGTGCCTTGGTACAACAACTTCGTTACAATAAGTCTAGAAGCAGGTGTTGAGCTATCACCCTTAAATGAGGTGTCTTGAAGTGGCTCATCACTCAGCTTCTTTTTTATGGCCACTTCTGTATGAGAAGAATCGGACTTGCTTTGTGACGATACCTTTGCTATAATTGTCTCAGAAGCTTCAGTTTTGGTATTACGGTTTGGATGGTTCCCATCCATGTAACTTCGTACTTGGTTACCAAACTGGAGCTTTTCTTTTATTTCCACTTCATGCAGATAGAAATGGCGTGAGTTCTCCTGTTGGTTGATGACGACTTCACATATATATTGCTCATCCCCAATGACAATTGGAGCATCTATCGTTATCGCGGTATATCCCCTGCCCTTATAGTTTTCTATCCGATTGAACTCTCGTCCATTTTGAATCACAGCAGGAACAGCAGCAAATGCAGAAGCTTTTTTTCTACCGATTCCATGAGCGACAGAAGCCTGAATATCACGGCGTGTCAACGTGATTTCCCCGACACCTTCGCGGACAACCTTGTTACCGATCTTTCCAAAGAAAGCAGCAACATTATCAACGAGGTTTTCTTTGAATTCCTCTCCAGTTATCGTTGATACAGGCTCTGCATTCATCAGCCACTTAAAATTCTCTGCTGCTTCCCAATCCCCAAACCAGTTTTTAAATGCCGTCGTTCGTACCGTCACCCATTGTCTTTCCGTGAGGTTCGTCGGCTTTCCATTCGGAGCCTTCATCCACAGGTCTGTTCCGCGATAACGGTTTTCAACCTCAGTGTACTGACGCTGGGCCTCTTGTGGTGTCAGGGAGGATTCCTGTTGGAACAGCTCCACAGCCCGTCCCGCGCGGTTCTCTGCCGTGCCGTCTTCGCTGAACAGTCTGTCGAACGCCTTCACGACATCCGCGGAGAGCCTGTCCTTGAACTTCTCCACCAAAGCCTTGAGAGCCGCCTTGAAGCGCTCGAAGAAAGGCTTCATCTCCTCGATGGGTGCGATCCCCCGTCCAAGGTATCCTGTCCCGTCCTCGGCGAAACGTTCCTCGAACGGACGAACCGCCTCTGCCGCCTCCTCATACGTGGAGAACTCCTTCTTTCCGAGATAGAACTTCCCGTCCCTTTCCTTAATGTCCTCAAGCCACATCTCCCCTTCCGTCCCGCCATACGCTTTCACGAAGGGAGCCATAAGTTCCTTGGGAACCAGAGGACGCATGAAATGAAGCACTTCATGGGGAAGCGTCGAGGCATCAGCCTTCTTGGATATGTGGACGGTATACACGGGTTTCCCATTCACCAGCGACGGTCTTTCGAGGAAACCGAGAGCGACCTTGCCCTTTTGGGGAGCAGGAATCTCCGTATCCAGCGTGAACGTCAGGTGATTCTTCAATAGATCGTCGGTGTTCATCTTCAGGGCCTGCCCGACGGCAAGGACGGCGTCGACATTCGCGTCCATGTCGGAGCGGGATATGCGCCCCTCTGTATGGGTGACAAGGTCTCCGATCGCCTCCTCAATCATCTCCCGCTCGCGTGTCTGGATCGCCCGGTCTGCGCTCATCGTGCTCAAGGGGAAGGGGATGTCCACCTTCGGCAGGTAGGACGCGTCCGGCTCCGTGCTTTCCATCTGCCCGTCGTCCATGGCAAGGGAGAGCGTCACCTTGGACTCGCCCGCCACGATGTCGTACTCGTCGCCCCGGCTTTCAAGTGCCATGCGGGAGATGGTGTCCTTGGCGGCCTCGTAGTCCTCCTGCGACTCAAAGACAAGGGTGTTCCCGCTGATGCGTGAGCCGAAATGCAGTGCCATCGTGTTGATCTGCTCCGCCTGGGTATTCCCGTCGGCCTGGGGGATGTCTTGTATGATGATTTCTGCCGACTTCGCCCCCAAAGCCTGGGCTTGAGCGTATTTCTCTGACTCCTCGGCATTTATTGGAATCAGACGATTCCCTGATTCATAGACTCTGATAGGAGATATTTTTGTCTTTTTTCCCGATGACCCGGAATCAGGAGTGGACGTAGTCGCTGTCTTTTCTCCGATAGTCTCCCGAATATCCTGGATAAGGTTCATCGGTGCGCTGGCAGATTCTTTGGTTTGTGTGAAATTCTGCCGCGCATCAAAGCGCGTGCGGACTCCGTAGACCCCACCACCAAAGAGCCCGGAGACAAGCGAGGGGATGATCATGTCCTTACCGGCCTCTAACGCTTCGGTCAGGCCTCTGTCGACAATCTTCCGCATAGGTTCAAGGTCAAAACGACCGCCCTTTTCGTTGGCTATGGTCTTGAGGATGTTCGTCGTCACACCGGAAACGAGAGCCCCTTCAAATTCCTCAAAGCCTTCGCCGAACATCGAAAGTCCCGTTCCCACGCCGAACTGTGTGGCGAAATCTTTCCATCCAGTGAATAGCGCTTGTCTTAATCCTGCGGGAGAGATGGAGCTTTGCAACATTCTCACACCAGGGAGCATTTCGCTTCCCACGGTTTCAATCGCTCCGCTGAGGATCACGTTCGTCCAGAACATGCCCGTTGCAAGAGGACTGTCCAAGTCCAATGTATTTCCGTAAGGAACGGTGATTTTGGACATCTCATAAAAATTATTCCCCGCTTCCGAAAGACCCGTGAGCGAGAAATTCACTCCGGCGGCAAGACCACGCCCGACCAAGCTCATCACCTTCGCTCCCGTAGGACCGAACGCATAGCCCAGAAGCGTCAGAGGGGCTTGGATAGCGAGATTCACGCCCACATAGCGCGCAGTCGATCCCAACGGCTGGATGCTGCCAAGAACGCTGTCACCGGCGAATCCATATTTCTCCCATACAGGAGAGACGAGAGACGAGTACCCATCCGCCATGTCCTTGAACTTCTCATTCTTTGTAACCATATACAGTCCGTAGGACAGTCCGCTGAGGTTGTTGTTCATCGCATTGTTCGCAGTGGTGATAAGGGACTCCGCAAAGGGTGCCCTATGCGTCTTGCCGTCCAGAAGTCCGGCCTGGAGCCCTGTCCGGGAGAAGGTGACCGCCTGTTTCATGGGCATGCCATAAACAGCATGCAAAGCGATCGCGCTGTCCAGGACATTGGAATCCGAGGCGGTCCTTGCCTAGTTCCTGGGCTATCCGTGCAAAACTGATTCCTTGGGACACCATCCCCTCTATTCTGATTTTCTCACTCAACGTCAGATGATTCTTCGCCATACTCGTTCCTCCTGTCCGAGCCGTGGCGGTTGCCGGAGTCTTTTCAGTGTACCAGCAAGTGCATCATGCCTGTGAAGTACTTCTCGCAACTTCCTTCAGATTTCTCGTTGCCTTTACTTTTTCATTTGAGTAGGAAGATGCGATGCTGCCGATGCTGCCGATGATCACGGAATTCCTTGACAAGTAATTCTTTCGTAGTTATCCTATTAAGGCTTGGTCTGGAAAAAACGCCCCCGGGATTGAATCGGGGAATCGTATCGGTTGATACGACCGCGACTTTTTCCAGATCTGTTCTTTCTCGCAGATGAAACTTGGCAGACTGACGAAGCTTGCGGTACACTCATGCATGAAGGACGGTCCTCCTGGTTCGTTGTGTTGTGGTAAACCAACTCTACCAGTTTTTCCGTCCTTCTTTCTATTTCTTTCCGCTTTTCTCTTCGGCTACTTTATCGTCCATCCCACAACTTTCCGCGTTGAGCCTGAAAAAAATTCTGCCCGAAGCAAAAAAAAGAAGGCAATTTTACCCTATGTAACAATCTATTACACAAGGAAATAACCTTCTCATGCCCAGAACAAGACTCGAACTTGCACAGTGTTGCCACCGCTAGGACCTGAACCTAGTGCGTCTACCAATTCCGCCATCTGGGCGTACACGTGAATATACCTGCTAGAAGAATGGATGTCAACAGAGTGAACGTCTTCAATAGAAGGGAGTTGTAACTTTTCACCTAAAATATCCATGTTGGCTCTTTGTTGCTCAATAGTATTCTTTCTTTGAAAGAAAATCTTGCATAAAACTATCTATGTGGGAAATGGTAAGTTTGCAAAAGGAAGAATCTACGCAAACCTCGTGAACCATTTCCCGCTGTTCATCAGAGGCTCCTCAAGTTCATCATAAACACCCGTGATGAACATTAAATCCAGAATGGTAAAACGGTTGCGGATCATGCCCGACACATGCATCCCCTTGTGGAATTCCTCGCGGCTCAGTCCAATGTCAGCCGGTTCGACAGGACACCCTGCTGTAACAAAGTGCTCCCGCAGTTCAGGGAAGGGAATGAGCTGCTTTCTGATGATATCATTTAAGGAATCCCACTTGGAGCAGAGAGACTCCAGCATCTCATCCCAGAGAGATGGCGCAGGGAACTTCTCACGGGAGACACGGAGTACATCGTCAAGATTATGCTGCCCCTTAAGCCATGAGCATATCTCCTGTTCCCTGTCCTCCCATGAAGGCTTCTTCCACGCAGAAAGGCGTGACCTCAGGGCATCGCAACCCAGGGCGAAGAACTCCTCATAAAAAGCGGTAGAAGCCAGCGTCCCCAGAGCAACCTTGAAACCATGGGAAACCGGAAGTCCGTCATGCTCCAGATGATCCATCTCCCAGACATGACTCATCAGATGTTCTGCGCCACTGGCCGGACGGGAATCATGCATCCGTTGCATGGCGAAACCCGTGTTGCACAGACCAGTAAATATGGATGAGATGGTTGATGGATCGCGGGCTGCTATGCCAGCGGAGGAACGCACTTGGGCGTGAAGGGGAGTCTGTATCATATCCCAGACAGCGGGATGAAGAAGATGCGTGCCAAAGAAATCAGCGACGAGCCAGTCGGCTCCAGCGGGCAACTTGGCAGCCAAATCGGCATACCCTGCCGCAATCATATCATAAGGCGCGGCACTGAGGATGCCAGTGTCGGCGACCACGACAACAGGGGCAGGACATGGAACCGTCTGCTTGAACCCGTGGATTGATACCGCGGCCCCTGCGGACGTATAGCCATCGACCGAAGGCGCGGTCGCCACCACCATGTAAGGCTGTCCCAATGCGCCGGAAGCGGCCTTTACAATGTCGTTGATTGAGCCCGCTCCCACAGCGATACATCGACAGTTTGGATGTCTGGAAAGTGCATCTTGCGCCTTTGCTATGGCTTTTTCATCAGCATAGAGCATGGGCGTACCAGGAAAGATGAATGGTGCGGCGGGGGAGAGTCCTGCTGTGTCGAGTTCCGTCTGAACCTGTCTACCCGCCACCTCCCATGTAATTTCATCTGCTATAACCAGTGGAGAGTATCCGCCGGAGGCCATGAAGTCGGAGAATATGACAGGAACATGGGAAATGATATCCCTGCCGACATCCAGCTTTTTTGTCGTCAGCGCAAAGTCTGCGTTTGCCATGAAAACCTCCCTCTTAAGCACTGTAGAACCTCTACCACCGAAACCACTGAAAGAATTTCCGTATCATCAGGACTACGGACCCTCCCGCGTTCCTTTCCAATACGTCGCCCTTCTTTGTAGTCCGAGGCTACAGTCCAACAGTATCCCTTACAATGACCAAAAGATTCTTCTTCACGTCTCCCAAAGTATCATACAGAACCGTTCGGAGATAGAGGACTAAAGCATCGTCAGAAGAAGATGCGGAAGTTCCTGTAGTTCCAGTATTCCCGGTAGTCCCTGTAGTACCCGTGGCCACGGTACCCACGGAAGATTCCCCTGACGTGGGGCCATCCCCAAGGGAGGCGAGGAACTGCTCTTTTTCAGCTTTAGTTGCAGAGAACCGCTTCCAGTCCCATGCCGCCGCATTTACAGATCCTTCCAGTGCTTTCTCTATGTCATCGGGGAGGCGGTGGAAGAAATCGAGACCCGTGACATCCTCGACCTCGGAGACTGTCACTACATAATCCTGGATGGAGCCGCCAGGCCGTTGGTTGGGAAGGATGAAGCCTATCGCCTTGGTCGTCGGGCCCGTATAGTCGAGCAATACCTTGTAATAATACTTGGGAACAGCAACCTTGTTCGTCCCGATGGTTTCATACGGACCATCGGTCAGGACGGGACCGGTCACGACAGCCACACGCCCTTCGGTCACTGCATTTTGACGCACGATGGCTTCTAGGGAACTCCACATGCCACGGTTCAACTGGGGAGTTTGGGGACTCATGTTGCTCATGAAGAAAGATTCGGACATAGCTTGAGCCGACCATGAAAGGTCAGCGGCGGGAATCAGATGTCCTCGGTCGTAACCACTGCCCGTGTAGTCCGCCGGAGTCGCGGAGCCCGTAGGGATCGACGGGTCAGCACGAAAATCATCGCCCCGCTCGAAAAGACCATAGACCTCCTCGGCGGTCAGTTCATAGGCGACCCACCACGGCTGCTCATGATCTTCGCTATAGGACAACGTGTATCCGGAATGACGCACGATGATGTCGCCTTCCCTGGATGCCGGTAGCTCAATGTCCAGGATGACGCCACCGGTAAGCACGCTCTCGGTGACAAGATTGTCCTGCCGCTCCACATACGCCTGTGGCCGTTCTGTGGGCGTGAGGATGAAAAGGACAATAAGGATGACGCCGATGATGATAGCCGATTGTAGCAGGGCGCGATGTTTTTTCTGGTTCGCGGGCTTTTTCTTCCGTGTCTGTCCGGTTCCGGGATTGTCCTTGGGTTTCTTTTTAGTATCACGAGCCATCATGCCTCCCATGTATGTTCTTGTGTTTTTATATTTCCGTTATCGCGTCACGGTGAAGAATCCGAAACGACTGAATCCGAAAAACCTGAAGCCGAAAGAACCGCGGATGAGGTCTTGCGTCTTCTCAGATGTGAAACCACCGCCACGGTAATCAGTGACAAAGCAAGCTGGATGACACCCCACCATGAGTCAGCCTTTCCCTGTGCCATGAGCAAAGGGTAGGCGGGGAGTGCCGAATCAGGATAGGAGACAATGAATACCGCCATGAGGTTGTTGGCGGCATGGATTCCCAAGGCTATCTCAAAACCTTTATGGACAAGGGAAAGATACATGACGCCAAAGCCGAACAGGGCATAAAAGAAGATGACAGGCGCTGCGTTGCTGGCTCCTGTCACTTCAGGATTGGCAAGATGCGGCAAGACGAATAGCAGTGCGGAGAACAAGGAAAGCCCAATGCGGCCTTTAGGATATCCAGGCAGATGCCAGGGGAGAGGGTAGAAGAAACGTGCGGGCATAAGCCTGAAAAGGATTTCCTCTACGCTCGTCTGCATGGGAATCAGTACCAGCGCGAGTCCCCACATGATGAGTATGATGTCCGGGGACGGGGAATCAGGAGAGAAAAAAGCTAACAGACGGTATGAACCGGGCATGAATGCCCAGTGCAGAAGGGTGGTCAGGCACAGGAACGCGGTATAGACGGCTGCGCTGAGACGCAGGAGCCCCCTGTCCCATGTACGGTTGTCAGTAAAAAGCCTCAAAAGTTGATGCCGGGGAAGAACCGAGCCATAGGCAATACTGCCAAGACCAGTGACGACATAAGGGAAAAGTATCGCCGCAAGGGATGTGATTTTCCAGTTCACGCCCAACCTATTCATCAGACGGGTTATGTCGGGCACAAGCAGCGATGAGACGATGAGCAACACCAGAAGGCCAATCCATGCCACGGCGATAGCTCCACGTCCCGGTCCGCCGGAACTCCGGGATGGTGTCTTGTCCTGATGTTTTTTCCTGTGTGTCGGCTCATCCATGATGTCACAGTAGCATGACACATGGTATACTTCAATGCATGGACAGTCATTTTTCCACTCCCCGGACGTTCGTGCACAGCCTGTTCGACACGGACTCCGTATTGGTGTTCCCCTCTGAAATCTCCGCTCGTTTCTGGCTGGAGGATTATGCCCTTCATGGCAAGAGCGGAGTCGTCCGTGCTGACAGGGCGTTGGCATGGGATACGTTCCGCGCCCGCTTTCTTCCTGTGCATGCGGAAAAACTTCCTGCGAATTCTTTGGTCAGGATGATGTTCGCCCGTGAGTTCCTTGAAGGCCCCCAAGGAGATACGGTTCCATGGTTCGCATCGTCCCTGCATCCTGAGACCTTCGAGGCGTATACCCAGCGGATAGCCCGGCTTCTCCCTCGGTTCGCCGATGTACTGCGTCGGGAACGCCAGGCGCGTCAGGAAAAACAGGAGGCTTCCGCTCTTGTCTGGGACGATGTTTTCCGGCAGCTTGCGGTGCTTCATGGTGCATATGAAAAATTCCTTGTCCGCCGCAATCTGTTCGAGCCTTCCTATGAAACCCCGTCCCTTGCCTTTGCGCCTCCGGTAATGATGGGCAAGAAACATGTCATTGTATTTTCACAGACCATCCCAGGAGTGGAAGGTTTGTTGAAGCAGTTGGGCAATCCTTCATGGATACAGACAGCCGACCCAGAGGCTGTTGCAGCTTCATCGGACGTAAAGTTGGATGTAAAGTTGGATGTGAAGTCGAACGCAAAGCCAGATATAAACGTAAACACAAAGGCGAACACGCGCAATGGGAAAGACTGTTTGCATGTCTTTGCCAACCAGAGCCAGGAAGTAGGCGATGTCGTGCGCCGTCTGAGGACTCTTGCGGAAAAAGGAGTGCCAGCCAGGGAGATGGCGGTGACTGTTCCCGTTGATGAAATCCTTGTCGCCCATTTGAGAGAAGAAGCACGGCTCCATGACCTGCCGTTGCGCCTCATCCAAGGCTTTTCGCCGCTTGAGCATCCCGCCGGACGTTTCTTCACACGACTCAAGGCTGTCTATGATACTGCCTTTTCCTTGCAGGCCATGAAGGATCTTCTGCTCGACATCGGCATCCCATGGAGGGACATCATTCTCCAGAGGAACCTGCTGGCTCGCGCCATAGAGCTGCGCATCGAGGGAGGGGATGTCCATTCTGCCTCCCATGATGCATGGTTCCAGCGTCTGTCGTGGTCGGAGCCTGACGCTTCCGGTACGGACGCACGCATGGACACAGGCATGGACGCAGGCGAAGCTCCCGTCTCCCTGCGTTCATGGTACGGGAAATTCCGTGGGACAGTGATCAGTGTCATGGAAGCGGAAACATCCCAAGACATCCGCGCCCGCCTGTCCTATTTCCAGCAGGAGTTCTTCTGCGACGAACGATGGGAGGCCGCCGCTACAGCGGAGGCGACCGCTGTCTATACCTTCTGCATGGAGAACCTTGAAAAAGTCGCCCAAGCCTTGCAGACAGCCGGCATCACTCGCTACCACGGACTGTTTTCTTTGTTTCTCTCCCATATATCCCAGACGCGATATGTTCCCCAGAGTTCAGGAGGGATTCCCGTGTACGTGTGGCCGCAGAGCGCGACCTTGATGATTCCTCACCATTATGCCATAGGATTGGGACATGATGTGACGTTGGTCAGTGATAACTCCGGAGACTTTCTCCCTGAGACGGTACTTTCCGCTTCAGTGCGCGAGGAACATGACATGACTGCGGCATTGTTCTCTCTCTACCGTTCCTGCGTCATGGAAGGACGGCTTTCCCTGTCTTCACAGGGTTACAACGGTGTACAGCTCCCTCCATCATGCATGGTCGAATCCGGCTTGGTAAGGCAGATGTCTTCATGGGAAACCTATGACTCGTGGAAGGATGAATTGAAGCTATGGAGGGGTGAAAAAACAGATTATAACTACAGTATGCTTTCTGGTCAGAGGGCATGGTATCGGGACAATGCCGGAACCGTCCTCACCAGGATGAGCAATGAAAGGGATGTGGCAGTGTCCGGCATGGATAATCCGGGCATCTTTTCTCCGCTTTTCCATGAGTGCGACCATGAACATGACCATGAGCATAGCCTTGAGCGCGGAGGGAAACCGCTGCTGACGCTTTCCTCGACCCAGATTGATGCCTTTGCCTCCTGTCCTTTCTCATGGGCATTGAAATGGGGGATGGGGGTGAGGGATGACCAGAACTATGAGGTTCCTCGGATGGATCACCGTTTCATGGGACGCTTGATTCACAAAGTCTACCAACTGTTTTTTGAAAAGGTGACGGCCATGACCGGCCTGTATGATGGAGAGCGGCACAAGGATACCTACCAGAAGCTACTGCTTTCCACGTGGGGGGACGAGTTTATGCGTTTGAGTCACAGCAATGACGCGCCATCACCGCCTACGTTACGCTGGATAAAAAACACGCTTGACCGGCAGCTTCCACAGATTCTTGACCAAGAGGAAAAAATCTTTTCCGGTACCCTCAGTTGGGAATTTGAAAAGAATTTGGAGATGACGAATGCGGATAAAGGCTATCATTTAGTTGGAAAGATAGACCGCATCGTACTGCTTGGGGCATCGTTGACCGACGTAAGAAACATGAAGACGGGAGCGGAAAACAATGATGCCGCTGTGGAAGGCCGGGCTCTTGCCGTGGTCGATTACAAGAAGGGCAACCTGAAGAATCTCCGGCCGGGAGACTACAGGAAGGAAGGGGGGCCTCCCTCCTTCCAGTTGCCGGTGTACCGTCGGCTGGTCGCCAGCCAATTGGCTGCCCGGACGGCACTGGCAGCGTATTATTCAGTGAAGGATGGTTCTTATAGCATCATCTGGGATGAAAAGGGAGACGGACAGCCTGTTGATGGTTCTTCTGCTGTGAATGCGGCTGCGAAAGCGACGAATATAGCGGGAGATGAGCGTGCTTTGGTTGAAAAGCTGGATGGAGAGCTTGAGAAAATGTTGGAAAAAATGGTCAGGGACATATCAGCCGGGCGGTTCGCCGCTTCTCCCGCAGCGGACTCCCGCGTCTTCCGTTCTGTCACGCGCAGGAGGTATGCTGTCAGATGAACACGAAGATGAATACGGAGATGAACGCGAATACTGCTTCCTTGACCTTTGCTGATGTCCTTGCGCGTACTGGCCGCAGGCTCGATGACAACCAGCGCCGCGCGGTGGACTGTGACAGCAACTGCGTCGTGTCCGCTGGAGCGGGAAGCGGTAAGACGACCGTCCTCACGTACCGCTTCATACGGCTTCTTATCGAAGGCAAAGCACACGCCGACCAAATCCTGACGCTGACCTTCACCCGCAAGGCGGCGGCTGAGATGCATGAACGCATCCATGCGCTGGTCAGTTCCCTGAGAGATGACCCGCTGATGGCATCTGAGCTTGCCCGTTTCCCACAGGCGCAGATTTCAACGTTGGACAGCTTCTGCTCGGCCATAGTTCGCTCCGATTGCATACGCTACGGCATCACCGGGGATTTTTCCATTGATGATGACGCGACCACCAGGTTCGCTTCCGTGGTAGCTTCGCGTCTCCTTGCCGATGCCCAGGATGAGGGAGCGCGCTTGCTCTCAGTCTTTTATTCCCCTGATGTCCTGGTCGATGAGTTTCTCGTTCCGTTAGCCACCGGAGGCATGGACATCACCCGGCCTCTCGATGCCGAAGCGGATACTCTGATGGTACAGAACTACTTCGGCGACCAACTTTCATCCGTCCTCACAGGCATGGAAGAAATTTGTCGTCAGATTGAGAGGCTTGACGGATCGGGTGTTCCTGCTACGGTGCGCAAGGCCTGTGACATCGCTTCTTCTTTCCTCTCTCTTGTCAATGGCTGGCGGGCAAGCAAGGACTTTGCCGCCATAGGTGATTTCTGCCAAGATGCCGAAACAAAATGGCGCAAGCCCGGTCAGGTGAAGGCAGGAAGTGCCTTGGCGGAACTCAAGGACATCACGCCGGAGTATGTTGTGATGAGGGACAAGGTCGGATTGTTCGCCTCCGCGCTGTCCTCCCGTGGCAATCTCCTGCCAATTTATCGCTTCCTGCAACGGTATCAGGAGGAATTTTTCCTGCGTAAGAGAGCCGCGGGCATCCTGACCTTCTCCGATGTCGCCCGTCTGGCAGTTGACATCCTCCTGACTAATCCCGCTGTCAGGACATTCTACAAGAATCGGTTCAGCCATATCATGATTGATGAGTTCCAGGACAACAACCACTTGCAGAAGGATTTGCTCTACCTGCTGGCTGAAAGACAGGATCTCTGCGGGGCGGCCATTCCCGTTGCCCGCGAGCTGGAAAAGGGGAAACTTTTCTTTGTGGGTGATGAAAAGCAGTCCATTTACCGGTTCCGTGGAGCCGATGTATCGGTCTTCAAGCAATTGGGGCATGAAATAGAGGAAGCCGGGGGCATTGCGCTGGAACTGGGGACGAACTACCGAACCGAACCGGCGTTGATTTCCCTTTTCAACACGTTGTTCCCCGGTGTCATGGGCAGCGGAGGCGAAGACTATGAAGCTGACTTTCGGCCTCTGGGTAGCCGGAGTCCATCACCCGGTCTCCTGAGCCGGTTCACCATGATGCATCAGGAACTCAATGATTTGGAGGATGATCCAGAGGATCCGTGGCTTGCCACTGATGAGGCGGAAGCCTCGGCTGTCGCGGACATCATAGAGGAAATGCTTGCTACCGATGCCTATTGTGTACCTGATGGGACAGGGGGACTGAGACGGCCTCATCCGTTGGAAATCGGTCTGCTCTTTCGCACAGGAGGAGGGCAGATAAGCTATGAGAAGGCTTTCAGGGCACGGCACATTCCATACTCCCTCCAAGTCTCCCGCGCCCTGTTGCTTGAAGCTCCGGTGAATGACTTGTACTCATGGCTCCAGCTCTGCGCCTATCCCTCTGACGGGATTGCCTATGCCGCCGCCTTGCGTTCCCCGCTTTGCGGCATCATGGACGCATCCTTGGTTCCCATCCTCCGTGCGTACAACGGATTGGATTCTACAAACGATTCCACAAGAGACCCGAAGGGTCAAAGTCAGGACGATGACCAGAATGAACGCCAAACTGACCGCCAAACTGACCGCCAAAATGAACGCCATGAGAGGAAGTATCCAATGTGGGTTCCGTTCGCAGAACCTGCCACTGCGGATATTCCTTGCTTTGGTTCCGTAGCCCCGGATGTCAAGGAACGGTATCTCCATGGCTGTTCCCTCTACCGCAAGCTGCATGAAAAGGTTGAGGCAGGTTCCGTGGCCGATGCTTTGTCTTTCCTCTGGCATGAGGGGGGCTACCGCCTGTTCCTGGTCTCACATGCCTCCTACCATGTCTACCTGGAGCATTTTGATTCGCTCTGGGAGCTGGCGCTCCAGTTTGACCGTTCCGGCAGGAGCCTCTTGGCATTCCTCGATTACCTCCGTCCTCGTCTTGGGCAGAATGAGAAGCTTGATGAGATGGAATTGCTCCGTGAGGAACCGGAGGGCGTGCAGATGCTGACCATCCACAAATCAAAGGGGCTTGAATTTCCTATTGTCATCATAAGCGGCATGGGCAAGGGCGGAGCAAACCAGAAGACCCCCGCATGGTTTCCCTTGGAGCTTGAACCTTCCTCCGCTTTGCCGCAAGGACGCACGGTTCCCGTGCCACTCCATATGGATCCTGAGAACTCTTTCAAGACAGGTAATGCGGTGTATTACCAAGCCAAGGAGGAGCTTCGGAGCAGAGAGGAAGCGGAGCTGAAAAGGCTCCTGTACGTAGCCTTGACCCGCGCACAATATCATCTGGTACTTTCTGGAAGCGATACGGCAAAGACTTCGGGCAAGGACAGCGAAAAGAAATATCTCTATTCCATGGTGGCGGAGAATCTTGACGGAAATCTTCAAGGTGATGGTCTTTCCTATCCTCTCTGTGACAGTCGTACCATCGAACCTGTCCGTCGGAAGGATTTTTACGGACAATCGTTCACGCCCTCTGTATCTTCCATAGTAGTCAAAGCATGGTATGAAGACGGGCAAGCTGTTCATGTTGATACCACGACTCTGAGACGTGCGGTCACTGCTCCGTCGGAAAACCTGACCACTGCATCCATCGTGGAAGTGGAAAGAGAAATGGAAGGGGAAGCAGAAGGGGCGGAATTGCCTGCCTGCCCATCTGATGGGCTTATCAGGACAAACAACCTACAGGCGCGTTTCGGTACATACGTCCATGCGCTCATCTCACATGCACTTACTTCTTCTGCACAGGGATTACAAGCTCAGGAATCGCAGTCGCCGGAATTGCAGTCATCGGGTTCATATGTGTTTCCCCAAGGGAAAAAGCGGGAAAAGCTGTTTCCTGACGGCATGCCGGAGGGAGTAGATGCCCGTGCTTTCACTCGAATGCTCCATGACGGAGAACAACTTGCCCGCAATTTTTTGGAAAGTACGTTCTGGAAAAATGTCTCCGCTCAGATGGTTTCCTGTGAAAGCGAGGTTCCATTCTTCATGAGACGTGATGAAAACGGACGGAACATTGTATACGAGGGAATCGCAGATTTGGTCGTTACCTTGCCTGACCGGGTGCTTGTCGTAGACTTCAAGACCGACACGTTCCGCGTTCCCCGCATTCATGAACGCCAGTTGGGAATCTACCGTGAGGCTTTCAGCCGCTTGACCAGAAAAAAAACGGAGGCGGCTGTCTGCTACCTCCGTTCTCCTGATGATGTTGCCCTGCTTGGATGAGGGGCATAAGGTTCGGATGAAGTTCCCTGCGCTTCTTCCCAGCGCATCAAAGGTACTTTTGGGCGGCAAGCACTGCGGTGCGCATCCTTTGCAGGGCTTCAGCTATAGTGCTTCGTTGGGTTCCAAAGTTGAAACGCACCATGGCATTGTATGCTTCCCCTCCGAACCAGGTGCCGTCGTTCACCGCCACGGACGCTCTCTGTCCGAAGAAACGGGAAAGAACGCCGCCTGAAGGACTGATGCGTGGGTCATACAGTGCTGGGAATGCTATGGCATCGGCCTGCGCGAGAGGCAGAAGCCCGGTACAGTCCAGGACTCCGACGAATGAGGCATGCGGGGTGATGAACGTGACTCCCGGAATATGTTCTGCTACATAGCGGGTGATGAAGTCCGCGGTTTCCTTGAGGTAGACGACCAGCTCCTTCAGCCATGGTTCCCCGTACTTATACGCTGCTTTGCCCACGGTGAGGGAAAAGAGGGAAAGCTCATGCTCGCACAGCAAGAGTTGGCGGGCGGTGAACTCGTTGCGGAGCGTGATGTCGTTGAAGATGACCATAGAGATGTGTTCCCCGGCAATATTGAATGTCTTGGAGGGAGCCATGCAGGTGACTGCGGCCATGGCGTAGTCACGGGCAATGGTGACGAAAGGGATATGCTTTTCTCCCGGATAGATGAGATCCGCATGGATTTCATCGCTGATCACAGCAACATTGTGGCGGCTCGTGATGTCGGCTATTGCCCGGAGTTCTTGCTCCGTCCATATCTTGCCGTAAGGATTATGAGGGGAACAAAGTATCATCAGCGTAGTGTCCGGACGGGAACATTGTTCTTCAAGAAGGGCAAAATCCATGGTGTAAGAACACTGTTCCTCTGACCATACCAGCGGGAGGTCAATTAAGCACCGACCTGTCAACCGTGTGATGCGGAGGAAGGGCTGGTAGGCAGGTGTCGGGACAATGATTCCCTCTCCGGCATTGGTCATCAATTCAGTTAATGCCGCTATGGAACTCAGCATGCCCCGTGCCGCGACAACATAGGAAGGATTGACTTCCCACCCGTGCCAGCGTCGTGCCCAGTCTACAAAGCTCTTCTCCGTCTCTGTGTTGGTTGGATATCCGTACAGGCCGCTTTTGGCAAGTTTCGTCACTTCATCGCTGATGTTCTTCTCTACCCTGAAATCCATGTCCGCGACCCAGAACGGGTGAGCGTGAGGATTACCGCAGACGGACTGGATTGCCCGCGGACTGAATTTGATGGAATTAGTTTCCGAACGGTCTACAAAACTGTCGAAGTCATAATGTGATTCGCTCATCGTTTCTCCCCGGATGTTTGTTTGCACGGTGGAGCCATGCGCTCCAGCTTCACAATGATATCCTGTACGTCGTCATCGGTGATGTTCAGGTTGGTGACCAACCGTATCTTGCCTCCGTCAATCCCTACACGGATGCCTGCTTCGGCCAGCCATGACACGGCGTCTTCCTCGGACATTCCCGGCACGGTGAAGAAGATGATGTTTGTCTTCACCCCTTCCATGTCAACGTTCGCCCATCCGCTGGCGTGGAGCGTCTGCGCCAGAACGGTGGCATGCTCGTGGTCTTGGGAAAGACGTTTTACATTGTGTTCCAGGGCATATATGCCCGCTGCCGCCAAAATACCGCTCTGACGCATTCCCCCACCGAGTATCTTGCGCACTCTCATGGCAGCCTCGATGAAGGGTAGTGAGCCGCAGAGCAGTGAGCCGACAGGAGCTCCCAGTCCTTTGGAAAGACAGAAGGTCATGGTGTCCACACCGTGGACATAGGCGGAAACCGACATTCCTGTAGCAGTAGCCGCGTTGAATATGCGTGCGCCGTCCATATGGACCGTCATGTTCTTTTTGTGGGCAAAGGCGGCCAGTGCCGTGACGTTCTCCAGGTCATAAGGGTATCCGCCAATGGTGTTCTCAATTTCGAGCATGGCGGTTCGTGCCAGGTCGTAGCTCAGCGGTTTGACCGCATCCTTTATTGCATCCACGGTCAGTATACCCCTGGGAACAGAAATGCCGATGGGCATGGTTCCCGCTATGGCGGATATGGCGCCGACTTCATGCTGGATGATGTGGGATTGGGAGGCAGCCAGGACTTCCGTTCCCCGTCCGGCATTGACATAGAGAGGGATGAGGTTTCCCATTGAACCGGATGTCACGAAAAGAGCCGCTTCAGTGCCCGTAATTTCCGCTGCCATGTCCTGGAGCCGGTTGACCGAGGGGTCCTCATGGTAGACATCGTCTCCAACTTCTGCCTCATACATGGCTTTCCTCATGTTTGGATCAGGCAATGTCACAGTATCGCTGCGCAGGTCATATATCTTCATAGTGTACCTCCTCGGTGGTATATAAGGCGTGGAATGTGGTGAAAAATGAGGGGAAGGTGACTGATACGGCATCAATCCCCTGTATGGTCAGGGGTTGGGAGCATCTCAAGGATGCTATGGCCATGGCCATGATGATGCGATGGTCGTCATGTCCGCTTACAATTCCTCCCCGCAGTGAACTGGATCCGGTGATGGTCAGGCCGTCTTCTTTTTCTTCTATGCAAGCTCCTATGGCTGACAGGTTTTCATACATTACGGCAATGCGGTCAGTTTCCTTGATGCGTGCCTGGGGAACGTTTCCCAAGGTGACTGTTCCGTCAGCGAAGCATGCGGCTACAGCCAGGACGGGCAGGGCGTCAGGCATGGTGTTCAGGTCAAAGCTGCCCGCTCTGAGGCGTCCTGACGCGGGGCCGGTCACTGTCACCGCGCAGGTATTCCATGAAACGGCACATCCCATGGCAGAAAGGATGTCCAGGATATGCTTGTCTCCCTGAGGATCGTTCCTGTCCAGTCCTGTGACGGTGATGGATGTGCCGCTGACGGCGGCGGCGCAGAAAAAGAAGGAAGCGGAGCTGAAGTCGCCGGAGATATAGTGGTCGAACGGGGAAAAGCGTTGTCCTCCGGGAACTTTGAAAAGGTCAAGGCTCCTGGATGCGGTATAGGAAATGTTTTGTCTGTCCAACCAGTCCAAAGTGATGCCAACGTAAGGTTTCTCATATAGTAGCGGAACTTCTATGACTACATCGCCCTCACTTGCTGTGCATGCAATGAGAAGTCCGCTGAGATACTGGCTTGTGGTGCTGATGATTGATGTCGTGCCACCTTTCAGGGGGCCGGTGATGGTGAAGGGCGGGGTGTCCGGTATCCCGGAGTTCCCCGATGGGTCGGTTATGCTTGCTCCCAGGTCAGCCAGACTGCTCAAAAGGGCACCGACGGGACGGGAACGGAGCTGTGAGTCTCCTGTGAAGGTAGTGGGGGTTCCTGCTCGTGCGGCAAGTCCTACTCCAAGGTAGAGGGTCGTGCCGCTGTTCCCGCAGTCAATGAACAAAGGGCCTTCAGATGGTGTTCCCGATGTCAGGATTATCCGGTCGTCATGGTATTCAAGGTGAGCGCCGAACTGTTCGCAGAGCTTCATGCAGGCGCGGGTATCCGCGCTGTACAGAGGGTTGCGTATGATGCTTGTTCCTTCGGCCATGGCTGCTATCAACAGGGCGCGTATCGTCTGACTTTTCGATGACGGTATGTGGGTCGTACCGGATGCTTTCCCGGCTGACAGGGTTATATCCATGGTTGTTACTATATCTTTCACGTGACTGTTGGTCTAGGTAGTATGCTGGTATGCGGAAGTGAGTTTCCTTGGGTAAAATGAATATTGACCTTCAAGGTTTTGGTTTGATTAGTTTTGATTGGTGGTAAAGTGGATAACACGAGGATTCGCAAAGCAAACCAGAGTGGAACGAAGGTGAACCTAAATTTGGATTTTTCTAGACCATGCGGATATTTTGTTATATTCTCGGAAGGGATGGCACCGACAGTGTCGTTCAAAGCTGCCGTTCCTGTGGGGTGGGGACGGACGGTACAGCATGCAGTGTTGATTTATCAAAAAGGAAGATGCGATTGATGAAGAATACGGTTTTTCCCGTAGTGGCTTTTTCCTGTGCTGTGCTTTTTTCTGTACTTACCCTTGGATGTACGCGCCCCACCGGAGGACAGACCTCCATGGCTACGGCACTGACTTCTTTTCCCACAGTCTCCATTTCGGTGAACGCGACCACGGCCTCCGGGGAAACAGCGCTCATTGAACTGCCGCCACTTGTCCTCGATCCTATCAGAAACCTCTTGCGTCCCGAAACATTCGTTGACAGATTCAGCTATGCATACGGATACCTTCTCATGGATACCGCCATGCGCCAGCAAATGGACATCAATCCCATGTATCTTGCCAAAGGGCTCCTTGATGCCGCGGAAACCGGGTCGGGGTACTTCAGCGCGGCGGAAATCCAGACCCTGTTTGCCGAATACAATGACATCCTGCTGGCCAGAGCGCAGATGGAAAATGAAAAGCTGGCACGCGCCAATCTTGCCGAAGCCAATGCTTTCCTTGAGGAAAACAAGAACAAGGAGAATATCCTGACCACCCCTAGCGGACTCCAGTACAGAGTGCTGAAGGAAGGGAGCGGCCAACATCCCGTCCTCCAAGACACGGTGAAGCTCATCTACAACATATCTCTGCTCGACGGGACCCTTGTCGATGCGTCAGGGGATACGGCCATGACCACGTCACTGTCCGACGTTTCGCTGTCCACAGGTTTGCGCGAGGGTCTGATGTTGATGAACACAGGCTCCCGCTATCGCTTTTGGGTACATCCGGACATTGGATACGGCGCCTATGGTTTTTCGACCACCATCGGCCCCAACAAACTCACGGTAATCGATGTGACGATGGAAGGCATAGAAGGTCAGGACGTTTTTCTTGCCGGGCAACCCCCGACAGTGAAAGAATAGATTGTCCTCTTACGAGATGGCAACGCCAGCAACTACCCGGACAATGTCGGAAAGATTGTGTACGTCATAAGTAGGGCGGACATCCGGCGGAAAGTTCAATCCGTACTGGTTGAACCAACATGTATCCAGACCGGCATTGATGCCTCCGGCTATGTCGCTGGAGAGACTGTCCCCGACCATCAAGACATCCTGACGACAATCTTGTGTTCCGGCTATTGTGTGAAGGACTTCAAAGAAACGGACGTCCGGTTTCCTGAAACCCATTTCTCCGCTGATTCCCACTCCTGAGAAATATTTCCGGATGCCAGTGCGTTCCAGACGAGAATGCTGGACTTCGGGGTACCCGTTCGTCGCCAGATAGAGCCGGACGCCCATCCCGTGGAGGGTCTCCAGAAGACTGATCGCCCCAGGAATAAGATGGTCTGATTCCCCTAAATGTTCAAGAAAAAGCCTGCCAGCTTTTTCCGCTGGAGCATCAATCCCCATGTATGTGAAAAACCGAGAGAAGCGTTCTGTCTTCAGAACCTCTATGGAGATAAGCCCCTGTTCATGTTCCTTCCATATAGCGGCGTTCATTGTCTTGTAGATGCTGAATGCCTCGGCAGCCATGCCATCAATGCCAAGGTCGTGCATGCACATGGTGAAAGCCATGACTTCCCCGGCGGGAAAATCAAGGAGCGTATCGTCCGCGTCAATGAATACTATGGGATATTTCATGCCCTGCTCCTGTTGTACTTTACTCATGGCCGGTCATCTGTCATGATGGGGATGGTAATTTTCACATCATACCTATACGTTCTGCCCCATGCAAGGAGGAGGAATGAGATGAGCAAAAAGCGTACAAACTGGCTTCTTGGCCTGATTCTGGGGATAATCATTATTGGCATTGGAATCTTCTTCCTGCTCCAGACTGAAAAGGTCATGAATGCAATTGTCATTCTGGTCGGTGCCTTGGCAGTGATTTCCGGTGTCCGTACCCTCCTGTCTCTTTCCTCCTACCAAGGTAACAAGAGTCCGTACACTTCCGCAATCATCAAATCCATCCTCAATATCATAGTCGGCGTGGTGGCTGTCATCATGACATTTTCCAGGGCCGCTTCCTCATGGTTGGAAATACTCCTGTACGCCCTTGCCGTCGATATGGCTATCTCCGGCCTCATGTCCGTGTGGAATGCCGTGCAGTTCCGGCGGGCGGGTCTTCCTGCGTTACCCTTGATATGGGAAGCTGCGGTATGCCTGCTTGTTTCCGTCCTGCTGTTCCTCTATCCCCATTTCTTTGCACGCTTTGCCGGACTGGTCATAGGTTTGGTCATCATTGTCATCGGCCTGGTCAGGGTTCTTGTCTCCCTGTCCGTGCGTTCTTCACTCCGTGCCACTCAGGAAAACAATGTGACGGAAGGCGATTTTGAGGTTCGTTCCTAGGATTGCGGGAAGGATTGCCGAAAGAAACCTGAAAGGAGGGGGTGCTGTCTTGACATTGTACGATGTCGGCCGGTATTGTTGATTCCATCATGAAGAAAGTACGCAACGCACACCATCATCACCATTTTCCCGGAAGTCGCAGCTGACAGGTGTGTGGTTGTCTTGTCATAGGAACCTCCGCTCTGTCGGAGGTTTTTTTTATATTTTTCCGGTATCACGCCGGTTCAGGGGGGAATCATGGAAGGGACGGAGAGATTGAGGCTGGCTGTCCAGAAAACAGGGAGGTTGAGCGAGAAATCGCTTGAAATCATAGCCGGGTGCGGGATTTCCTTTGGTTCGGACTCCCGCTTGCTCAAAGAGCATGCACGCAATTTTCCCCTTGAGTTCCTTTTTGTTCGGGACGATGATATCCCAGCGTATGTCCGCGATGGTGTCGCTGACATAGGTATAGTGGGACGCAACGAGCTGGATGAACGATGTCCGGATGATTTGGAGATTGTGCGGGATTTAGGATTTGCCCAGTGCCGGCTCTCTGTGGCTGTGCCACGGGATTTCCCCTACGGTGGCCTGCAATGGCTTGCGGGCAAGCGTATTGCCACCAGCTATCCCAACATCCTGGGAAGAATCCTGGAAGAACGCGGGGTCACGGCCAAAATCTGCTATCTTTCCGGTTCGGTGGAGATAGCGCCAGCCGCGGGTATTGCTGATGCCATCTGCGACCTGGTCAGTTCAGGCACGACGCTCCTGATGAACGGCCTGCGTGAAGTTGAGCCTCTCTACAGCTCCACGGCGGTGATGGTTTCCCGCCAAGGCTTCATGAGCGAAGCATCGCCCCGACAGGTTATTCTTGAACGTCTCCTGCTGAGGATTGATTCGGTAATCAGGGCAAAATCTTACAAGTACATCATGTTCAACCTGCCCGCTGACCATGTGACCGCGGTATCAAAGATTGCGGGAGGGATGAAAAGCCCTACGGTCACGCCGCTGCTTGAAGAAGGGTGGGTTTCCGTGCAAATGGTGGTCGCGGAAGACACTTTCTGGGACATCTTTGAGAAACTCAGGGAACTTGGCGCCCAAGGAATCCTTGTCACACCTATTGAGAAACTGACGGAGTAGACTATGGGAAGACTATTCATAAGGCGTGCTTACTATCCGGGATCCGGGGAATGGGAAGCTCTCTGTTCCCGTCCTGAAACATCATATGAGGATGTCCGCATGAGCGTGGACAGAATCATGGACACCGTGCGTTCGCAAGGGGACAGCGCATTATTCACCTATGAGAAAGAATTTGATAAGGCATACTTACAAACATTGGAAATATCTATGGAAGAAAGAGATAGATTCATTGTTGAGACGGGAATCCTTATGAGCGATGACCTAAAGGAAGCGTTAAGCGTCGCCGCAAGGAACATACGTACTTTCCATGAAGCGCAGATGCCATTTCCGCAAAGGGTTGAGACAATGCCGGGCGTGACCTGCTGGCGTAAGTCCGTTCCCCTGGAAAAGGTCGGCATCTACATCCCCGGCGGAACCGCGCCTCTGTTCTCTACCGTCCTGATGCTTGCCGTGCCTGCCTCCATAGCCGGTTGCAAGGAAATCATCCTCTGTACCCCGCCATCTCCAAACGGTACGGTTCATCCGGCCATCCTGTACGCTGCGCGTCTTGCGGGAGTGACACGGATATTCACCGTGGGTGGAGCGCAGGCCATAGCTGCAATGGCATACGGGACGGAATCAGTACCCCGCTGCCATAAGGTTCTGGGACCGGGCAACACATATGTCACCTATGCCAAGCAAAGAGCTTCCATGGACGGAACAGCCATAGACATGCCTGCCGGGCCTTCGGAAGTCATGGTTCTGGCGGACGGAACCGCGCGTCCCGACTTCGTGGCAGTTGACCTGTTGAGCCAAGCTGAGCATGGGTCTGACAGCCAGGCAATCCTGGTCTTGGTTGAACCGGACACAGTGAAAGCTGATGCTTTCCTTGACTACGTGGACACGTGGCTGGAAAGAATGGCGGGAGAGTCAGGACGTTTGGGCTATATTTCATCATCCCTGGGTCATAGCAGGGCAATCGTGGTCAAGAAGATGGCGGAGGCTGTCGGTATTGCCAATCTCTATGCGGCTGAGCATCTCATCATCCAGACGGAAATGCCAGTGGATTATGAAAAGGAAATCACTAACGCGGGCTCAATATTCCTTGGCTCCTGGTCTCCGGAATCCGCCGGTGACTATGCTTCAGGAACCAATCACACCCTGCCTACCGGTGGGTGGGCTCATTCCTACAGTGGAGTAAGCCTGGATACCTTCTACAAGAAGATTACTGTCCAGGAGCTTTCCCGTGAAGGATTGGAAAGACTTGCCCCGACCATAGTCGCCATGGCTGAGGGGGAAGGGTTGCAAGCGCATGCGCAAGCCGTAAGGACGCGGATGAACCTGTTGCGGGAAACTATTCCCCAAGGAGGAAAGACATGAGAATAGATGAACCATGGTTGAAGGAACTGGTCAGGCCGGCCATGCGCGATCTGATCCCATACAGTTCGGCACGCAATGAATTTACAGGTGTCGCCAGAGTCTCCCTTGATGCCAATGAGTCATGGAAAGCCTTGATTGCCGAACCGGGGATAAACAGATACCCCGACCCCTCTGCCCATGAATTAATTCAAAAGTATTCTTCCGTTATCGGAATAAAAGAAGATTGTATAATATCAGGAAGCGGAAGCGATGAACTGATTGATGTCCTTATCAGGGTGCTCTGTGTTTCCGGAAAGGACAGCATCATCACTCTTTCCCCGACCTATGGAGCATATGAAGTCTTTGCCCATATCAATGATGTCACGGTGCAGAAGATTCCACTTGCGGCTGATTTCACCCTGGATTGTGATTTTGCACGTGCTGCCGTGGAAAAATTGTCTTCTGGTGGAACGGAAAATCAGGGGGAGCGGGAAAATCAGGGAGAAAGGATGGAGAAGAAAGGCCGGCCAAAGATACTTTTTCTCTGTTCGCCGAACAATCCTACCGGCAATGCTTTTCCGCCGGGGACGATTGCCGCCCTTGCCGAGGCTTTTGATGGCATCACGGTGGTTGATGAAGCGTATGCTGATTTTTCAACTGTGCCGTCCGCATTGTCCCTTTTGGAGAAGAATCCCCGTCTCGTAGTGATGCGCACTTTATCCAAAGCATGGGCATTGGCGGGAGCCAGGGTGGGTTTCATGATGGGACATCCTTCCTTGATGAAACTTGCCCGCGCTGTGGCATACCCCTATAATCTCGGTTCACCTTCCCAGAAGCTTGCTCTGCGTGCCCTGGATGACAGGGATGGTGTCCATAAAATGGTCACGCAGGTCTTGGAGGAAAGGAAAAGGATGGAAAAGTCATTGCCCTCCTTTTCCTGTATACGTACAGTCTATCCGAGTGATGCGAATTTCCTGCTGGTGAAGACTGATGACGCGGATTCCATGACCGCCTGTCTGAGGAACAAGGGAATCATCATCCGCAACAGGAACAGGGAACAGGGGTGCGCAGGATGCGTCAGGATTACCGTGGGAAGCCGTGAGGAAAATGACGAAGTGCTTGCCGCTTTGAAGGAATATGACCGCATGAAAGCGGATCAGCAGGAGGACATGTAATGGTAAGCACTCCTTATAAAGTAGTTCTATTCCTTGACAGGGATGGAGTTGTTGTAAAAGAAGATCAAGTGGATAGCTACGGTAAGATCATCTGGATTCCTGGAGTGTTCGGTGCGCTGAAAACAATTGCTGACATGACCGACCTGGAATTTGTCATGGTGAGCAACCAAGATGGCGTCGGGACGCCTTCATTTCCCATGAATGATTTTCTCCCGGTACACCGGAGGATTGTCTCGACCCTTGAGGGGGAGGGCATTGTTTTCTCCGCGCAGCATATCGACCTGTCCCTTCCCGCCGATAACTGTACAGGGCGCAAGCCTGGCATAGGCATGCTCTCCGCTTATACAAAGGAAAACGGATACGATATGGAACATTCCCTGGTCATTGGAGACCGTCTGACTGATGTGGTGCTGGCGAAGAACCTTGGGTGCCGCGCAATCCTCTTTGCTCCGTCTGCCATGAGACAAGACGCGGAGAACGCGGGGTTGGGGGAGACTCTGGCACTTGTCAGCAATGACTGGCGTCAAGTGGCTTCGTTCATCACCGGAACCATCACGGGAACCGAAACCATCCGGACTTCCCGTACTGCGGAAGTGAAACGCATGACAGCGGAGACGCGCATTACCCTTTCCCTGAACCTTGACGGCAGAACAGGTGGTCATGTTCATACCGGACTGCCGTTCTTTGATCATATGCTCAGCCAAATCGTCCGCCATAGCGGTTGGGACATGGACATGGATGTACAGGGAGACATAGATGTGGATGAACATCATACAGTCGAGGACACGGCTCTGGTACTTGGTCAGGCTTGTGTTGAAGCATTGGGAGATAAAAGAGGTATTTCCCGGTACGGTTTTGAGATTCTCACTATGGACGAAGTGAGGGCTGATGTAGCGCTTGACTTTTCCGGCAGACCATATTTTGTCTGGGATGCCACTTTTGCCCGCGAATATGTCGGGACTTTTCCAACTGAGCTTGTGGAGCATTTTTTCAAGTCGTTCAGTGACGCGGCGAAATGTAATCTCCATATCTCGGTGACACGGGGAAACACGCATCATCAGATTGAAGCCATCTTTAAAGCCTTTGCCCGTGCCTTGCGCAAAGCTGTCAAACGGTATCCTTGGGATGACCGGCTGCCCAGCACCAAAGGCGTCTTATAGGAAAAGGCGGGGAGGAATATAACATGGTAGGAATCGTGAAATACGGAGCGGGAAACATTACCTCGGTACGGTGCGCGTTGGACAGGCTGGGAGTGACATCAGTAGTAAGTGACGACATGGAGAAGCTATCATCCTGTAGTCATGTTATCTTTCCTGGTGTAGGGGAAGCCTCCACCGCCATGGAGTACCTGAAAAAGGCCGGACTTGATGAAAGTTTGAAGAAAATCACGCGTCCTTTTCTGGGCATCTGTCTGGGGATGCAACTCATGTGCCGGTGGAGCGAGGAAAATTCAACTGACTGTATGGGGATATTTAATTCCGAAGTAGGATTGATACACGGAGATATTAACAATAAAGTACCGCATATGGGCTGGAATTCCATCACCCCCACCGCTGACGACCCCCTATTTGCATCAATTCCATCAGGAGAAATGTTCTACTTTGTCCACAGCTACCGTGTTCCTGTTGAAACGGGAACAATCGCCACATGTCCCTACGCTGGGGTGACGTTTTCCGCTGCCCTGCGCATTGGAAACCATGCCGGTGTACAGTTTCATCCGGAGAAAAGCGGTCCTGCCGGAGCCCAGGTCTTGAAGAATTTTCTTGCCCAGGGAGGTGAAGCCATATGTATCTGATACCTGCCATGGATATACGTGACGGCAGAATCGTCCGTCTGAGCCAGGGAGATTTCTCCCGGCAAGTTTCCTATGATCTTGATCCGCTTTCATTTGCCCTCTCTTGCGAGAGAGCTGGGCTGAAACGTCTCCACATGGTCGATCTTGACGGGGCTGCTGGTGGGGAGCCGAAGAACCTTGCTGTCTTGGAACGGATAGCGGACGCGACATCCCTCCATATTGATTTTGGGGGAGGCATCAAAAATTCCACCAGTCTCCGAGCCGCACTTGCGGCAGGTGCGCGGCAGGTGACGTGTGGAAGCATGGCGGCCTCCGACCGGGCCACGGTCCTGTCATGGCTGGATGAATTTGGAGCGGATGTGCTTATTTTAGGCGCCGACTCCCATGATGGCTATATTGCGACCCATGGATGGAAAAAAGTATCTTCGCTCCCTGTGAGTGACTTTGTCGGAGACTATCTTGACTCTGGCTTTACGACGGTCATTTCAACTGACATATCCCGTGACGGTATGCTTTCCGGTCCTTCCTGTGAGTTGTACGCGAGCCTGTCCGCGGAGGCTGTACGCCGGAACAGGAAGCTCATGCTGATAGCCAGCGGAGGAATAGCTGCCTTGGCCGATATAAGACAACTGGCGGCTTTAGGACTGCATGGTGTCATAGTAGGCAAGGCGCTGTATGAAGGACGTTTCACTCTTGACGAGCTGGGATTGCTCCAGGCTCAGCTGGAAAAGGAGGCATGAGATGCTGGCAAAAAGAATCATTCCCTGTCTGGATGTCCGTGATGGGAGGACAGTCAAGGGCATCAACTTCATCGGCTTGAGGGATGCTGGTGATCCTGTGGAGCTGGGAGCCGCTTACGCGGCATGCGGAGCGGATGAATTGGTATTCCTCGACATCACTGCCACGGTAGAAGGACGTTCGACCTTCAGTGCTTTGGTCGAGAAGATAGCGCGGCGCATTGACATTCCTTTTACTGTAGGTGGAGGCATCAGGACGGATGCCGACGTTGATGTCCTGCTGTCTTCCGGCGCGGATAAGATATCCGTGAACAGTGCCGCAGTGCGTGACCCCGCGTTGCTGGAACGGCTTGCCCGCCGCTATGGTTCCCAATGCGTCGTCTGCGCCGTGGATGCCCGCCGCAGTTCACGGTTCCGCTTGCCGGACGGTGAGGATGGGTGGGAGGTGTATCTTGACGGAGGCCGTACTCCCGCGGGCATGGACGCGCTTTCATGGGTACGTGAAGCCGCCGCGCGAGGAGCCGGGGAAATCCTGCTTACTTCAATGGACAAAGATGGAACCAAGGACGGTTTTGACATTGAACTGACCAGGAAGGTAGCTTCATCCTGTTCCGTGCCGGTGATTGCCAGCGGGGGAGCGGGAAACATGGAACATTTCTTTGAAGTATTTGACAAGGGATGTGCTGACGCCGCGCTTGCCGCATCAATCTTTCATTTTCATGAAGTCGAGATGAATCAGTTGAAGATTTTTCTTCGTGAACATGGTATAGTCGTTCGTATTCCGCAAGGAAAGTAGGAAGGGAAAGAATGATGCCTGTTGATTTTGCCAAAGGGAATGGCTTGGTTCCGGCCATTGTCCAGGATGCCGAGACCCGCAGGGTTCTGATGCTCGGTTACATGAATGAAGAAGCCCTGCGTCTTACTGAAGAAAAAAGACGTGTGACATTCTGGTCACGTTCCCGCGGGAAGCTCTGGACAAAAGGGGAAACCAGCGGAAATTACCTTGAGCTGCGTGAGATACTCCATGACTGTGACAATGATACGCTTCTCATCAAGGCAGTTCCTTCAGGACCAGTATGCCATACCGGAGCGGACACGTGCTTCGATGAGAATAACAAGCCAGAGGACATCATCTCTACCGAATTTCTTTTCTATCTTGAACAGGTGATTCACGACCGCAGGGAACATCCTGTGGAAGGCTCCTATACCAACCACCTGTTCAGCCGCGGCTTGAACCGCATTGCCCAGAAAGTGGGTGAGGAAGCGGTCGAACTGATCATTGAAAGCAAGGATGATAACCGCAACCTGTTCTTGGGCGAGGTCGCCGACCTTATGTATCATCTTTTGGTTCTGCTGGCGGCCAAGAACGTCCAGCTTGCCGATGTCATTGAAGTCCTCAAGGGACGGCATAGCCGCTGAGATTGCCATGAAAAAGAAGGAACGGACAACCCGCCAGATATCAAGCAAGGACGGGGGTTCATCCTCCTTGCCAGCACGGAAAGCCCTGGCCGCGGCATTCATATCCACGTTCGCCAATGCCCTTCTGAGCATCGCCAAATTGGTTGCGGGAATCATGGGAGGATCCGCTGCATTGGTCAGCGACGCAGTCAACTCCCTTGGGGATGTTGCTTCCAGCCTCTTGGTAATCGGCGGCGTCGCCGTGAGCCGGAAACAGGCGGATCGCGAGCATCAATACGGTCATGAGAAGGCGGAAAGCATTGTATCGCTTTTCCTTGCCTTGGCTCTGGTCGGCGGCGGCATATTCATAGGAATCCGTGGCGTAGAGCTTTTGCTCAACCCTGAATCCATTGTCATTCCTACCCTTCTTCCCCTGGCGGTTGCCGCGGGAACCATGGTGAGCAAGGAAGTTCTCTATCGCTATACCAAACGCGTAGCGAAGGCTACCGGCTCGTCCTCCCTGGAGGCCACGGCATGGGATCATCGTTCCGATGTATTCAGTGCGCTTGGTGTATTCGTCGGCATACTTGGCGCCAGACTCGGCATGCCTGTGCTGGAACCTATTGCATCACTTCTCATCTGTCTTCTGATTCTTAAGGCGGGCGTTCATGTCTTGATGGAGTCAATCAATGTCCTTCTTGACGCTTCGGTCGATGAAAAAACACGTGCATCCCTTAAATCTGCCATCAAATCAATCAATGGAGTTCTCGGTATAGATTTGCTCAAGACACGGAGAACCGGCTTCGGCTATTATGTCGAGGTGGAAATCCGCTGTGACAGCGAGCTTTCCCTGCGTGCGGCCCACAACATAGCAGAAGATGTCCACCATTCCATAGAACATCAGTTTCCTTGCGCAAAGCATGTGACTGTCCATGTGAATCCCGCAGGGGAGTCTGTAGACGGGACTTTCCATGCTCCTGATGGCAATGTCCCGCCGCCTGTCGCCGTAAGTCAAAATTCCCCGCCTTCAAGCAGTGAATAGAAACTTTCCTCGGAAAAGATCAGATGGTCGAGTACATTAATGCCCACGACGTCTCCGGCAATTTTGAGGCGATGTGTCACGTCAAGGTCTTCGGGACTGGGAGTCAGATTCCCGGACGGATGATTATGGGCGACGATGACTGCCACCGCCCGGTTCTTCATGGGCAAGGCGAATACTTCCCTGGGATGGACAAGCGTCCTGTTGACCAATCCGATTGATACGACATCCACGCTGATTACCTCATGGGCGCCATTGAGGGCGACGCAGATGAAATGTTCCCGTGTCCTGTCGGCGTAATGCCTGATTAAGGGGTATACATCAGGCGGGGACTGGATGAAGATTCTCCGCTTGGGCGGCTTGCGCCTGCCCAGCTCCCATGCGGCGCAGATTACCGCCGCTTTTGCCTGTCCCATGCCCTTTATGGTCAAAAGCGTCTCCATGGAAGGGTTATCGGTTCTGTCAAGGATTTCAAGCAGGTCATTGGCCAAGGTACATACCGGACGCTTCCTGCTGCCGGAACCCAGGAGAATCATGACCAGCTCCCTGTCGGAAAGGGATGTCGCGCCACGGGTCATCATTTTTTCCCGCGGACGATCCTCGACCGGCATTTCCTTGATGATGGTAGAACTGTCAGCGTGGTTTGATGAGTATTTCATGCTACTATCATAGTCTGTTCCCTGTGTAGTGTTTCAGGGCATGGTTCCCGCGTAGTCCCGGCGCATGATATGAAAACGTATGAACCCTTTGCAGGAAGATATGCTTCATGATACAACAGGAAACATGGAAGATGGTAAATACCGGATAGGAGAGCTGGCGCGGAAAGCCAAGGTCACTGTCCGGACAGTACGCTATTATGAGTCGCTCGGCTTGTTGAAAACACAGGCAAGGACTGGCGGAGGTCAGAGATTCTATACCGATGCGGACTTGGTCTATCTGCGCCGCTTGCTACAATTGAAAGCCCTCGACTTTTCCCTGGAGGACATCGGTCGCATCATCAGGATGGGCGCGGAGGACGTGACAGGGGAGAAGCGGCGGGTTGCCTTGCTCAAGCAGTATAGGGGAAAGTTGAGCGATGCCATGGAGAAGCGTCTTGATCTTGACCGTCGCATCGATGAGCTGGAATGGCATGTCCGTCAGCTTTCCTCGGTTGGCGTAGCCTTTCAGCAATGCCCTGGTTCAGCCTGCGCGGGGTGCGAGTTCTCCGACCGCTGCATGTTCTTCCGTGATGATGAAGATTAAACAAAGGTTGGTTTAGCCGCCAGTTCCATCAAATGATTGCCAGTTGCCAGCGCATAATCAAGGAAAGCTCCCTTGGTCTGCTCTGGCAGATGCCGTGAAAAGAACATGATTTCATAGGTCAGATATCCGTCGTATCCTATCCCGGAGAGTATCGGAAGACATTCCTCCCATGCTATCGTTCCATGGAAGGGCAGGAGGTGCTCATCCTCCGTCCCATTATTGTCCGCCACATGGGTGGCCGTCAGGCGTTTGCCTACGGTACGGAGAAAGGCGGCATGGTCGCGCTTCCCGTGCATGTTGGCATGTCCGAAATCATAGCAGATTCCCACAGGAGCCTTGCCGAACGCATCGGCCAAAGTACAGAGTTCGTCTGCATCATGAATCTCATTTTCCGCGTCCAGGTTCTCAAGGGCAAGCGCCACACCCAGGCCGGAGGCCAGTTCTACGAAAGGAGAGAGCCACGCAACGTTGCGGGAGATGATTTCCCTGCGTGGTCTGTCTGACGGGAGGGGAGCGGGATGGACGACAACATGGGGAATGCCCAAGGAGGCGGATATCCTTATGGCCTTTGCCATCAGGACATCAGATTCCCTGCCCTCATCATCCTTCATTGCAAAGCGGTCTCGTACATAAGGCGCATGGCTCTGCATGTAGACGAAGCCATGCTTCTCGCGCAAGTGCATCAGCCTTTCGAGATACACGGAAGATTCTTCCGTCCTCAGCGTGGATTCTGGGTTCATCATCTCGCAGAAATTCAAATCAAGATTCTTCCACCCATGGGCGGAAAGGACATCCATGAAGGAAATCATCGGGGCATGCCCGCCCGAACGTCGGAAGCTGATGATATTGGTACTGGTCGCCAATCCTTTCATGTACCCTTTCATGCTCACTCCGGATTCGCCCTGTTGAAATCATCCAGATAGGTAGTGATTTCTTTGGACAGAGTGGCAATGGTCGCGTCAATGTCCCGATTGTTCTCAAGGAAGTCGCGGATGCCGTTCTGGAACACATAGTATATCTGGTAGGCGGAGGGAACCCATAGCCCGTACAAGGCGGGATTGCTGTCATGGAGCTGGTCTATCGCCACCTGGAACAGAGGATTCCTGGCAAGGAACTCCTTGGTTTCGGGCAGATCGTAGGTTCCGAGGTTGACGGGGAAATAGCCTGTTTTTTCCAGCCAGATGAACTGTTGCTCCGCGCTGGACGCGAATTTGATGAACTCCCATGCCGCATCAGTCTGGTTCAACCCCCTGTCGAAGGCCATCAACGAACCACCGCCGATGTTCACTCCACCGTCAGAATTTTCCGTGACCCGTGGGAAGTATGCCACGCCAAGCTCGAAACGCCCGTCGATGGTTTGGAGGATTGTGGTCAGGTTGCTGGTCGATGCGACAATCATGGTCACCTTGCCAGCGGCAAATTCTCCGGTCAGTCCGCTGGTCAGATTTGCCAGCCCTCCGGCTTCCCACACCTTACGCCATTGGGTGAGGAATGTCTTCATGGTTCCGTTTTCATCAAAGACGACCTTGGTGGGATTGCCGTCATGACCATTACGCTTGTCGGTCAGGTAGGACACGCCATTTTGTTGGACATGCTGTTGGCCTATCCACGACACCAACTCATAGGTGGTGGGAACATTGGCAAAGCCATGGCGTTCAATGCTGCCGTCCGTTTTGCGGCGGGTCAGCTTGGCCGCATAGTCAGCCATTTCCGACAAGGTACGGGGAGCGCGGTCAAGTCCTGCTTCATCAAAGGCCGTCTTGTTGTAGTACAGCAGGATGGTGGAGTTGTTGAACGGCATGCCGAGAATTGTGTCCTTGTACATCAGAGACTGTAAGGCGGCAGGTTCTATGACGCTTAGGTCAAATCCGTCGCGGGCGGCCAGGTTATTAAGGGGAACAAGCTCACGGGACGCTCGTACATCAATGATGCCTGTGGCGTCAACCTGGGCAATGTCGGGAAGATCATGCGCCCTGCCGCTTTGGAAGACTGCACGCAGCTTTGTGGTGATGTCCGTCGCGGCACCCTGATAGACGGCCTGCACCGTTATGCCTTTTTCCTGACCAATCGTCGCATTGAAGGCCGCGACGAGGTCGTCGGTCGCCTGTCCCCGCAAGCCACTGTTCGAATGCCACCAGGTGACAGTTCGTGATCCGGAGGATACGCGCTCGTGTTCGCGGGAGCCCGCCGCAAAGAGCGTGGCGGTTCCCAGGCAAAGCGCAATGAACAGAAAACTGAACAGAAAACCCATCGTGCGTATCGTCTTTTTCATGATGTCTCTCCTCATAAGGCCCCTCACAGGGTAGTGGTTATATTTCCCAGGATGCCGTCCATGATTCTCTTGCGCAGCAAAGCGAAGATGACAATGGACGGAACCATGATTACGGCAAGGGCGGCAAACAACGGGCCGTAGTCCAGGCTCTCCGAGAACCCAAGCATGGTGATGCCGACCTGAACGGTACGCATGTTCTGGTCGGTGGTGACCAACAGCGGCCAGAGGTATGAGTTCCAGATGGAGATGAAGGACTGGAGGGACAACGTCAGGACGATAGGCATGGAGATGGGCAATACTATCATCCGCAGGTATCCGAAGTCCCCGCAGCCGCTGATCATAGCCACTTCACGGTATTCCCGTGGAATCGTCTTGAAGTACTGGCGGTACATCAGCATGTTCACCGGCGCAAGAATCTGTATGGACAGGATGCCAACCCACGTGTTGGTCCATCCCAGACGCATGACTGTCAGGTAGTTTTCTATCAGAAGCGCATCGGACGGAACCAGCATGGTAGCCAGAATGAAGACGAACAGGAAGTCACGGCCACGGAAGGAAAGCACTGCGGCGGCATACCCGGCCAGGATTGAGATGGCTCCACGGAAAATCGTCCCGATCAAGGCAGTACCCAAGGAATTATACACATAGCGAACCATCAGGGAGTTGCGGAAAACCCGCAGGTAGTTGTCCCATGAGGGACTGCTGGTCCATAGGCGCGGAGGCCACTGGGCAAAGTCACTCATCCGGAACAAGGATGCGGAAATGGTATAAAGTATGGGAAAGACCACAATGATGCCCAGAATGGCAGCGCTTGCTCCCAGTGCTATGTCCTGAGCCTTGCGGTGGCGGCGCACCATGTCATACGTGAATTTCATGAGTAGTACACCCTCCTTTTCTCAAAGGCAAGGATGCCCAGCATCACCATAAGGGTAAAAAGGAAGATGACTACGCTCAAGGTTGAACCCAAGGTGTAGTTGCCGCTGGTGAAACCTTCCAGGTACATCTGGAAAACTACTGTCTGGGTGGATCGGTAGGGGCCGCCTTCGGTCATGATGATTACCGGTCCGGACATCAGCATGGCATTCTTGACACCCGTCATGAAGACGAATATCAAGGTAGGGGATATCAGGGGCAGTTGGATGGAGAGCAAGGCACGCCACCAGGAGCTGCCTTCCATGGCCACCGCCTCAAGATAGGGTCGCGGCACGTTGCGCAAGGCTGTGAGCAAGAGGATGAAATTCAGGCCGACATCAAGCCATACGCCCAGAACCACCAGCGTGGTCATTGCATGGGCAGGATCGTTGAACCAATTGATGTCAGTCCCCAGCGCCCAATTCACGATTCCGATGGTCGGATTGAACAACGCCTTGAAAATCAGGGCGGCACTGGACATCGACACGGCCATGGGGAGGAAAAACAGCAGCTCATTGAAAGAAGAACCCCGACGCCGCCGCTGGCACAGGATGGCCAGGCCGAGGCATACCACCATGTTCACCGGAGTGAAGATCAGGGTGAAGCGTGCCGTATTCTTCAGGCTGGTGAGAAAGCTGGCATTGGCCGCCAACCGCGTATAGTTCTCCAGACCGACGAAACGCACCAGTTCACCTTTGAAATTGACTATATGGAAGCTATTGACCAGCGTCTTGATGAACGGCCAGTAAGAGAAGATCACGGCAAGCGCCACGGCAGGCAGGAAATACAGATAGGGAGACGCTTTTCCCGGTTTTTCCAACTTTCCAGGCTTTCCCCAGTGTTCCTGCCGTCTTGAGATGCTCCTTTTTCCACTAGTTTCCATTACTCGCTTGCTCCTGCGTCCGACTTGTGCATCCATTGGGATGCATCCCATCAGAATCAATGGTACTCAGGCATGACGGATATCTTCAATACAAAATCTGTGAGAAGGATATGAATAAGGAAGAAATACCTGACGCCTGTCACGGGAGGGTAAGGTTTTGAAGGGAAAAGTTCAATCAAGATTCCGCTCATGCATGGAGGCTTTCCCCGAAAGTGACCAGGTGGAATGCTACAGGATCTGGCAAGGGAAGTCATGAAAGAAGGAGCGGGACGATGAGTTACGCATGCCATTTTATGATAACGGATTTTCTTGAAATCCATGGTGAAAGCCTGGTTTACAGCAGGGTTTCCAGGATTTTCAGTACATAATCAGTACAATTGCGCGAGGCTTTTTCAAGATTGGCGCGGAAACTGTCATCAGCATCCTTCCCGGCTTTGTCAGAGACTGATTTCACCGATATCAGCCCAAGTCCGTAATGGGATGCCGTCTGGGCTATAGCGGTTCCTTCCATGTCCAGGACGGTTGCCCGTGGGAAATTCCGGCGGATGGCTTCGATGCGCCTGTCGTCAGTAGAGAACATGTCTCCGGTCACCAGAACGCCCGGCTTCACCGCATAACCCTCATGGGGAAGGTTGAGGAACGGAGTGATATCCGTGGCATATGTTGCCGGCATGCGGGGTATCTGGCCAAGGGCGTAGCCAAAGACCGTAGCATCCGCGTCATGGTACGTGAACTCCTCGATGAGGGATATGTCCCCGACCTCAAGCTCTGGTGACAAAGAACCTACGGATCCCATGTTCAGGATTATCTGCGGAGAGAATTTTTCCAAAGCAATGGATGTTGCCGCCGCAGCGTTCGCCTTGCCAATGCCGCATTGTACCAGCATGATGTCCAGGGTTTCCCATGATGCCTTCTCAAGCCGGAAGACACCTCTCTGCATGAGCGGGCGGGGTGAAAGCCTCTCCCGTAACGGTGATATCTCCTCGAACATGGCGGCGATGATGACAGCTTCCATTCTTCTCTCTCAGTTTTCTTCAGTCTTTGTAAACAAATGAGCAGTCTTCCAGGGCATTCAGGACGGCAAAATAACGCTGGGCATAGTAACGGGCCATGGGTAGATTCTGGTCCTGCCAGTTGCCGCAGTCCCTGGCGGACGCTCCGGGTATCTCTCCCTCATAGGTACTGATGAAGGCATACATGTCCTTGACCAACGCAAGGACTTCCTCGTGGATTACTCCGTCTTTCAGGATTAAGTAGAAACCAGTCCTGCATCCCATGGGACCGAAATAAATCACATCATCCTTATGGTGGGGATGGTTGCGCAGGAACGTAGCTCCCAGATGTTCAATGGTATGTACCTCCGCCGTATTCATCACAGGTTCCTTGTTCGGTGTTGTCATCCTCACATCATAGGTTATAAGCGAGCGTTCTCCCAGATTATCCGTGCGGGAGATGTAGATGCCGGGCTCCAGCACCAGATGGTTGACAGTGAAACTGGGAATCTTTTCCATGGATGGTTCTCCTTGCATGGTTTTCCTTGCTCCTTTGGAGACGTGACACGTTAGGAGAACAGTACGGAGAACGGCTTTCTTTGTCAATTTGACCGGTATTATGGGCTATCACAAGTTCGGAAATAGAAAAATAGGGAGGCAATTTCAAAATAAACGTCACATACGAACAAAATGAATAAATATTCAAAATATTCACTGATACCAGGTAAATATGGAATAGACATACACTA
Source organism: Parasphaerochaeta coccoides DSM 17374 (assembly GCF_000208385.1). GTDB lineage: Bacteria > Spirochaetota > Spirochaetia > Sphaerochaetales > Sphaerochaetaceae > Parasphaerochaeta > Parasphaerochaeta coccoides. Next base: position 1,660,258 of record NC_015436.1, on the reverse strand, counting down.
TACATGGATATTCATGCATTAATTTTCCATTTTTAAATTGCATCAAGAAAATTTTTTCGTTTTTTTATCCATCCAGACACTTTTTGTTTCACAGCGAAGAATATCCGGGATACCATCGGTTTCCTCAAATATTTCCTTCTTTGCTTGTGGGGAAATCAAATATGTCTCCCGGAGTCTGAAAAACAAGGGAGTATCCGAGTTCTTTTTTTATTTTTTGTTGTTGACACGTTTCTTCAAATTCCATATTGTAGCAAACTAAATACGACAGGGAGCCAGTTGTTCCCTGCTGAAATGGTTAATGAACTGACAACGGCGTCGGTCTCTCAGGAGAGTGGCGCTTTTTTTATATCCGGACGACATGTGCGGATATAGTGGGTGGAGAGAGAACGAAAACCTCGCGGGAGGGTAGGATTATGAAAGGAACGGCAGTAAAAATGAAAGGTGTCAGGATGGGATTCGGTTCGCTCGAAGTCCTGCGGGGCATCGATGTCACCATACCCGTAGGCTCAAAGACTGTCATCATTGGTCCGTCAGGTTCAGGAAAGAGTACGATGCTTCGTTGCATGAACCGTTTCGAGGTTCCTGCTGATGGTGAAGTGGAAGTTTTTGGCAACAATCTTTCTGGCTTGAGTGACGGGCAGCTCCATAACCTTCGCCAGGACATGTCCATGGTATTCCAGAACTTCAATCTCTATCCCCATAAGACCGTGCTGGAAAATCTGACCCTTGCCCCTGTCAGACTCAAGCGTCTCACGCCTGCGGAGGCTCGTGAAATCGCAATGAATAACCTGGAGCAGGTCGGTGTCGCCGACAAAGCCTCCATGTACCCGAACCAGTTGTCCGGTGGACAGCAGCAGCGGGTGGCCATAGCCCGTGCCCTGACAATGCAGCCCAAGATCATGTTGTTTGATGAACCGACCAGCGCTCTTGACCCGGAGATGGTCAAAGGTGTGCTTGATGTGATGAAAGACATTGCCCGTAAGGATATCACCATGGTGGTCGTGACGCACGAGATGGGTTTTGCCCAGAGCGTCGCCGACCGTGTTCTGTTCCTCGATGAAGGAAAGATAGTTGAGGATGGAGCCCCCGCGCAGGTGTTCGGGCATCCGACGCATGAACGTACCAAGCGGTTCCTGAGTCAAATACTGAAAAGCGCCTGACTGCCGGCTCGGCGGCTACCATTACTCTGATATTGAAATTTGATACAGAAAGAAAATGCCGTATCACGGCCGGATTGTATCCGGAAGTGTCGTATTTGGAACATAGTGGATAACCCGGACATTTGTAAAGCAAGGCGGAGAGGGAATTGAGCCAAAGGCACAATTCCTGGTGATTCCATTATATGAGGTGGGGAAAATGAAAAAGAAATGTATTTCTGGCTTGGTGATGTTGTTGTGCGTCATGCTGGTGTCCACATCCGTACTCTTTGCCGCCGGCTCCAAGGAAAGCGGTGCTTCCAATGAAGTTGATAAGATTAAGAGCAGGGGAGTATTGAATGTCGGTGTCAAAGTTGATGTGCCTGGTTTCGGGTATAAAGACATATCGACCGGCGCGAACGTAGGCTTTGAGACTGATCTTGCCCGCCAGATAGCCAAAGTCATCTTGGGCGACGCGAGCAAAGTCTCTTTCACGCCAGTGACAGCCAAGACACGCGGACCTCTCCTTGATACCGGTGAGCTTGATATTGTCATTGCCACCTTTACTGTCACCGAAGAACGCAAGCTCAGTTATGAGTTCTCAACCATTTATTACACGGATGCAGTATCCCTTCTTGTCAAGAAAAGCGGTGGCTACAAGAGCCTGAAAGACCTTGACGGAAAGACCATCGGTGTCGCTCAGAGCGCTACGACCAAGGCCGTCCTGGAGACTGAGGCAAAGAACCAGGGCATCACATTGAAATTCAGCGAGTATGCATCGTATCCTGAGCTCAAGGTTGCTTTGGACTCCGGACGGATTGACTCTTTCTCCGTGGATCGTGCCATCCTGATGGGATATGTGGAAGATTCCAGTGAGATTCTGCCCGACAAATATTCCCCACAGGAATATGGCGCCGCCATGAAGAAGGGGAACCTTGCGCTTCTGTCCGTTGTGAACTCCACCATTGCTGATCTGGACGCTAGCGGCGAGCTGCTTGCCATGAAGGCAAAATGGGGATTGGATAAATAAGTATGTTTGCATGGTTCAAGTGGGAAGCGTTATTTAGAAATTTCGATGTATTTCTTGAAGGGCTATGGGTAACGGTCAGTGTTTCGCTGACAGCTCTTGTCGCCACTCTTGCCATCAGCCTTGTCGTAGGGCTGGCACGTACATCAGGCAGCAGGCGTAGCTCAAGGATTGCCGGAGCGTACATGAGTTTCTTCCAGAATACACCGTTGGTCGTGCAGGTGCTTTTCCTCTACAACGCGCTTCCCCGCATAGGAATCATGCTCAGTTCATTTGCGGTGGGAAGCATCGGGCTGGCTTTGTATACGGGAGCTTTCGGAGGGGCGGTCGTCGAGGCCGCCATCCGTGCGGTTCCCAAAGGCCAGACCGAGGCGGCTCTCAGCCAAGGGTTTTCTCATCTCCAGTCCATGGTAATGGTCATCATACCACAGGCCATGCGCATTGCCCTTCCTCCCATGGCCAACCAGCTTGTCAACCTGATTAAGAACTCCTCCATCATGGCCATGGTCGCGGGAGGGGATCTTATGTACCGTTCCGACAGTTGGGCATCGGGGAATCTCTACTACGGGCCGTCGTTCATCGTAACGGGACTCCTCTATCTTGCCCTGTGCCTGCCTCTTTCCTTGATCGTCGCCAGGTTCGAGCGTATGCAGAAGGGGGGTGTGGCGTGACTTCCGGGTTTTTCTCCTTTGACGTATTCAATTTTCTGATGCACGGGCTTGGCGTTACTCTGATCATTGCTTTCGTAACCATCGCCCTGAGCTTTGTCTTCGGAATGATTCTGGGATTGATGAAAGTCGCCGGAGGGCGCGTTGCCCGTGTGGTCGCGACTGTCTACATTAATGCTGTCCGGAATATTCCTCTTTTGCTGTTCATCATCGGCTTCCGTTTCACCTTGCGTCTGCCTGCGTTGGTTTCCGCTATCGTTGCCATGACGGTATTCACCTCCGCTATGGTCGCTGAAATCGTCAGGGGCGGGCTGAACGGCATTGCAGCTGGACAATGGGAGGCTGCCAAGGCTCTGGGCTTGAACAAGTTCCAGATGTATATATACATTATTCTTCCCCAAGCGGTGAAAAAGATACTTGTCCCCTTGATGGGACAATTTGTCACCGCAATCAAGGATACGTCATTCTGCTGGATTGTAGGCATAGAAGAATTGATGGGCGCCGGCATGATTATCATGGGTAAGTTCGTCAAATCCTCACATGTACTGGGCATGTATGCGGTCATTGCGTTCATCTACTACATGGTCAATGTCATGGTGAACTGGCTGAGCCGCCGGGTGAGGTTGTAGCAGGACTCTGCCCCGCCACATTGTGTCGGCAATGCCCATGATGTCCGCTTGGTTCTCGCGCGGATCTCTCCCCGTATCCCAGAAGGACGTTGGTCTTGTCGGAACCGCTGTCCTGTTTTCATTGGGTGCCTGCCAGATGAAGTATCAATAATTCCTGTGAGTCTTTGTCGATGATGGCGGGCAGTGAGATGTTGCAGGCAATGCAACTGACTATGACAAGGACGAAGAATGTGAGCATGGGAATGAACCGGTGCAACGGAACGATTTATTAATCGGTTGGCGTGTGCGCCGGTATCCTCCTGTCTTCTAGTCAAAAAATAATCTGTACAGGCGTTGTTTTTTCGGACGTATCGCCATCACCCCGTTGACCAAAACGGTTCCGCCCCGTCGCCCAGAGCGTGCCGTCCTTCTTCAAAATCATCGTGAGCTCAGCTCCGGCGGAGACTTCCGCGACATCAGAACCCATGGACGTGACCTGCTTGGGTGTGCATCTGTGAGTTCTCGAACCGCTGTCACCCAGGCCCAGCTGACCATATTCGTTGTTTCCAGTCGCCCAGAGCGTGCCGTCCTTCTTCAGGATCATCGTGTGGGAGACCCCGGCAGAGACGGCCTTGACATCAGTCATGACCTTCACAGGCGTGTTTTTGTCTTCATTATTACCGATGCCCAGTTGACCATAGCTGTTGTCTCCAGTCGCCCAGAGCGTGCCGTCCTTCTTCAGGATCATCGTATGGGTGGCTCCAGCGGAGACAGCCGCGACATCAGAACCTATGGACATGACCAGCACGGGCATTCTTCTGTCGGTCCGAGTGTCGTCACCCAATTGCCCAGAATAGTTGCGTCCAGTCGCCCAGAGCGTGCCGTCCTTCTTCAGGATCATCGTATGGGTGGCTCCGGCGGAGACAGCCGCGACATCCAAACCCATCCGCACGGGAGTAGTTTTGGTGGTCATCGTTTTGTCACCCACTTGACCAAATTCGTTGTCTCCAGTCGCCCAGAGCGTGCCGTCCTTCTTCAGAATCATCGTATGACGCTCCCCGGTGGAGACAGCCACGACATCAGTCATGAAGTCGGTAAGACTGGTACTAACCTTGACTTGCACGGGAATATATCTGCTGATCCGAGTGGCGTCACCCAGTTGGCCATAATTGTTGCGTCCAGTCGCCCAGAGCGTGCCGTTCTTCTTCAAAATCATCGTATGGGACTCTCCGGCGGAGACTGCCGCGACATCCAAACTCACCCGCACGGGAGTAGTTCTGGTGGGCATCGTTTTGTCACCCAGTTGACCATAATAGTTGTCTCCTGTCGCCCAGAGCGTGCCGTCCATCTTCAGAATCATCGTATGGGACTTTCCGGCGGAGACTGCCTTGATCTTCACCAGCCACCGCGCATACAACGTCACATCATTGGCGGGCATGGTGAAGGACTCGCCAACGGCATATTGGGTTCCGTTGCCATTAGGCAGAGTATTCCATCCGTAGAAGTAATGGATGTCCTTTTCCAATGTTCCCGGAGCCGACAGTGTGACTTTGCTTCCCTTATGAGCATATATCCGTCCCGGAGTATTGCCTCCCGTGGCTCCGTTGCCATCAAAGGAGACGCTGTATTGGTTCTCCACCCAGATTGCATATAGTGTCACATCCTGCCCAGGAATCACGAAAGAGTCTCCAACGGCATATGAATCTCCGCTGCCATCAGTCTCAGTATTCCATCCGTAGAAGTAATGGAGATTCTTTTCCAACGTTCCAGGAGTCGGCAGTGTGACCTGGCTTCCCTTATGAGCATACATCCGTCCCGGCGCACTGCCTCTCGTGGCTCCGTTGGCTCCAAAGGTGAGGCTGTATGCCTTTTCCGCTGCCCCGTTCACCAAACTTCCGGTGTCTTGGTCCTTTATCTCAATCTGGATGGCGGCAACGGCGACTTCATTATCAGACGTATTGAGCGTCATGTTGTAGACATGCTGCTTTCCCGCGTCAAAGTGAATCTTGCCCTGGTCAGAGGTCGCTACGGAAGTCGCTGCCCATGTGTATGTATCAGTACTACCATCAGTCAGGGCAAACTCCAGTTGCAAGGCAGCCAGAGCAGTAGCGTTGTCCACAGGTATCAGCACAGTCTCAAAACGGCGGTTCCCCGCACTTCTTTCCGCATCCGTGAGCGTGCCGGAGATGTCCTTCATGACAATAGGAACAACGTCGCCAGGAGTGCCCAAGGTTCCGTCATTCAGATTGATTGAGGTCTTCGTGTTCAAGCCTGTGACAGTGGCGACAAGCGTACCACCGTTGATGGCATCCTTATCAATGGTGGTACTTGGCCCAAGGTTGACAATCAAACGGGAGAGCATGTGCTCAAGCTTCAGTCGTACCGTTGGGGTATTGTTCTGTACAGTGTCGGTGCGTCCCCATAGGAAGTCAGCCTTTCCGGTATCCTGTTCCCCGGAACCAAGGGGATAGACATGTATGGGCAGAGCCGTGGTATCAGCGATGGGCGATACATAGGGATAATAGGCGATGAAGTCAAAGTGTGTGATGGCAGGGTTGGAGTTGTCATCCCACTTCAAGGGGTTGGAGGCGTCAACAGGGGAGAAGGCGGAGAAGTTGATGCCCGCCGTATCTGCCACGTACTGCACATTGTCACGGTCGGTCGCGGCGACAGTAGCCACGTCCTCACCGGCTTCCACCATGTAGATGCCGACTTCATCACCGGCTTGCCATGCGGAGTCAGCCATGACCTTGCGTCCGATCTCCGTGGTGAAGCGCACGTTGCTGGCGTGCGGAACCTCTACTTCGCCGGAACATGCAACAAAGACGAAAAACACCATGAAGATGCTTACAAACACAATGCTGTTTTTTCTCACTTTCCCCCCCCTTATTTTTCCATGAAAACCAAAAATCATTCATCAAATATAATGAAGTGATTGGTTAATCTGGCGAAGCATGATGAATTGATGAGTTAATGTAAGGGATATCGGTAATAGTGACGATTACCCGAAAGTATGATTTTGACGTAAAGAGATATAGTACTTTCGGGTTACGCGAATCCAAAGATGCGGATAGTGTCGCCTGTGTTCCGTTTCAAACACGTGTAACGCAAGAAATGTAAAGATTATGAGAATGGGGACGCCCCTGACCTTTACAATATGTCCCCATGAAAAAACGTCTGTACTCACGACCGTAGTCATGCGAAACTTCTTGGGAGAGTTCAAGGAAGCAGAGTCCAAGGAGTCATTCACGCATGATGTCACGCATGATTAAGAGAATTGTAGCCGGAGCCTGTCTTCTTTTTGTCCTTGTCACCGGCCTGTACGCTGGCGGACGGAAAGAAAGCATGCCTGAAATCGGAGTCGCGGCATATAAGTTCGATGATACGTTCATCACCGGGGTCAGGGCGGCCATAACTACAGCCTCCCAAGGCAAGGCGATGGTTGATATCGTCGATTCGCAGAATCTCCAGGTCAACCAGAACGGGAAGGTTGATCAGTTCATTGCCAAGGGAATCAAAGCCATGGCCGTCAATCCCGTTGACAGGACTGCCGCGGGAGTCATCATTGAAAAAGCGAAGAAGGCGGGCATCCCCGTGGTGTTCTTTAATCGCGAACCTTTGGCCGAGGACATGGCAAAATGGGACAAGGTGTACTATGTCGGAGCAAAGGCCGAGCAGTCCGGTATAATGAGTGCGCAGATCATAGCCGATTATTGGAAGACACATCCTGAAGCGGACAAGAACGGCGATGGAATCCTCCAGTATGTGATGTTGCGCGGGGAGCCTGGCCATCAGGACACCGACCTGAGGGTTGAGTATACAATGAAATGCCTTGCCGACAACAACATCAGGATTGAGAAGCTCGCCGAAGACACCGCCCTGTGGGATCGTGTCAGAGGGCAGGAGAAGATGATAGGCTTCATCGCTGCCCATGGAGACGCCATTGAAGCAGTCTTTGCCAACAATGATGACATGGCTCTTGGCGCTATCGAGGCATTGAAATCCGCCGGATATTTCAGGGGTGACAGGTATATGCCGGTCGTCGGAGTCGATGCCACCGCTCCTGCGCTCCAGGCTCTTGAGGAAGGCACTCTCCTTGGTACGGTGCTAAACGATGCCGTCAACCAAGGCACTGCTGTCTTCAACATAGCTTACGAACTTTCCCAGGGAAGAATCCCGACCGAGGAAAGCATAGGCTATCCCCTGACCGACGGACAGTATGTCTGGATTCCCTATCAGCTGATTACCCGTGAAACCTACCGGCAGTTCAAATGACGTTCAGTTCGTCAGAGGAAAAAGAAGCCGCTGATGATGTTCTTCCCACATTGTTAGCGGGGTGACAATGGCAAATTCCACCGGCACGGGGACGACGTTCCGTCCGCCTGCCAGGGAAGCTGCCGCTTCCACGGCGAGATATCCCATTGTGAATGAGTTCTCAACGACCAGTGCGTCCATCCTTCCTGTTTCCAGCAGGTTCAACTGATAGCGGGAATTACCCGACCCGATGAAAACCGGTCTTGCCTTTGCTGATGTCTCGGCAAGGGCGTCGGCCACTCCGTGTGCGGCGTATTCCTCCAGTGCTATGATGATGTCTATGGCTACAGGACTTTCCAGTGCTGCCTTGACCTGCCCGTAGGCTATGGTTGCGTCCGCATGGCAGAAAATCACTTGAAATTCGATACCGGATTCAGAAAAAATTTCAGTGATTGCAGCCGTCTTTTCCATCATGGAAGTGCTTTCCGGCACAGAGGCGACAACCAGTGCCTTGCGTACCTGTGGCGCAAGCTCCATGCCCTTCATGGCGGCTTTCTTCCCCACTTCCCGTGAGTCGGTTCCGACATGAGCCTTTGCAAGGGACGTGCCATCGGCGGCAAGGATATCGTTATCGACGGTGACGACCATCATACCTTTTGCCAGAGCCTGCTGTATCGTCGATGCGGCATATGTAGCATGACTGGAGGAAATCACGAGCGCATCGAAGTCCGCGTCCACTACCTGCTGGAGAAGTTCCGTCTGTCCGTGATAGTCAGCCTCGTTGATGGGAGCATAGAACTCAATGGTCATGTTCCCGTGCATGCTGCGGGCGAAACGTGCGCCGGATTTCATGTTCCCCCAGTGTTCTCCTCCCTGCATGTTGGTCAGGAAAGCCATGCGTATCGGCTTCTCCTGGGATTCAGGACGTGAAGAAAGCAGGGTGACTGTGTTCGCCGGATTCCGGTAACAGGAGACCACGAATATCATGCATGCAATGATGCCTGCGGTAGTGATGCCTGCGGTGAAACAGAAATGCGGAAGGTGCCGTCTTTTCATTTCTTCGCCACCTTTATGGGAGGGATGTCCTTTCCCTCTGGTATGACAAGCTGGACTATCGTACCGATATCGGCCTCGCTCTGGATTTCAAGACCATAATCATTACCATGATACAGCTTGATGCGGTCGGAGACATTGCGGACGCCTATGCCGTTGCTTGAAGATGAATGAGTCGTCCGTGGCTCCATGATTCTATCGAATACTTCCGGAATCATGCCGACGCCATTGTCCTTAATCTCAATGACCAAGGCCCCAGGAGGACGGCGGAAGACACGGATGTCGATGCGTCCCATCTCCTGAAGATATTTGATGCCATGATAGATGCAATTTTCTACGATGGGTTGGACAATCAGCTTGATTGTCGGCTTGTTCTTCAGATCATCTGGCAGGTCGATGGTGAATTCAAACTTGTTCACATACCTCATCTGCTGGATGAACAGATAGTTGCCCACATGTTCCAGTTCCTCGCCCAACGTAATGATGTCATGCCCCTTGCTGATACTGATGCGGAACAGCCGGGCAAGGGCAGATATCATCCTGATGACGCTTTGGGTATCTCCTTGTTCAGCCAGCCAGACGACCGAGTCAAGGGTGTTATAGAGGAAATGGGGATTGATTTTCGCCTGCATTGCATCCATCTCACTCTTGCGTTTCATTTCCTGGACACGGACAATGTCATCCATCAGCTTGCGTATGCGTGAAATCATATGACCGAATGAACGGGAGAGCGCCCGGACTTCAAGATTGCCCCGCACATCGGTGTCCACCATCATGTTCCCCCCTTCGACCTGCTTCATCAGTCGTTCCAGTTTCTTGATGGGACGAGTTATTGAAGTAGACACGAGTCGGGCGATGAAGACTGCGACGAAAACGCAGATGACGACCAGGATGGACATTACCAGACTGAGGCTGGTGAGCTGGTCGGTTATTTCGTCCATGAAGGCGATGCCGACAATCCTCCAGCGGCTGTAGCTGACCGTATCGACGACAGTGAGCCGTTTGCGTCCCGCGAATGAGTTGATGAAGGAACCGAAGACATGGTCCTGGACAGATTCCGTATCTTCCGCAAGCAGTCCGGCGTTGATCAGTTGCTGCCGAGGATGAAAGACAATGCCGCCTTCATTGTCCACCAGATAGACGTAGCCGGAACGTCCCAAGGTCGCCCTGTCGGTGATGTCCCGTACCGCGGAGAAATTCATGTCTATCAAAAGTATCCCCGGACTCCGTTCCCCATTCGTTCCCACGTAGGTTATCTCTTGGCTGTACGAGATGACCCATGGGTACTGGCCGGTGAAAAGATTCTGCACATGCGGTCCGGTGAAATAGTAATTCCCTTCCGTACCGACGGCGCGTGTGAACCAGAGTTGTTCCCGTATGGTTCCAGACGCCTTGACAGCCCCGCGCGCGGAGCTGAAGACTAACTGTCCGTCAGCATCGAGCAAGGCGATGGTCTCAATGTCACTGCGCGACTCTATGATTGGCAGGATTCTTTCTATGATATCCCCAGAGGGGTATTCTTCAGTCTCCCTTACCATGTTTTTCACATAAGAAGCCATCGATATGATACCAGAAAGATAATAGTCGAGGTTCGTGTTCACTTGATAGACGACTTCCTTGGTCATCACGTAGGAGTTTTCTGTCAACGCCGAAACTGATTCGGAGTAGAGGACGATGCTGATGATGAGGATGAAGGCTATGGAAATTGTTGCAATCGCCAGGGTGATGATTGACTTGATGCTCCTGTCACGTATTTTATCACGCTTCTTGTTACGCATTGTCGTTCCCCGGACGCAGCTCCCGCCTGAACTGGGAGGGAGACATTCCTATCAGACGTTTGAAGCAGAAGCTGAAATAATTAGGTTCAGTGAAACCTACGGCTTCGGCTATTTCATAACTTTTCAACTCAGTGTTTCTCAGTAGCTCCTTTGCATGCTCCAGCCGGACAAGCGTCAGGTACCGGACGAACGTCTCGCCTGTCTCCTTTCGGAAAGTCATGCTGAAATGAGATGTGCTTACCCCAATCATGTCACAGATTTGTTCCAGCCCGAACGTTGCTTTCGCGTGATGCTCATAGATAAGTCTTTTCGCATCCTCAATGAACCTGACATGGGAGTTTTTTCTCAATCCCGTGATGTGTTCGTGGAGCCGTCCTGCTATCTGCGCGCACCATTTGCATGCTTTGTTGAGGGATGTCATAGTCCCCAGTTCCCCCAGGAGATTTCTTTCTCCCTGTCCGGGAGCTGATGCCGCTTCATACAGGTTTGAGCCGAAAGATGATGCTATCTCAAAGAAGATGGCAAGCATTTCCATAAGGAAACCGCCGACCGCGCTTGCCCCGGCCCCCGAACCCGAACCGGCATCCATCATGTATGAAGCGGCGAGCCTGTCAATCAGAACCGCTGTCTGTTCCTCCGTTCCCAACTTTATGGCTGACGCAAGCTCTCCGCGCAGGCGTTGGTCGAGCCTGCGGGCAATATGTCCAGGGAACAGGGCTTCGGCGCTTCCTTGTTCCAGATCTCCGATATAGAGAATCTGCTGGTCGGGGAAGATTGTACTGTAGTTCAACGCTGTGAGGGCATCTTCATAGGAACGGCTGATATCCTGTACGTTCCTGACAACAGAACCGACTGCAAGGGCAGAAGGGCGGGAGAGATACCGTTTCAGCCATGATGACAGTTTTTCGCTGGAACGGATGACCTGCTTGATGAAAAGCTGTGAAAAGTGATTTTCAGTGTTTCCCATGCCCCGGAAAAGCAGGATTACCTGGTTTTCATTGAGAAACACCAAAGGCTTGCGCTGTTCGTCTTCATCCTGGAAAACATCAGCGGCAACCTGTTGCATTGCCAAAGGAGTCAGATGAGTCGTATCGAGTCCTTCAGGGCTCGGCAAATCTTCGGGTTCGAACAGTGCGACCATGAAAAAATCACACTCCAAGTCTATGCCGTAATCATGCGCCCGATGAAGCACGTTTTCTTTTTCGCTTGTGTTCAGCGGAGAAAGCAGGGATGTGAGGAATTTTTCACGGAGCAGGGGAAGCACGTTGTTGTAGACCGCGGTCAGATGCGCAATGTCCAAGGCTTGCCCGCGTTCTTCATTGAGCCGTTGTTTCACCCTGCCAAGCAGTGCCTCCATGTCACTTGTACTCACTGGCTTGAGGACATACTCGCTGACATTATAACGTATGGCCGTCTGAGCATAGGTAAATTCATCATAGCCGCTGAGGATAATCAGTATGATGGGGGGATAGCGGCGGCGGATTTCCTTGATGAAATCTATGCCGTCCATATATGGCATCTTGATGTCTGTAATAATGGCATCCGGCGACAGCGATGTATCTTCCAGCATGTCAAGAGCCTCAAGTCCATTGCTGGCCTCGCCGATTACTGAGAAACCGTACTGCTCCCAAGGCACGAGCTTCCGTATTGAATCACGGACAGCGACCTCATCATCAATTAGCAGGATTCCATAGGTCATACGCCTTATGGTAGTAGGGTTTCAGCCTCATGGCAAGCATTGACGTAAGGAAACGCATCAGGGGAACACGGGGAACCCGCATAGGGATTTCCCGGTAATCGCAAACGAAATGGACAACCAATCATAAGGATGATAGCGATAAAAAATCCATAGAAAAGAATAGAAAATCCAATATACCGTTGGCCGGGACAGTGGGAAACTAATGAGGGGATATGCTGGTTTTTCTGCATTCATGGAGGATTGAAAGGGAAATCCTCCTTGCCAGGAACCGCTGACCTGAAAGCTCATGACGTGCATGGGTTTTTTGATGTGAAACATGGGGCATATGATGCCCTAAGGAGGAAAAAATGAAAAAATTCATTGTCGCTGTCCTTCTACTGGCCATGGTGGGAGTTCTCGCCTTTGCGGCTGGAAGCAAGGAAGCCACTGGTACGGTTGTCCTCAACAAGGATAAGCCTTTGGTTTTCTTCAACAGGCAACCGTCTGATCCCGTGAGCGGAGCCATTGACATGGCATCCATAAACTGGAATGACAAGACGTTCTATGTCGGATTCGACGCAGCTGGCGGCGGAGCCGTGCAGGGCAAGCTGATCACCGACTACCTTGCGACGGCTGACGCTTCAATCGACCGCAACGGCGACGGAACCATCGGGTACGTCCTGTGCATCGGCGATGTCGGTCACAATGACTCCAAGGCAAGAACTGAAGGTATCCGCAAGGCGCTGGGCACATGGACCGGTTCCACTGATCCGGGCAAGGTCCAGGTAGGTTCCGTTGTCATCGGCGGCAAGACTTACAAAGTCGTAGAGCTGGAAGGCAAGGCCATGACCGGTACTGACGGTTCCACATGGAACGCCAATGCCGCTACGGACGCCATGGGCGGCTGGGCTACCAAGTTTGGTACGCAGATTGACTTGGTCGTCTCGAACAATGATGGTATGGCCATGGGCAGCCTTCAGGCTTCCAACTATCCCGTCGGCGTCCCCATCTTCGGCTATGATGCCAACGCGGATGCTATCGAGGCCATTGGCGCGGGCAGACTGACAGGGACCGTGTCCCAGAACGTCGATGCCCAGGCTACCGGTACTCTCCAGGTGCTGAGAAATCTCCTTGACGGGCTGACCGGTCAGGACGTGTACGTGAAGGGCATTACACAACCTGATGCGTATGGCAACAAGATTTCCGCTCCCATGGAATACCTGGCTGGCACCAAGGCTCTCCTTGCGGCGAACTCCGGCGTAGACAAGACCAACTGGCAGGAATACACTTCCGGTTCCCGTGATGCGGGCATCAAGCAGTCTTCCGCGCCTGTGAAGAAAGTCCTCCTGACCATCTACAACGCAGGAGACAACTTCCTTTCATCGTCTTATCTGCCGGCACTGAGGTATTATGCTCCGCTTTTGGGCATTGACCTGACAGTCGTACAGGGAGACGGACAGAACGAGTCTTCCGTCCTTGATAAGTTCACGAACCTGAACAATTATGATGCTTATGCCATCAACATGGTGAAGACGAACTCCGGGCGTGACTACACGGACAAGCTCCGCTACTAGTCAGTCTGCGGCTCAGCGGAAAATGTAGCATCCATGCATGCGGGAAATGATGTTTCCCGCATGCTTTTGTGGTATTATATGGATGTACTTTCAGGCAGCATGCGAGCGAGGAGTGTTATGGACAAAGACATAGTGCTTGAAATCAAGAATCTATCTAAATCATTTGCACAGAATAAAGTGCTTGATGGTATCAACCTGACGGTCCGCAAAGGCGTCGTCCTTGGCCTGATGGGTGAGAACGGAGCTGGCAAATCTACAATGATGAAATGTCTCTTTGGCATTTATACCAGGGATGAAGGACAAATCATGCTGTATGGCCGCCCGGTCGAGTTCAAGAACCCGAAGGAAGCCTTGGAGAACGGTGTAGCCATGGTTCACCAGGAGCTGAACCAGTGCCTGGACAGATCCATTGTTGACAATCTGTTCCTCGGTCGCTATCCCAAACGGTTCGGTGTGGTTGATGAGGCGCGGATGCTGAAAGAAAGCATCAGGCTTTTCTCATCGCTCAAAATGAACATCAATCCACGAACCATCATGCGCACAATGTCCGTTTCCCAGCGTCAAATGGTGGAGATTGCCAAGGCAGTCTCATATGACGCCCGAATCATCGTACTTGACGAACCTACGTCTTCCCTCACCGAGCGTGAGGTGAAAAAGTTGTTTTCAATCATTGAGAGCCTCAAGAAGAAGGGTGTCTCCTTCGTCTATATTTCCCATAAGATTGATGAAGTCTTTGAAATCTGTGATGAAACCGCCGTCCTCCGTGACGGAAAGATGATATTTTCCAAGCCAACCAAGGAAACTACGGTGAATGAAGTCATATCGGCAATGGTTGGTCGTTCCCTTGACAAACGATACCCGGAGGTGGACAACATCCCCGGCGAACCCTATATGGAAGTCAGGAATCTGACGACGAAATATGAACCTGTCCTTGAAGACATCTCCTTTACCGTACGCAAGGGAGAGATATTCGGCATATACGGCTTGGTGGGGGCAGGACGAAGCGAGTTGCTTGAGTCCTTGTTCGGCATACGCACCATAGCATCGGGTGAAATCATCCTGGGGGGCAGGTCGTTGCGCTTCAGGAACAGCCGTGATGCCATGGAATACAACTTTGCGCTGGTGACTGAAGAACGCAAGCTCAACGGCATGTTCGGCAAAGATACCATAAAGTTCAATACGACCATCACGAACCTTGAAGGTTACAAGACGTTCAACATCCTGTCCGAGAGGAAGATGTTTGACGCGACCACCAGGGAAATAGGCAGGATGAATACAAAGTGTACGTCACCTGATCAGCTCATCAGTGCCTTGAGCGGTGGCAATCAGCAGAAGGTCATCATTGGCAAATGGCTGGAACGCGAACCTGAGATTTTCCTGATGGACGAGCCTACCAGAGGCATCGATGTCGGTGCCAAATATGAGATATACCAATTGATCATCAAGATGGCGAAGGAAGGGAAGACTGTCATCATGGTGTCAAGCGAGATGCCGGAAATCTTGGGTGTCACCAACCGCATAGCAGTCATGTCAAACTGCCGTCTTTCGGGCGTAGTTGATACAAAAGCGACCGACCAGGAAGATTTACTCAGGCTATCGGCCAAATATCTGTGAGAAAAGAAGGGGAGAATCATGGCACGGAATACATCTTATGCAGAAGAAATCCAGAAGTTGAAGGAGGCACGGCAGAAAGAACTTGCGGCGTCTTCTTCCCTTGAGGATAAGAGACATATCCGGCACAGGTATGACGCACTGGTATATGAGCTCAGGAAAAGACAGCACGATGATCTTCTTGCGGAGCGCAATGCATTGAGAGCCTCCGGCAAGAGCGTCCCTTTCGCGCACATCCTCCAGGACATTTCATTCAGGTTTGTCCGGCGAGTGTATGATATAACCGCTGTCCATTCCCTTGAAGAAGATGAACGGGTGGCTGAATTTTCGGAAAAGCTGGATCGGCTGAGAAGGGGTGGTATCTCCCGCATCATGGAGCTGAGCCAGGAAATTGTTTCCGTAAAGAAAAACCGCATGATTGATGCCGATACCAAGGCAAAAATCATTGCCGATTACAGGCAGAAGATTAAAGCTGCCCGGAAGGATGCCGCACAGCACAAGGATGCCATTTATTGGTTGACGCGCGATACTGTCGGATATGTGAATGCTCTTTCCGCGAAATATGAACGGCAGGTCGAGGCCAAGGAGAATGTCGCCATACGGGGAGCCCGTGATGCATTCCACGCTCAAGTTGCCGCCATACGGCTGAAAGGAAAGGAAAAGGAGAAGGAAATAACCGCGAAGTTCAGCGGAAAGGCCGTCTCTGATGCAAAGGCACAGCTCCAGGATGCCCTTACCGTCTGCCGGTATGAGGTCAAGTCGGAGATATTTGATGCGAAAAGCAATCTCCAGGCATCGGTCAATCACGGCAAGGAGTCCAGGAACCAGCCGTTCATTGACCGAGTGCAGAAGAACAGGAGCCTGCGCAACGGCAAGACAAAGTTCTCAGAAAACATCCGCCTGCGGTTCAGGGATTACTGGCAGAACTTCACCATTTCCAAGTTCCTTCTTGCGAATGGCCTGTATCTGGCCATCATCGTGTTCTTCATCGTCTGTATCATCCTTGCGTCGGTTTCCGGCAGCGGGAACTTGTTTTCCCTTCCTAATATCCTGACCATACTGGAACAGTCTTCGGTGCGTATGTTCTATGCGCTGGGAGTCGCCGGTCTCATATTGCTGGCGGGTACTGACTTGAGCGTCGGGCGCATGGTTGCCCTTGGTGCTGTCCTCACCGGGCTGATACTTCATCCCGGAACGAACATTGTGACTCTTTTTAAAATGGGACCATGGGATTTTTCGACAATACCGATGGTCGTCCGGGTGCTGATGGCAATGAGCATTTCAGTCGTGTTGTGTGTATTGTTCAGTACATTTGCCGGAGTATTTACCGCGCGTCTGCGGATACATCCGTTCATCTCGACGCTGGCGACGCAATTGATCATCTACGGCCTGTTGTTCTTCGGAACCAGCGGCACTCCGGTCGGTTCCATCGATAGCACGATCAAGGATGCTCTGGGTGGTCGCTGGATACTGGGTTTTGTCAACGGCGAGCTCATCACGTTCCCCAAGCTGATAATACCGGCTGCCATAGCGGTAATCGTCGCGTGGTTCATCTGGAACAAGACGACGTTCGGCAAAAACATGTATGCAGTGGGAGGCAACTCGGAAGCGGCCAGTGTCAGTGGTATCAGCGTGTTCAAGGTGACGCTGAAGGTTTTCATCATGGCTGGTGTCTTCTACGGACTCGGTGCTTTCTTTGAGGCTTTCAGGGCAAATGCCAGCGCGGGAACCGGGCAAGGGTATGAGCTGGATGCGATAGCCGCCTGTGTCGTTGGTGGAATTTCATTCAACGGAGGAATCGGGAAAATCGGAGGGGCAGTCATCGGTGTCATCATCTTTACTGGCCTGACATACTGTCTCACGTTCCTTGGTATTGACACGAACCTTCAATTCGTATTCAAGGGTTTCATCATCATTGCAGCGGTCGCTTTGGACAGTGTGAAGTACTTGAAACGGAAATAAAGGGAATGAACCGGCGCAACCGACGACCTGTTGGTTGCGCGTGTGCGCCGGTATCTCCTCATGTTCCGGTCAGAAAACTACCTGTTCGGGTATGTTTTTGCTGGTTCCCTCCCCGCTGTTACCCAGACCCAGTTGACCATATTCGTTGTCTCCAGTCACCCAGAGCGTGACATCCTTCTTCACTATCATCGTATGGTAGTATCCAGCAAAAACATCCGCGACATCAGTCATGAAGTCATCGGGACTAGCCTTAACCCGCTCGGGTATGTTTCTGTTGGTTCCCGCCCCACTGTTACCCAGACCCAGTTGACCGTGAAGGTTGTATCCAGTCGCCCAGAGCGTCCCGTCCTTCTTCAGGATCAACGTGTGAGCGTATCCGGCGGAGACCGCCGCGACATCAGTCATTTTCACTAAACCATCGGTAGAAGCCCAGACCTGCACGGGCGTGCTTTTGTTATTCACTGTACCCGAAGTGCCGTCACCCAGTTGACCATAATAGTTGTATCCCGTCGCCCAGAGCGTCCCGTCCTTCTTCAGGATCAACGTGTGATTGTATCCGGCAGAGACGGCCTTGACATCAGTCATGAAGTCGTTGGGAGCGATACTTGCCTTGACCTGTACGGGCGTGATTCTGTCGGTCGTAGTGCCGTCACCCAGTTGACCATAGCCATTCTGTCCAGTCGCCCAGAGCGTGCCGTCCTTCTTCAGGATTATCGTGTAATAACCTCTGGCGGAGACAGCCGCGACATTCTCCATGACATACACGGGCGTGCTTCTAGCGTCATTATCACCGACACCCAGTTGACCCTGAGAGTTGAATCCTGTCGCCCAGAGCGTCCCATCCTTTTTCACTATCATCGTATGGAAGTATCCGGCGGAGACTTCCTTGACATCAGTCATGAAGTCGTTGGCGGCGGTACTGGCCTTGACCTGCACGGGAGTAGTTCTGTTGGTCGTAGTGCCGTCACCCAGTTGACCCTCTCCGTTGGCTCCAGTCGCCCAGAGCGTGCCGTCCTTCTTCAGGATCATCGTGTAATAATTTCCGGTGGAGACAGCCTTGACATCAGTCATGACCTGCACGGGCGTGCTTTTGTTGTTCGAATCACCTGAAGTACCGACCCCCAGTTGACCAAAATTATTCCGTCCTGTCGCCCAGAGCGTGCCGTCCGTTTTCAGGATCATCGTGTGGAAATTTCCGGCGGAGACTTTCTTGACTCCCAGCTTGACAGCAGGGGCGTTTATGCCGTCCCCGGTGTCCCAGTCCTGTATCTCAATCTCAATAGCGGCAACGGCGACTTCATTGTCATTGGTATTGAGCGTCATGTTGTAGACATGCTGCTTGCCTTTGTCAAAATGAATCTTGCCCTGGTCAGAGGTCGCTACGGAATTCGCTGCCCATGTGTATGTATCAGAGCCCAGGGTAAATTCCAGTTTCAAAGCATCCAGCAGGACATCTGAGTGAACCACAGGTATCAGTACCGCTTCAAACCTGCGCTTGCCCGCATCCTGCTCTGCTTGGCTGAGGGTGTGGGAGATGTTCTTCATGATGATTCCCTCAACGGAACTTGTGACTGACAAGGCTCCGGTATCCAGGTTGAACGTGCCTTGCGTGCTTGTGCCTTCGACCATAGCAGAAAGTACGCCACCCGTGATGGCGTCCGCATCGACGGTCGTGCTGGGAGAGATGTTGACAATCAGGCGGGAGAACATATGGTCAAGCTTCAGATGCACCGTCGAGGTATTGTTCTGTATGTTGTCGGTGCGTCCCCACAGGAAGTCAGCCGTCCCGGTCATCTGTTCCGAGGAACTCCGGTTGATGTCTATGTCCACGGCCGTAGGGTCAGAGATGTTTTCATCATAGGGATAGTAGGCGATGAAGTCGAACGTGTCGTTGGCATTAGCGGCAATGTCATTCCACTTCAAGGTGTTGGCATTATCAACAGGAGAGAAGCCGGAAGTCTGGGAGGCCATGTCAGCCGTGTAGTGTCTGTTTGCACGTTCTGAGGCGGCAGTAGCTGCCGTGCCGGTACCATGTTCCAGCATGTAAATGCCGACGTCATCATCGGCTTGCCATTCGGAATTTGCGGTGGCCTTGCGCCCTATCTCCGTGGAGAAGCGCACTGCATTGGTATGTGAAACATTCAGTTTGTTGTCGCATGAAATAAGGGCGACAAGTAGCATCAGAATGGTCGTAAGAACCACAAAACCTGACCTGCTAGATTTGTTCATATGCAGCTCTTTCAGATTTCCTCTCTCTCTCTCTCTCTCTCTCTCTCTCTCTCATGTCTGCTCCTTTTTCCTTGAAAAAATGTCACACGTAGTCAACCATGCAGGGTTGATGATTGGCATCAGTGTAAACGTAGTGATGGCAGAAAGCTATTACCCAAAGGTATGATTTTGCATGAAAAGCAGAGAAAACCATATAATACTTTCGGGTTATTTGGTGATTTTAGATGTTAATAGCGGTCGTTGATTCGTTTTTAAGCGTGTAAAGGTCTATGGAAACTGAGAACATGGGAAAGGAGAATGACGCAAAACTTTTGTGACATGTCCGACTTTTTTTGACTCTCACCAACGCTTTGTATGAGCAGATTATGGTGGATTATAGTGGAATTTTTTATTTCCCTGTCGGAGCATCAATTTTTTGAAAAAGCGGATTGAGAATTTAATTCATACTAATTAGAGATATTTAATAATTTTTTACGTCAAGTTCTTGACATAGGAGATAATACTCTGGATACTATCGGACATGTGCGGTGTTATCGCACGGGACACGTGAAAAAAGATTCGGCGGAGAGACTGAATCGAAGGGGTGAAGGATGAGTGACGAAAAGAAGAAGACTATCGGCCAAGTCCTTGTCGGGACGTGGAATACTCAGACAATAGTCGCGATTGGCATTGGCGCCGCGTTGTTCGGTGTGCTGATGAATTACGGCGGCATCCCTATATTCACCAATACCCGGCTGACCACCGCCCAGCTCGTCCCGGTATTCGTCGGAGCGCTTTTCGGGCCGCTTCCGGCTTTTGTCGCCTCCACAGTCGGAAACATCATAGCCGACCTGATTGGTGGATGGGGCTATTGGTTCGACTGGTCCATCGGCAATGGCGTGCTTGCCTTCTTCGTCGGTCTGCTTCCTGTCTATGGCGCGGACATCAAGAATGGCATCTTCACTGCGACACAGGCAATCATCTATGCAGTCATCGCCCTCGTGGGCAATGCCATTGCTTTTGGTGTCGTGACTCCTGTACTTACCGTGCTTTTCTATGGTGGTGAACTGAACATCACTTTTGCACAGTCCCTGTTTGGAGGTCTTGCCAATGTCTTGGTTCTCGTGGTTCTTGGCATACCTATCCTGTTCCTGTTGGCAAGCAGATATGCCAAGGGAACGAACCTGAAAGAAGAGGAATGAGCAGCCTTCCGGCCATAGAGTTCCGCGGTTTCAGCTTCCGTTATAAATCGCAGACTGAGCCTACACTGCATGACATAGACCTTACGATAGGTCTGGGTGAGAAAATACTCATCCTCGGACCAAGCGGAAGCGGCAAATCTACTCTTGCCAACTGTATCAACGGCCTTGTCCCCTTCTCGTTTGAAGGGGACATTTCTGGTTCTTGCGTGGTCATGGGACAAGAAACCAGGAAGTCCAGTCTTTTTGAACTAAGCAAGCATGTTGGGACGGTGCTTCAGGATTCTGATGCCCAGTTCGTCGGGCTTTCCGTGGGAGAGGACATTGCCTTTGCGCTTGAGAATCGGAATACACCCCGGCAGGAAATGCTCACCAGGGTTCGTGAAGCGGCGGAAATCGTCGGGATGGAGGACTATCTCGTCCATGTCCCCTACCAGCTTTCCGGAGGACAGAAGCAGAAAGTCTCTCTTGCGGGAGTACTCCATGATGATGTGGACATCCTCATATTCGACGAACCGCTGGCTTCCCTGGACCCGCGCGCGGGCATGGGTGCCATCGAACTGATAGATGCCATCCACCAGCGGGGAAAGACCGTTGTCATCATTGAGCATCGCCTTGAAGATGTCCTGTACAGGAATATCGACCGCATCATCATGCTTGACAAGGGAAGGATTGTTTTCAACGGCATTCCTGACAACCTTCTTGCCTCGGACACATTGGAACGTTACGGTATCCGGGAACCCCTCTACATCACCGCGCTCCGTTATGCCGACTGCCATGTTACGGAAGCGGACAGGCCATCGTCCATCCATACCCTGGATGTGAGCCGGTACGCCGACAAATTGAAGGAACACCAGAGGCTGTCTCTCCCTCCCGCTCCGTCCGTCACGGGAGAAATGGTGGTGTCTGTGGAAGGGATGTCCTTTGCTTATGAGAAAGACTTGGTCGTCAAGGATGTTTCGTTCTCAATCAGGAAAGGGGAGAAGGTCGCTTTCATTGGAAAGAACGGGGCAGGGAAATCGACGATGGCCAAGCTGCTGTGCGGCATCGTCCGCCCTGGGAACGGTTCCATCACGCTGGGGAACATTAATGCGTCCAGCCTGTCCATCAAGGAAATAGGGAACCGCGTCGGGTATGTGATGCAGAATCCCAACCAGATGCTGGTCAAGGACATCATCAAGGATGAAGTAGCCCTTGCGTTGACTTTGAGGGAAAGACCACAGGAAGAAAGCGATGCCGTGGTCAGTGAAACCCTCCGTATGTGCGGACTGTATGGGATGCGCAACTGGCCTGTCTCCATGGTGAGCTATGGTCAGAAGAAACGTGTCACCGTGGCATCCATCTTGTCCACCCGCCCCGACATCATCATCCTGGATGAACCGACCGCAGGACAGGACTATCGACATTACACGGAAATCATGGAGTTCCTTGATGTTCTGAACCGGGACTACGGAATCACCATCATATTCATTACCCATGACATGCATTTGGCCATTGAGTATACTGACCGTGCCGTCGTTTTTGCGGACGGGGAGAAGATTGCTGATGATGCAGTCTTCAAGGTTCTTGCCAATGATGATGTCATAGGGAGGGCGAATCTCAAGCAGACTTCACTCTATACGCTGGCTATGCGCTTGGGGATTTCACCGGAGGCTTTCATCCAGCACTTCATTGCCTATGAGACTCGACTGCGGAACAGGGAGGGAAGCATATGAACAACCGGCTTCTCATCAACATGATTCCCGGAGATACATTCCTGCATAAACTCTCCGGAACCACGAAGGTACGTCTGTTTGTCATCCTGATGGTGTATCTCATCATGTCGTTCGACCTCAGACTGTTGGTACCTCTTTTCATCATCTGCCTCATAGGGTTGTTCTCCTTGAAGCCGAACTGGCGCATTCTCAAGCCTTTCTTTGTCATCGTGCTGTTGATGAACCTTTTGAACATCGTCCTTTTCTGGGTGGCTGATCCCGCAGTCGGGGAACAATGGGTGGGACGGACGCGAACCATTCTTTTTTCAGTGACGCCCCGTCTTTTCATCAGCAGAGAAACCCTCTGGTACCTTGCTGTGCGTATCTTCAAGATGTACACATCATTCCTCGTGTCCTTGGTTTTCATTCTTAGCATCGTGCCCTCCGAGCTTGCCGCGGGATTATATTCCATGGGCGTTCCTTACAAGATATGTTCCGTTTTTTCCCTTGCTTTCCGGTATATCCCGGATATCGGGCGTGATTTCCAGAACATCAAGATATCCATGCAGGCTCGTGGCGTGGAGATGGACAGCCGCAGGATTTCCCTGATGAAACGGCTGAAGCAGACGACATTGATTCTCGTCCCCCTGATAATCACATCCTTTGACCGCATCGGTACAATCAGCAACGCGATGGATCTCCGCGGTTATGGAAGGTTGAAAAAAAGGTCGTACTACAGCGAGCATGAGCCGACACGCTCGGACAAGGTTTTTTTCTGGCTGACCCTTGCCCTTGGGCTGTTCTGCCTGTACTGGGTTATAGTCCGTAATGTCCTCATCCCAGGTCATCAGATGTGGTATCCTTACGCATGATGGACGCATACTCCTTCCTCCCTCTTGGATTCCTCGCCGATTTACGCGCCTTGCTCCGCATCCCGTCCGTGTACGATGGCGCGACTTCTGATGCAGCCCGACCATATGGAGCTGCTGTCGCGGATGCCTTTGCTTATGTCCTTGGGATGGGCAGGAGGGATGGTTTTTCTGTTGCCGAATATGACGGACATGTCGTTTCAATCAGCCTGCCCGGAACGGGAGAAGGGCGCATCGATGTCATTTCACATGTCGATGTCGTGGAGCCGGGTACCGGGTGGTCCCGCAATCCGTTCGGAGCGGAAATCGAGGGAGATATCCTCTATGGGCGGGGTACTCAAGACATGAAAGCTCCCTTCCTGGTCACGTATTATACGTTGAAAGCAATCAAGGAGGCGGGCATCCATCCCAAGCGGGAGTTGCGGCTGGTCATAGGAGGGGATGAGGAAAGAACCATGGATGACATGGTACGGTATGTGAGGAAGGCCGGAACGCCTGATTTCGCCTTCACTCCGGACAGTGCCTTTCCTGTGTGCCTGGGAGAGAAGGGAGCTTTGATGTGGCGCATACAGGGAAGCGTGCAGACCTCTATTGAACAGTTCGAGGGAGGGGTACAGTGCAATGTCATTTCTCCTGCCGCCCGCGCCGTCATCCGTTCCTCCGCCACGGAAACGGAGTATCGGGAGGCTTTTTCTTCCCTGGAGATTTTCCGTGACGGGGGAGTGGAGGGAAGTGTCCGCAGCTTGCCGTCAGACCAGATATCAGAGCGGACATCAGAGCGAACATCATGCCGAATCGAAGTCAACGTGAAGGGAATTGCTGCCCATGCTTCGCGTCCGGAAGATGGACGCAGTGCCACTACAGCACTCTGCGCCGCTATAGCACATGTGGAAGATGATGATTTCGCCCGCTTGGTTGCTTCCGTGTTTTCAGACCATTACGGAGCCGGAGCGAATCTTTCCCGCGACATCCCTCCTATGGGCAGACTGACCATGAACCTTGGCATCCTTCGGCTGAAAGAAGGGAAAGTATACGGGGAAATCGACTGTCGCTATCCCTACGGCGTCACATCTGGTGAGCTGACAGCTCTTTTGCAAAGTGCCTGTCCCCATCTGGAGATATCCTTGGATTACGATGCGCCGCCTACCCTTGCGGACGCGGCATCTCCCTTTGTGACAGCCCTGGCAGACATATACAGGAAAGCTACGGGAGACGAACAGTCAGCACCCTTTATCAGTGGCGGCGTCACCTATGCGAAAGTCGTGCCACGATGCGTGGCTTTCGGCCCGCTGATGCCGGGAGGCGTTTCCTTGGCACACCAAGTGGATGAGTGCATCGACCTGAAGGACATCTCTATCCTGCTACGCATATACGGAGATGCCATGGTGTCTCTTGCCACTATGGACAGTGACGATTACAGTTTCAGTGATGAGTTTCAGGGAGAAAAGAAGATATGAGCGGTACAAAGAAGCCAATGCTTGTCTTTCAGACAGATTTCACGTACAAGGAAGGAGCTGTCAGTGCCATGTACGGGGTGGTCAAGAGTGTTGACAGAACCCTTGAGATCATCGATGGCAGTCATGAGATTCCCAAGTACGATACATGGAGCGCGTCATATCGGCTTTTCCAGACCGTCCGCTTTTGGCCAGCGGGAACTGTCTTCGTGTCGGTAGTCGATCCTGGAGTAGGAACCCCACGCAGGGCATGTGTAGCCCTGACGGAAAGCGGGCATTATATTGTGACCCCGGACAACGGAGCATTGACTCACCTCGATGTTTCACCAGGAATCATACAGGTGCGGGAAATCAATGAAAAGGTGAACCGCAGACCCGCAAGCTCCGGAACCAATGTATTCCATGGTCGGGATCTTTTTGGCTATTGTGCCGCCCGCCTCGCTTCCGGCATCATCAGCTTCGAGGAAGTCGGATCTGAATATCCTGTTTCCCGGATTGTGCGCCATCCTCTGGTGTCTTCCACGGTCGAGGGAGGTGTCGTCAGCGGCATCTTTGAAATCGGTGATCCGAATTTCGGCAATCTCTGGACAAACATTCCCCGGAAGCAATTCACCCAAGCAGGTTTTGCTTTCGGCGACAGGCTACAGGTGACTGTTTCCCATGGGGACGCCGTTTTTTTCTCCCAAATCGTCCTTTTCCAGTCATCATTCGGATATGTCACCAAGGGAGAACCCATCATCTACGTCAATGAGATGGAACGCATAGGCTTGGCTTTGAACCAGGATGATATCTGCGCTCGTCATGGTTTGCATTTCGGGTCGGATTGGATGGTCAGCTTTGCACGACCTTAAGTTTCACAGCTTGCTGGCCGCTATTTTCTGGCCACTACCTACAGGAGGGAATGAAAAATGAAAATGAACAGGACGCTGGTTTTTCAGACTGATTTCGGACGTACCGATGGAGCTGTCGCCGCGATGTATGGTGTCGCGCTGGACATCAACCCGGAATTAAAGATATTCGACCTGTCACACGAGGTTCCTCCTTACCATATCTTTGAGGCATCCTACAACCTTGTCCAGACTCTCAGCTACTGGGCGGAAGGCACGGTCTTCATATCCGTGGTGGATCCAGGGGTAGGGACGGACAGGAAAAGCATTGTTGTCCGGACAAGGAGCGGCCATTTCGTCGTGACACCGGACAACGGTACTCTGACTCATATTGCCAAGGATGTTGGCATAGAGGAAGCGCGGGAGATAGAGGAGAGCCTCCATCGGCGACCTGGCAGCAGCGAATCCTATACGTTCCATGGCCGCGACCTGTATGCGGTCACGGGCGCAAAACTCGCTGCGGGACTTATTCCCTTTGATGCTGTAGGGCCTGTTCTTCCGCTGTCCTCGCTTGTCATCCTTCCTACCACCCAGACTGAAATCCTGCCTGATGAGGTAAAGGGGAGCATTGACGTGCTTGACGCGCGTTTTGGTTCTCTGTGGACAAGCGTGGAAAGAGAGGCATTCTTGACCCTCGGTCTGAAGTTTGGGGATTTGGTTGATGTCAGCATAACCGGCCAAGGCACTCCGATGTACCGTAGCACGATAGTCTATTGTCATAGCTTCGGCGATGTTCCTGCCGGGCATCCTCTTGTCTATGTCAACTCCCTCTATCGCATGGGTGTGGCCATCAACCAAGGGAGCTTTGCCAAGGCATACAATATCGGTACCGGTCAGGGCTGGAAGGTATCGTTCAGGCGTGCCGGGGATGACAGGAAATAATAGAAAATAACGAGCAACAAACTAGCTCCGTGCGGTGTGTTGTACATCGATGCAGCCATTGAAGGCCGCGAACTTTTCGAGTCGCTTTTCCAACGCGGCGGTGAACTGCCGTCGGTTGTCCTTGCCGGAGGATGAGAAGGTTTTCTCCGGCCAGAAGCCCTTCACGGCAAGGACTTTCTGCTTCCGGTCCGCCGTCATTTCTATCCGCCCAATGAATTCACCGTTCCAGAGGACCGGAAGGACATACCATCCGTATTTCCTGTCCGCTTGGGGCGTGTAGATTTCCCACTTGTATGAAAAACCAAAAAAAGCTTCGATCAGTCGTCGATCCCACATGATGTTGTCCAGCGGAGCGATGAATTCAAGTCTCCGGACTTCATTCTTTTTCGTGATGCACGTCTGCAACAGTGGTTCATCTTCCCGGCGTATGTACAGGACATCCTTGAGTCCGTCAATGTGTACAGGTATGATATCCCCTCTTTGTTCCAGGAGGCTGAACGCGGCTTTACGCGTTTCCCCTGACATGCCCATGATGGCCAGCCACGCGTCTGATGGTCTGTTCCAGAGCATTCCTACTGCTCCTATCCTGCGTTTCACATGCCATGCCACATATTCTCCGTCATGGGGATGTGGTTCTGATACGTTCAGTATTTCCGCAGGGATGTGTTCCCGTGTGGGCGCATAGTGCTTGATTGTGCCGACCTTGTGATGGATGATTAGGTCTCCCTGGAAATACAGTGCTTCCAGCGCAGCCCGTGAAAGTTTCGTTGGTGCCCATGACCAGTCTACTTTCCCCGGAATATCTGCGTCCTGTGAAGTGAGTACGCCTCCGTTGTCCGCAATCTGGCGCAGGATTTCCGCGCAGGCGTTCCGGATGGTTGGAGTCAGGCGGGGGTGTGCGCGGAAATATTTTCTCATCCTCTCGAAATACGGCCAGTCTTCAATGGAGAAGATAGCCATGTTCTTGTCAAAGTAGTCAACGAGGCGGCGGTTGTCGTACAGTTCATTATACAGCCATGAGGGTCGGTAATCCGGTATCCGGGCTTGAAGGACGAGATCAGCGTTCCGCCCGCAGCTATCCACAGGGTCAAACTGTATGCATCCCGCCTGGCGGACAAACCCGATGATTCCCTCATGACCCTGGAAGCGTGGTTCCCCGACCAAACCGTGGTAGGTGAGAAGGAAGTTCTTGGCATGAGCTGGAGAAATTCGTAGGTTCATGGATGGCCTCGCATGTACGATTTTTTCCAGCATGACAGAAACAAGGTCGCTCATGCAACAGTTCCACCGGCTTTTCTTTCTACCACGGTATTTGGTTAGATTCTTTTACACGTTGGCCTATCAGAATATAATCTGCACGGGCGTAATTCTGTCTGTCGTAGTGCCGTCACCCAGTTGACCATGTTTGTTGAATCCAGTTCCCCAGAGCGTCCCGTCCTTCTTCACAAACAGCGTGCAAACCCCATCAGTGGATACTGCTGCGGCATCAGTCATGACTTGAACGGGCGTTAATATATCAGCCGGATCGGTGATGTCAAACTGAGGATGATTGTCTCCTGTCGCCCAGAGCGTCCCGTCCTTCTTCAGGAATATCGTGTTGCGGATTCCGCCAGAGACTGATGCGACATCAGTACCCATGATGGCCATGACTTGCACGAACGCGGGTTTGTCGATTATATCATTGACACCCAATTCGCCATGATCGTTGCCTCCTGTCCCCCAGAGCGTGCCGTCCTTCTTCACGATAAACGTGTGATAGCTTCCGGCGAAGACTTCCTTGACATCAGCCATAACCTTCACGGGTGTGCTTATGTCTGTCAGAGAGCCGTCACCCAGTTGACCAGATGTATTGAATCCAGACCCCCAAAGTGTACCGTCCTTCTTCAGGAACATCATGTGATGATGTCCGGCGGAGACAGCCGCAACATCAGAACTGACCTGTACGGGCGTGCTTTTGTTGTTCAGATCACCTGAAGTACCATCACCAAGTTGTCCATATTCGTTCTCCCCTGTCGCCCAGAGAGTGCCGTCCTTCTTCAGGATCATTGTGTGCCAGAGTCCAGCGGAGACTTCCTTGACATCATCCATAACCTTCACGGGCGTACTTCTGTCTGTAAGGGAGCCGTCACCCAGTTGTCCACGATCGTTGAGTCCTGTTGCCCAGAGCGTGCCGTCCTTTTTCAGGATCATCGTGTGATAGATTCCGGCGGAGACAGCCGTGACATCAGAGTTGATTTGTTTAGGTGTGTTTGTTGCATTCTCAGTGGTACCATCACCGAATTGACCAAAGGCGTTGTTTCCTGTTGCCCAGAGCGTGTCGTCCTCTTTCAGCATCAGTGTGTGATAGCCTCCGAGGGTGACAGCTTTGAGTTTCACCGCCCAGAACGTATACAGTGTCACGTCATGAGCAGGCATGGTGAAGGAGTCACCTGCGGAATACCGGACTCCCGTGCCGTCAGACGTCGTATTCCATCCCCCGAAGTAATAATGCCCGGTTTTATCCAGTGTCCCAGAACCTGGCACCGTGATTGGACTTCCGGCATGAGCGTACATCTTTCCCGGAGCCGTGCCGCTTGTCGCGTTATTGCCATCAAAGGAGAGGCAGTACACCTTGAGCGCGTCTGTGTTTATACTGTCCCCGGTGTCCCAGTCCTCGATTCCAATTTCGATTGCGGCGACGGCGACCACATCGTCAGACGTATTCAGGGTCATGGTGTAGACATGCTGTTTGCCCGCGTCAAAGTGAATCAGGTGTTTATCTTTGTCCGCTACGGACGTCGCTTTCCATGTGTATGCAGTATCAGTGCCACTACCATCAGTCAGGACAAACTCCAGTTCCAGGGCATTCAATAAAGCAGTGGAGTGAGCCGTAGGTATCAACACACCTTCAAACTGGCGCTTTCCTGCGGCTCTTTCCATGGCGGTAAGCGTGTCGGCGGAAATGTCCTTCATGCGGATAGGCGCACCATTGCCAGGAACAGATACGGCTCCAGTATCAAGATTGATCGTGGCTTGTGTGCTTGTGCCTGTGACCGTGACGGTGAATCCACCGGTGGCAGCATTGATAGCCGTGGCGTCAACAGTCGTGCTTGGCTTGATGGTGACCAGCAGACGGGAAAGAGCGTGGTCAAGTTTCAGCCGTACCGTTGAGGTATTGTTCTGGACACCGCCAGCGTATGTGCTCACGTTCTTGCTATGCCCCCACAGGAAGTCCGCCTTTCCGGTATCCTGTTCCCCGGTACCAGCCGAATAGATATTAATGGGCAGGGCGGTGGTATCAGCGATGGATGATGCATAGGGATAGTAGGCGATGAAGTCAAAGTGTGTAGTGGCAGGGTTGGAGATGTCATCCCACTGTAAGGGGTGGGAGACATCAACAGGAGTGAAGCCGGAGGTTCGGGAGGCTATGTCAGCCTTGTAGGGTTGGTTGGCACGCTCCGTGGCGGCATAAGCTGCCAGGGCGCCATGATTCACCATGTAGATGCCGACTTCGTCATTGGGTTCCCAGCCGGAGTCAGCGGAGGCTTTGCGTCCTATCTCCGTGGAGAAGCGCACGTCGGTGGCGTGCGAAACACGCACTTTGCCCTCGCATGAAACAAGAGCGACAAAGAGAATCATGATGCTCATAAGAATTGTAATAATTAATGTATTCTCTCTCATGGTTGTTTTCCTCATTTTCTTTGAGAAGACGGCATAAGCCATCGACCATGTATGGTTAATGGCTGGAACAGTGTAGGTCTGGTTATGGTCGTTGAGGTATTACCCGAAAATACGATTTTTCGAGGAAAACATATAATACTTATTAACTATTTTACGCTTGAAGATATCAATATCGTTTATTGATACGGTTTCTGGCGTGTATTTCCCAGGAAAACAGCGAGCGTGAAAAAAAGGGGAATCCCGTAACCTTTTTCGTGCCATTGGTTCCCCGTTTTTTGAAAATTTTCCCACTCTGCTCCCCATGCAAATGACACGTAGCCATGAGGAGTGGCAGGGAGATGTGGTCGGCGCAACGGAACGGCTTGTTAATCGTTCGACGTGTGCGCCGGTATCTCCTCATGTTCCGGTCAGAAAACTACCTGTTCGGGCGTGCTTCTGTTGCTTGCGGAACCGCTGTCACCCAGACCCAGTTGACCAAATACGTTGTGTCCAGTCCCCCAGAGCGTGCCGTCCTTCTTCAGGATCATCGTATGGCTCCATCCGGCGGAGACAGCCGCGACACCAGTCATGACCTGCACGGGCGTGCTTTTGTTGTTCACTGCACCCGAAGTGCCGTCACCCAGTTGACCATACTGGTTGGATCCAGTCGCCCAGAGCGTGCCGTCCTTCTTCAGAATCATCGTGTAACTGCTTCCGGCGGAGACTGCCGCGACATTAGTCATGAAGTCGTCGGGAGTGGTACTGGCCTTGACCTGCTCGGGCGTGCTTTTGTTGGTTCCCGAACCGCTGGTGCCTAGACCCAGTTCACCATAATAGTTGAATCCAGTCGCCCAGAGCGTGCCGTCCTTCTTCAGAATCATCGTGTAACTGCTTCCGGCGGAGACTTCCGCGACATCAGAACCCATGAACGAAACCGGCACGGGCGTGCTTTTGTTTTCATTATTACCGATCCCCAGTTCTCCAGCACTGTTCCATCCAGTCGCCCAGAGCGTGCCGTCTTTCTTCAAAATCATCGTATGCTCCAGTCCGGCGGAGACAGCCGCGACACCAGTCATGACCTGCACGGGCGTGCTTCTGTTGGTATTATCACCGACACCCAGTTGACTAGAATCGTTGTATCCAGTCGCCCAGAGCGTGCCGTCCTTCTTCAGGATCATCGTGTACTCATTTCCGGCAGAGACGGCCGCGACATCAGTCATGAAGTCATTGGGATCGGTACTAGCCTTGACCTGTACGGGCGTGCTTCTGTCGGTCGTAGTGCCGTCACCCAGTTGACCCTCTCCGTTGTATCCAGTCGCCCAGAGCGTGCCGTCCTTCTTCAAAATCATCGTATGGTTCTCTCCGGCGGCGACAGCCGCGACATCAGTCATGAACCCGGAACCATCGGTATCATCCTTGACCTGCACGGGTATGCTTCTGTCATCCGTAGTGCCGTCACCCAGTTGACCAAATCTGTTGTCTCCCGTCGCCCAGAGCGTGCCGTTATTCTTCAGGATCATCGTGTGATAACTTCCGGCGGAGACGGCTCGGTATGGTTTGAACGTAGCAGCCCCGTTCACGCCGTCCCCGGTGTCCCAGTCTTGTATCTCAATCTCAATAGCGGCAACGGCGACTTCATGAGCATCCGTGTTCAGCGTCATGTTGTAGACATGCTGCTTGCCTTTGTCAAAGTGAATCTTGCCCTGGTCAGAGGTCGCTACGGAATTCGCTGCCCATGTGTATGTACCAGCGCCAGCACCACCGCTCAGGGTAAACTCCAGGCTCACGTTAGCCAGGGCATCAGTGTTGTCCACAGGTATCAGCACAGCCTCGAACCTGCGCTTGCCCTCATTTCTTTCAGATTGAGTAAGGGTGTCGGAAATGTCCTTCATGACAATAGACTCAATGACACTGGCAGCATCCAAGGTTCCGTCATTCAGATTGATTGTGGTCTGCGTGTTCAAGCCTCTGACCGTAGCAGTAAATCCACCGGCGGCATCATTGATAGCCGTAGCATCAACGGTAGTGCTTGGGGAGATGTTGACAATCAGGCGGGAGAGCATGTGGTCAAGTTTCAGATGCACCGTCGAGGTATTGTTCTGTACATTGTCGGTGCGTCCCCACAGGAAGTCAGCCTTTCCGGTGTCCTGTTCCCCGGAACCCGGATAGACATTTATGGGTAGAGCCGTGGTATCAGTGATGGGTGACACGTAAGGATAATAGGCAATGAAGTCGAACGTGTCGTCGGCATTATCGGCAATGTCATTCCACTTCAAGGTGTTGGAGGCGTCAACAGGAGAGAAGCCGGAGGTCTGGAAGGCCGTGTCAGCCGTGTAGAGTTTGTTTGCACGTTCCGGGGCGGCAGTAGCTGCCGTGCCAGTACCATGTTCCAGCATGTAGATGCCGACTTCATCATCAGCTTGCCATTCGAAATTTGCCGTGGCTTTGCGTCCGATTTCCGTACTGAAACGCACTGCATTGGTATTTGAAATATTCAGCTTGTTGTCGCATGAAATGAAGGTGATAAGAAGCATCAGGATGGTCAGGAAGACCATGACGCTTAGTTTACTCTCTCTCTCTCTCTCTCTCTCTCTCTCTCATGGTATCTTTTCCTTTCTCCGTGAAGAAGATGATGACATGCCAGCTTACGCATATGGTAGTAATTAGAAAATAGTATAAACGTACTGACGTCAGAAAGCTATTACCCAAAGGTATGATTTTGCAGGAAAAGCAGAGAAAACCATATAATACTTTCGGGTTATTTGGTGATTTTAGATGTTAATATTGTCTATTGATTCGTTTTTAAGCGTGTAAAATGGAAAAATATAGACAATGAGAAAAAGACCGGCCACGTGGACCGGTCTGTCATCCTAATGTCGAAATTCATGATGTCTGCATGAAATCTAGATGGTCGTCCAGCCACCATCTACGGTGAGCAATTGTCCGGTGGTGTAGGACGAAGCATCGGAGGCAAAGTAAATCAAAGCACCGTCCAATTCCCCGTCACGTCCGGGACGCCCCATAGGACAAGAAGTCTCAATGAGCTGACGCATGCCTTCATTGGCCAGCAAGCCGCCTGTCATTTCGCTGGGGAAGTAGGCAGGTCCGATGGCGTTGACAGTGATACCCTTCTTAGCCCATTCGTTTGCCAAAGCCTTCGTCAGCATCTCTACGCCACCCTTTGTGGTACAATACGCGGTAAGAGGCAGCCCCTTCATGGCAACAGTGCTGTGGATTGAGCCGATGTTGATGATCTTGCCATACTTCTGCTCAAGCATCACTTTGCCAGCTTCACGGGCAAAGTAATATACACCGTTGATGTTGACGTTCATCATGGTCGTCCACAGCTCATCGTCCTGGGCCTCGGCAGGACCGGCAAGAGCTATGCCTGCGTTGTTCACCAAGATGTCAATTCTGCCGAACTGCTTCTTCACTTCCGCTACGACAGAGGCAATGTCGGAGCTTTTGGAGACATCGCACTTCAAGGCAATGCTCTTTACTCCCAGTGACTCGATCTGCTTCTGTACATCCTGCAACTTCTCGACACGGCGGGCGACGACGGCTACATCAGCTCCCTGCCGTGCCAATGCCAAGGCAAACTGAACACCGAGACCGGAAGATGCTCCGGTGACTATCGCTTTTTTCCCTGTCAGGTCAAACAATCCCATGTTTTACTCCTTTACCATATATCTCAATGGCATCTGATGTCGATAGTAAAACATCGATAGGGAAGTGTCAACGATAGCAAACTTCCTCTAGCACCTTTTAGTACCCTCCAGTATCTCTTTATGTCTCTTTTGCCGGAATGATATTGGCTTCCGGTGGCCGGGACAGTTGTCCAGAAGGAAGAGATGTCGCTCCCGCCTACCGTATCCGCGCAGGCAAGGACATAGAGGTTTCTTTCATCGTTAGTCGGTAATGGAAGGTATTCCCATGATGGTTCACCATTCCAGACATGTGCCATGGGGCGATGTGCCAATGAAGACCTGAACTCTCCCATAGCCTTCCTGTCCGTTGCAACGGTATAGGTCAACTTCACCGATTAAATCTTCTTCCACTACCATCACTGTATATTCATCCGAACCATAGCTTATGGCCATTCCCAGGGACAGCCTGTCGTCCAGTTCCGTCTGCTTCCGTGCAAAGGTCACCGGTCGGGTGCTTACAGCAAGAGGTCGGAGGTCATCAGTCAATGAGAGCGACAAGACGGCGGCCTGAACCATGGAACGATTCAGATGCGTCATGCTGCGTATCACAGAACCTTCAGTGATTTCATTGTATGCCGGAGAATATGGTGCGTTTTCCAGTGTCACGCTTCCGTGACGGATCAACGCCATGTTGCCTGAAACGGTTCTGCCTGAAATGCCGAATACAGCCCCTTGTTCAAGCCTGGTGTCAGGATCAAGGAGGATGTCAGAATTAAGCCGGATGTCAGGATGAAAATGGAATGAAGATGTCACCACCGTGTCAGTAGTGTCAGTAGTGTCAGTGGAAGAAGGGCAGTGGAATATATCCACCACGACAACCACATGTTCGCCCAGACGCAGTACTTTCCGTTCCACATATATGCCATGGGAAACCAGATAGCCCAGATGCCCGCCTGATGCGCAATCCATGTCCTTTTCCGTCCGGATGGATTTCTTTACTGGAAGGGCGACGCGACCGAATGACCAGGTTCCGGTGGGTTCTGTAAACGATTGGTTCCCGATTACAGGAGTGTTATGAGCCAACGCGCCTTTCAGCTCCCATCTGATGGGAATATCCCTGTACGTGTACCGTCCGGAATCCACCCATACATCCTCTCCTTCATATGAGACATCCACATGCAGGAGGTCGGCATGTCCATGTCCGCTGCCAAGGGAACCGCAGGAAAAATGGACATCGAGGTGTTTTCCCCGTAAAAAGAAATGGCCGCTGTCTGGAAGGGAAACGCTCATTCTCTGAAGCTGGGGTTCCAGGGCATCATAAGCCGTGACTTGGGCAGGAGAACAGAAGAAAGGATATAAGTCGGCGCCGTCGTCACCGGCAATGGCTTTGAGTCCGGGGTTTCCGGTAACGGCAGCGGCAAATGCCATCAGGTCACAAGCATTGATTGCATCGGTATCACCATGAGTATAGAGCATACCATCTTTTTTCATGAAGTAGGAAAATGCTACCGCCATAAGCTCCGTTCTCCGGGCAAAATCCGGAGGCAGGGGAATCTCTTGCTGGCAGGCGACATTGACAACGGACAGATAAGCTCCCAGGACTTCTCCTGTATACATTGGACTTTGTTCCCAGTGTGAACCATCAGCGAAGACTGCCAGACTCATGTTGCGTACCAGGCGGTCAAGGGCGACCTTCCGCAATCCATCATTTTGAAAATAGACGGCCAGAAGGAACAACCCTTCGTCTTGAAGGACTCCCCAGTTGGATATCTCATGGAAAGTATCGTGCGCGTCCACAAGGTACTGCATGTGCTGTCGAAGCGAATTTTCCATGGCATCCAGAATACCCGGAGGCAGGGAATCACCGATGAGATGGAGGGAAAGAAGCCAGTTCCTGACCCGTATCCCAGCTTCCAGGCTCCGCCATGTGGTTTTGCGGCTCTCAGGACAAAGCGGACAGGAAGAAATCCAATCGGATATCAGATGGATGAACGAAGTCTTGTAACGTAAGTCCCCCGTGTACCCGTAAGCCTTGGCAAGGACTGGCAGGAAACCATGGCGGTTCATCTGATAAAGCCATTCGTCATCATCTCCGTGCCGGTACGTCCAGTCCGGTTTTCCGGGAAACTGGACAGGATCGGTGCATCGTTCCATATCCCATCGGGCGGTGAAAGTGAAGATGCCATCGGCGGCAAGATCCGCGTCCGCGCAGGTGCTTGAGACAAGTTCCGGCTTCCGGGAACGAATCATTCCCATGATACTCTTGGGATCATTGAGCCATATTTTCATAGTACCCTCTTTATTCGTCTGTTCTCTTTGTTCGTCCGTTCCATATTGTCCATAGGCGGATAGATGCCTTCTACCAAAGTGGATGCCTTGAACGTGTCAGTGTATCCGGGAAGGTTGCCCCTGGTGATGTCCACGGCCTTTCCCAGGTGTCGTTGAAGGGGATGAACATGTTCCACGGCTCATACCTTCAGACCGCTGGTGGCGACGCCTTGGACAAAGAACTTCTGGAATCCGACATACATGATGAATACGGGGATTAACGCGACGAGCGAGGCCGCCATTATTAGATTGTATTCAGCTGAATACAGGGAAATGAACATGCGGATGCCCAGCTGTATTGTCTTCAGGCTTGTGGAATTCAGGTAAATCATCGGACCCATGAAATCATTCCATACCGTCACAAAGCTGAAAATCGTGAGTGTCGCCATTGCTGGCTTGGACAGGGGAAGCACGATGCGTGCGTAGATTCCATATTCGGACAGCCCGTCGATACGCGCCGCTTCCATCAGCTCATCTGGAATTGACTGGTAGAACTGCTTCAAGAGGAATACCCCGAAAGCGGTGAAGCTTTGCATGAGGATGAGCGCAACATGGGTATCTATGAGACGGAATTTCTGCATGATGATGTACTGGGGAAGCATGTATACTTGCCAGGGGATGGCTATGGTGATGATGTAGCAGACAAAGAGAATATCCCTGGCCTTGAATCTGCATTTTGAGAATCCATATGCGGCAAAGCTGGACGTGAGCAGCTGGATAATCGTTATCAGTACGGTAAGCTTGGCACTGTTGAACGTGAACAGACCCAGCGGTATCTTGCGCCATATCAGGGAGTAGTTCTTCCACAGGGGATTATCGGGAATCCACTTGATGGGTATGCTGAAGACTTCCATTTCTGGCTTGAGGGATGCTGAGAACATCCAGGCGAAAGGCAGAAGGGTAACGACGGTAATCAAAAGCAGGATTACGTAGAAGATATATCGTGTGCTGAGCTTTTTTCTTTCTATCATGGCGTCGCTCCTACAGGAAATCATTGAATTTCTTTTCTGCGCGGAACTGTATCACCGTGATGGTTCCGACAATCAGGAAAAGAATCATGGACGCCGCGCTCGCCTTGCCGAAATTCCACGCGGTGAATGACTGGTCGTAGATATAATTTGCCAGGACTTTGGTAGCAATGCCGGGGCCGCCGCCAGTCAATACGAAAATCAAATCAAAGACCTTGAAGCTGTTGATGGTCAGCATCATGAATACAAAGAAGTGGCTGGGCGTGAGCATGGGCATGGTAATCTTCCAGAATTTGTTCCAGGCGTTGGCGCCATCAATGCTTGCCGCTTCATAGAGGGACTGAGGTATGTTCTGTAACGCGGCAAGGTAAATGAGCATGAAATATCCCATGTTCTTCCAGACGGAGACAATGATGATGGCAGGCATGGCCCACGCGACGCTTGCGAACCAGCCGGGAGGATTGGCTATGCCAGCCAGGCGGAGGAACGCATTGATTGGTCCTGCGTCTTTCATGAACATGGCATTCCAGACAGCGCCTACCGCGACAATCGAAGCCACATAAGGGAAAAAGACCGCTGATCGGAAGAAATTGGTTCCTATGACCTTCCGGTTGAGCAGTACGGCCAGCAACAGGGCCATCAGCATGGAAAAGAAGACGGTGAAGACAGAATATGTGAAAGTGTGGGAAAGCGCGGCCTTGAATACCCGGTCGCTGAATATGCCGGAGAAGTTCGCGAAGCCAATGATTTTCATTGCGTTGAAACCGTCCCAGGAAGCGAAGCTCAGGATGAAGGAGAAAATGACGGGAATCAGGGTGAAACAGGCGAATCCAATGAAATTAGGCAGGATGAAGGAGATTCCGACCAATGTATTGTGCCTCTCAAGGGACATTCTTTTACGGTCATGGTGCTGTGTGGTGTTCATAAAAGGTATCCTATAGTGACGATGACCCGGTATGCCGGGTCATCGGTAGGAAATAAATGGAAGGTTATCTGAGTATTTCTTTGTTGCGGGCGCTCATCGTGGACAGACCTTCATTGATGGATACTTCTCCCAACATGATCATGGAGTGTTCTTCTCCAAGCATAGCATTGATTTCGGCAACCTTGTCCACTCCCGGACGGTCAAAGCTGATGTTCGTCACTTGCAGGGCATGGAGAGCGCCTTCCGGCATACCGTTCAGGCTTGCTATGGATGAGAGTGTCTTTTCATTGTTCCGTCCAGGGAAAGCTCCGGCCTTGGCGTACTCGGAAGCTCCTTCCTCTCCGGTCATGAAGCTGATGAATTTCCACGCGGCATCCTTCTTGGAGCTGGCTTGGTTCATGCTTACGGGAGTCGCGGAACCGACCGTATAGCCCTGCGGGACATCTTCGGCATGAGGAAGGGTGACGATACCCCAGCGCACGGAAGATTCGCCAATCTTCACTTTATCAATGGCCGTGGTGATGAACCATGTACCCATGGGCATCATGGCTACGCGTCCGGTAAGGAAAGCGCTGGAATAGTGGATGTTGCTTGTCTTGAGCGTGGCATAGTCCATGAGGGTCTTGTCTTCATTCTGCATTCTCAACGCCATCTCGTAATAAGGCTTGAAGAATGAATAGTCGCTGTCCATGATGGTGTGTTTCCCATCCTGCACTCCCCAGTTCTGGACACATGCCTGCCAGGTATGGAGAAGCGCACCGTACACTTTCGTGGCACCGCTGCCGCTGGTCAGACGCTTTGCAAGCTGTTCAAATTCAGTCCATGTCCAATCGTTGCCGGGATACGCAATGCCGGCAGCGTCGAAGATGTCTTTGTTGTAGTACATCACATACCAGTCGGAACGCACCGGAAGACCGACGACCGCTCCATTCGGCATGGTGAAGTTCTTGGTCAGACCGTTGAAACCTTCAATGTCAAAAGAATCCGCGGCGATGTATGGTCTCATGTCAGCGAGCTGCCCTTTGTCGAACAGGCTCTTGGTAGTGTCGGCATCCTTGATGAAGAAGGCATCAAGATCAGAACCTCCGTTCAGCATGATTGAGAGCTTCTGGGTATATTCCGTGCTGGGAATGTCCATGAGCTCGACCTTGATGTCCGGATTCTTTGCTTCAAAAGCGGCTACCGCGTTGCTTACTGAGGGATTGGAACTCAAATCCCAGGTGGACACCTTTATTGTGGTTCTGCTTGATGATGTCTGACTTTCCTTGGCTCCACCGGCCATCAGGATTCCCGCCGTACAGACGATGGCCAGCACAATCATTGTGATTTTCTTCATATCTGCTCCTTTTGCTCCACAAGGGAGTCATTGATGATTCTCAGACCGTTTCCCGGAACCGACAATGTAGAATTATGATGTGATGATTCCCCAGGATACCATGGGAAGGCAGGCGAACAGTTTTGTCATTTCCCTTGTCTTCATTGTGGTTCTGGTTCTTGCCGTGACTTTCGGTTTGATCGTTGTCCTGTCGCATTCCATCACCCGTCCGGTGAACAGAATCATCGCCCACATCCGGCGAATGCCTGATTCCGGTTTTTCCTATGATGCCAGCATCGAGACGAGCAAGGACGAATTTGCGGGAATAGGGAAGACTCTCAATGAGATGAGTACTCGGATACAGGAACTGCTTGAGATTACAGGGCAGATGTATGAGCAGAAGCAGCGGCAGGAAATAGCCTTGCTCCAAAGTCAGGTCAATCCGCATTTTCTGTACAATACGCTTGAGTCGATACGCTGGATGGCGAAGGTTCAGAAGAACAAGGGCATAGAGGAAATGACACGCAGCCTCTCGAACCTGCTCAAGCAACTCTCCAAGGGAACTGATGAACGTATTTTCCTTGCAAACGAGCTGGAACTGGTCAGGGATTACGTAGCCATACAGCAGATACGTTATGTCGGGACTTTTGATTTCATCGTTGATATGCCTGGGAATGTCGCTCATGCCATGATACTCAAGTTTTCCCTCCAGCCGATTGTCGAGAACGCCATCTACCATGGTATTGAACCGTCCGGAGAATTTGGGACAATCACGGTGACGTGCCGCCATGAGGGGGATGTACTGGAAATCATTGTTGAGGACGATGGGGTAGGCATGGAGGAGACTTTGGTGGATTCCTTGCAGAAGAAATTGAAAAGAAATTCTGTCAGCCAGTTCTCAGGAATAGGCATGTCCAATGTCCATGAGCGGCTCCGTCTCACATACGGGGAAGAATATGGCCTGGCGGTCACAAGCCGTCCCGGACAGGGAACCCGCGTTACAATTACCGTGCCATGGGAGGATGGGGATGTATAAAGTCGTGCTGGTTGATGATGAGGCGATTATCCTTTCCGGCATAAGGTTCCTTATGGACTGGCAATCCCATGACTGTCAAGTCATAGGCACCGCGCGCAACGGCAAGGCCGCCCTTGATATGATACGCAAGGAAGTGCCGGACATTGTCCTGTGTGATATCAGCATGCCCATCATGGATGGGATAGAGTTGCTCAGGACAGTCACTGTCGAACTTCCGCAGGTGGTCTTCATCATGCTCACGTGTCTTGAGGAGTTCCGTTATGTGCAGAAATCACTGCATCACAATGCTTTCGATTATCTGTTGAAGACGGAAATGGATGCGGCGGCTCTTGCCATGTGCATCGAACGTGCCAAACCTGAATGTGAGGCGCGGAGGAAGCTTCTCCGCATGGACGCCGCTGACCTGCATTCCCTGGACGAACAGGGTCATGTACAGGACATCCTTGTCAGGTTGACCTTGCCGGAGCCTCTTGAGTCCAGATACCGTACCTTGCTTGCGGAAAAAGGTATGCTCCGCAATCATGCTTTCATATGTGTCCAGTTGCAGTATCCGGATATTTCTCCGGAAACTGGTTTTTCCGCCGCGGATTATCAGCGTATGTATGATTACCAGGGAGAAATCACCCGCAAGGTCATCGGGAATTCATTTTCTCATTTCATGCCGATATGTGGCGTGAGACCTTTTTATCATTCCTTCCAGTTCCTGGTATGGGATGTTCCTCTTTCGTCTTTTTCTTCGAGAGTGGCAGCCTGTACAGTGAAGCTGAAAAATGCAAGCACCAAAATCACCGGAATAACAACCCATGTCCTGGCGACAGGCGTCCAGGACAGCCCTGATGGGCTTGAGGATGCGCGGGATGAATTGCGCAGGCTTGATAAGCTTTTCTTCATCAGGGAGACTGATCTTTCACAAAAGGACTGCAAGGAGGACGTGGTATACAGTCGGCAGCCTCTTTACTCCTTGACGGAACGGATTGCAGCAGCCCTGGATGCCAAGAACTCCAGCGACGTGAGGCTGTATCTATCCAAGGCAAGGGAGCGGATTGCCACCGAGACATACCAAAGGCATCAGGTCGCGTGGCTTTGTGAGGAAATAGCCTCTCATGCCATGGTGAGCCTGAAGACTGAGTATTCCTCCGCGCTTGTCTATCCTTTCCACCAAGATGTATTGCCGTACCTCGGCACTCGTTCCGCTTTTCTCAGGTGGCTCCAGGTATTTGAAGAAGATGCTGTCTGTTATCTCTCGCATTACGGCACTGTCCAGGATT
The DNA here is from genome assembly GCF_000208385.1 of Parasphaerochaeta coccoides DSM 17374. Lineage (GTDB taxonomy): Bacteria > Spirochaetota > Spirochaetia > Sphaerochaetales > Sphaerochaetaceae > Parasphaerochaeta > Parasphaerochaeta coccoides. The sequence continues at coordinate 1,618,590 of NC_015436.1, read as the reverse complement.
CTGTCATAGAACGGGCAAAGCAATATGTCCACAGCCATATACATTCGCGCATCATGCTGGACGAGGTAGCCTCCACCATTGGGGTTTCCGCTGGTTACTTGTCCTCCGTTTTCTCCCGGCAGTGTGAAATGAGTTTCATTGAATATGTGAACACTGCAAAGACTGATGAGGCCATCCGCATGATGAAAGGCGGAGAAAACCGTATCAATGAAATATTCGCGGCACTTGGTTTTGAGAACTCCTATTATTTCTCAAAAGTCTTCAAACGCCATGTCGGAATGAGTCCTTCTGTATATATTTCCCGGATACAGCAGGAACAGGAGAAAACTGAATGACTATGGCACATGAACTCGGCCGGACGTTCAGTGCATCCGGTGCATGCCATGAATGTCCGCCATGAATCTCGGAGCCGGTAGAAATTTTCTGCATCTTTGTGGCTCTCAGTCCAGAGCCTGTTTAAGGTCGGCTATTATGTCCTGCGCTCGTTCCAGTCCGACGGACAACCGCATCAGGCGGTCGGTGACCCCTGTCCGCTCCCTCATGTCGGGGGGAATGGCTTGGTGAGTCTGAACCATGGGATAGGTGAGGAGGGTTTCCACGCCTCCCAGACTTTCGGCGAACAGGATCAGCCGTATGTTCTTCAAAAGAGATGCCACATCGGCGGAGTCTTTGAGGGAGAAGGAAACCATTCCCCCGAAGCCTTTGCTTTGGCGGAGGGAAAGCTCATGATGGGGATGGTCGGGCAGGCCGACATAGTAGACTGATTCGACTTTGGGATGAGTTTGCAACCACATGGCTACGACCAAGGCGTTCTCGCTCTGTCTGTCCATGCGGACGGCCAAAGTTTTGAGTCCCCGGAGAATCAGCCATGACTCAAAGGGGCTGAGCGTGCCACCCTCGCTCATCTGGAGAAAACGGAGTTTTTCCGCGATTGTCTCGTCATCATGAACAATGAAACCTGAAAGCGTGTCATTGTGTCCGGAAATGTACTTTGTCCCGCTATGGACAACAAAGTCCGCCCCCAGTTCCAGGGGATTTTGATAATAAGGGGAAAGAAAAGTATTGTCCACAATGAGGTATCCTTCCTGCCCGTGCTTCTGTCCGTGGGAATGGATGATATCCGCCGTCGCGCGGATGTCAGTGACTTTCATCATGGGGTTTGAGGGAGTCTCAATGAAGACAGCTTTCGTTCCGGGTCGCAGGGCATTCTTTGTTGCTTCAAGGTCGTCGGTGTCCACCCAGGAGAAGTGCAGTCCGTATGGTTCGTAGATATCATGGAAAAGGCGATATGTACCACCGTACAGATCTATCGAGACAATGATATGGTCGCCCGGCGCGAACAGCTTGATGAGCGCGGATATTGCGCTCATGCCGGAAGCGAACGCAAGTCCGTAACGTCCTTTCTCAAGACGGGCAATGGTGTTTTCCAGCTCTAGTCTCGTGGGGTTCAGGGAGCGGGAATAGTCAAAGCCTGTCGATTGAAAAAGTTCAGGATGGCGGAAGGTTGAACTCAGGTAAATGGGAGTGCTTATCGCTCCGGTACGGGAATCGTAGGGAGTGACACCGTGGACAATGATGGTTTCCTGGGAACAGTTGTAATCCTCACTCATTGCATGCCTCTCTTGTCTCTCATTAAGGCGTATACTCCAGGACAAAGTCAACATAAAGAGCCGCTATGAGCGAGGAAGGCTATGCGCTGGAAGGCATTGAGGTCGAGTTCCGTGTCCGCCAACGCCTGGTTGGACTGGGTGTGGCCGGAAAACTTTACCAACTCCAAAGTGATTCCTTCCTTGGCGAGAGCCGCAATGACGGGAACCCGCTGGTCATCTTGCCTCCTGAGTGTCATTGAGCGCCAGATTGTCCGGCGATAAGTCATCCAGTACCACGTTGGCCAAAACGTTGGCTAAAAAGAAAAGAAATTGTCTCATGGGTGTGGTTGCGGTATAGTGTTCTGTGCAAGGAAACCACGTAGTATGTGATGAATGCCCGGAAGGATGCTATCTGTCACGGATGACTGGTTATCCGAGGAGAAAAGGAAATGAAAAAGTTTGTGTTGAAATGTGTGCCGCGCATGTTCCTGGGGCTCATGCTAGTCCTGATGTTGTCCTGTCGGACAACAAGTGTGCAGAGGCAGGAACCAGTCCTGGAAGTTCCTGTTTCCGTACAAACGTCTGCGCAGGACGTCGTACAGCAGGAAGCTGTTCTGGTCGCTGTACAGGGGGCTGTACAGGACATCGACAAATACGGAAACATCACAGCTGATATTGCTGAATCCGCAATGACTGAAGCCGGATACGCTCTGGGGGATATCCTGGCTGTCAGCGTGGGAGACAGAAGTTTCACGGCTCCGTATGTCTCCACATACAGTGATGTTGACCGAGGTCAGCAGTTGGTAAGGATAAGCAATGGAAACGTTGCGCTTGCTATAAGTTATGGAAATTTTGCGGAGAGAACAGGGGCTGTCATTGGCTCTCCCGTCTCCATCAACCTTGCTGAAAAGAAAGGCTATCTCAGGGAATATGAAGTCCGTCATCTGGAAAAATCCGAAGAACGCGCTGCTTATGCAAGCGATGAGATATTCGCGAACTTCCGTTATGTCAAAGCAGGAAAGATTCCTCCCGGACGCCTGTATCGGAGCGCGAACCCTGTGCTGAATGACGCACGGGCGCCTTATGCGGCCAAACTTGCCGAGCTGGCAGGAGTCAAGACTGTGATTAACCTGGCGGACAGTGAAGCGAGCATGGCTCCTAATCTGCCTGCGGCTCCCTATTATGAAAAACTGGTCGGACAGGGTTCTGTCATCCCCCTGAGCATGGACGTTGATTTCTTTTCAGCGGATTTCACCGCCAAGCTGAAAACAGGACTCCTGTTCATGGCAGCTCATGAAGGGCCATATCTCATTCATTGCAATGAAGGAAAAGACAGGGCGGGAATGGTTGTCGCCTTGCTTGAGGCTTTGATGGATGCGACCGTCAATGAAATAGTGGAAGATTACATGATTACCTATGGGAACTATTTCTTTGTACAGAAGGGGGAGGAAAGATATGACAGGATAGCGGGCATCATCACCGATCTGTTCGTTGAGATGAATGCAGGAAACCCTGTCACGGACGCGAATATCCGTCATGTTGCTGAAAGCTATCTGCTGAATACAGTAGGGTTGACCGAAGTTCAGATAGGACAACTGAAAGCACGGTTATTCTGAAACCTATCCTGAAACCTTTTCCAAGGTGGAAAGTGCCGGTCGGCTTCAATAAAGCCGACCGATTCTATTTTATCGGTGCTACCTCTTTTACAACCAGTCTCCGTACCGTTTGGCGTAGAATCTCTTGGTCATCTGGGCACAGAGGAAATAACCAGCCAGGATGAGGGCGAGCCATGGGAGGAAGGATGCCGGAAGGGGCATCATGTCGATACCGATGGCAAAACCACTGAACCCGACCACGAACGCCACGATAGCAACCAAAACAGTAGAGATGAGTAGTGGACGTGACGGCCTACTCTGAAAGAACGGTACTTTCGCCGTGCGAATCATATGGATGACCAGGACTTGCGACACCGTTCCGAACACGAACCAGCCGGACTGGAACAGAGGAGCAAGCGCAAGCTTGTTTGCGCCGATAATCCACCACATGATGGCAAAGCACAGGATGTCGAATATAGAACTCAGCGGCCCCATATATGCCATGAATGACTTGATTGATTTTGTTTCCCATTTGCGGGGTTTCCTGACATACTCATCATCAACGCTGTCAAAGGGCATGCCCATTTGAGCGAAATCACAGAGAAGGTTCTGTGTCAGAAGCTGCACGGGAAGCATTGGCAGGAAAGGCAGGAAGATGCTGGCCGTCATGACGGAAATCATGTTACCGAAATTTCCGCTTGCCGCCATCTTGATGTATTTCACGATGTTCCCGAAGGTTCGTCGGCCCTCAATGACACCTTTCTCAAGTACCATCAAGTCTTTTTCCAGCAAGATGATGTCCGCCGTTTCTTTGGCTATGTCCACGGCACTGTCCACTGAAATGCCTACGTCTGCCTGGCGCAGGGCTGGAGCATCGTTGATGCCATCGCCCATGTAGCCCACCGTGTGACCGGCGGCCTGGAATGCACTGACGACACGTTCCTTTTGTGCGGGGGACAGCTTTGCGAACAGGTCGCACGTCCTTACGGCTTTAATCAGTTCAGCGTCGTCCATCTTTTCCACATCCCTGCCTGTGAGAAGGATGGATGTGTCTACTCCAACTTTTCCGCAGACTTTCGCGGCGACTCCTTCACTGTCCCCGGTGAGTACAACGGTTCTCACTCCGTGGTTCTTCAAGGTGAGGATTGCGGCTTTCGCGCTTTCCTTGGGAGGATCGAGGAATCCTACGAAGCCAATGAGTACCATGTCCTTCTCATCGGCAACGTTGAAGGCGCCGCTTTCAGGAACCTCGTTCTTCTGTGCTATGGCAATCATCCGCAGACCTGCTGCATTGTATTTCTCATACACCGCCATGGCCGAACGCCGGGTCGTCTCATCCATGGGAAGCACCTGCCCGCTGATTTCCACGAAGGATGAAATGCCTATCATTTCTTCCACGGCACCCTTGGTGATCAACTGCCTCTTGCCGGTTTTGTCAGCCAGAACCACGCTCATTCTCCGACGACTGAAATCAAAAGGAATTTCATCTTCCCGGCTGTAATTCTCCGTTATGCTCTCATCTCCGTTCTGGACAGCCCTGTTAATGATGGCCAGGTCAATGAGGTTTTTCAAACCTGTCTGGAAGAAACTGTTGAGGTAGGCATGGCGCAGGATACGTGCGTCATCCTCTCCACGGAGGTTCATGTATTTCTCCAGTACTATCCTGTCTTCTGTCAATGTCCCCGTCTTGTCGGTACAGAGTACATCCATCTCGCCAAAGCTTTGGATTGAGCCGAGTGTGCGGACGATTACCTTGTGCCTGGACATGGAGACAGCACCCTTGGCCAGGGTCGAAGTCATGATGACCGGAAGCATATGCGGGGTGAGTCCCACGGCAATGCTGATGGAGAAAAGCAGAGCCTGAGGCCATTCTCCTTTGGCAAAGCCGTTGATTAGAAAAACGATGGGCAACATGACCAGCATCATGCGGACAAGAAGTCCGCTGACCGCTCCGACACCTCGTTCAAAGCTGGTCTTGGCTCTGTCGCCGGAAAGCGTTTCCGCCATTGCGCCGAAATACGTATCGTTGCCCGTTGCCAGAACCAGGGCGGTGGCGCTTCCGCTGACTATGTTGGAACCCATGAAACCGATGTTCTTTACATCGGTCAAGGCGTCCGTCCGCTCATTTTTCATATCGGAGAACTTCTCGACAGGATTCGATTCTCCGGTCAGGGCGGACTGGGCGACAAAGGTGTCCTTCACCGTCAGGAACCGCACATCGGCGGGAAGCATGTCACCTGCCGAAAGATGGATTATGTCTCCGGGCACGACATCTTCCTGGAGAATCTCAACAAGCTTTCCGTCACGCCATGCGTGGATTTTATTGGAAATCATGTGGGACAGTTTCTCGGCGGCGGCGTTGGAACGCTGGCTTTGGAGGAATGCGACCAAGCTGGAGAGGACAATCAAGGCAAGGATGATGATGATTGTCACGTAATCCGGTCGTGAGGCTGCTACGACATCAGTGAAATATGTCACGGAGGCAATGAACAGCAGAATGATGTTGAAAGGATTGACCACGGCTTCCCGCATCCGGTGGAGAGGAGTGTTCTTGAGTCCGGCTGTGATGATGTTCTTCCCGAATTCGTCCTGTCTGTCTTCCGCTTCGCCGCCAGTGAGTCCGGTCGGTGATGATGAGACGGCGGCAAAAAGTTCGTCCTGTTCCATGAACGCAAAGGCTCTGAGCTTTGTCTCGCTGTCATGTTTGTTTTTCCGAATGCGGTTGGCTTGGTTTTTCCCGGTGATGAACTTCATGTCTTTTCTCCTTTCCGGCAGGAGTCCCCCCAAGGGAACACAACAAAGAATAGCTCCATGCAACGTGCTTCGTATGAGTGGGAAGCAGGAACTGAACAATAAATCTCTTTTCTCTTACAACAGATTACCTGTCAGGCAACAGGTCGTTCATTAATTAACAAGAGAGAAGCGGACAACACAAGCATGGCAAAGCCGTAGTTCCGATGATTGAAGGGGCAATCCGGAACCCTGATGTTTTTCCGTATACCCAGAATATTTTATTTTATGTCCGAGGGTCAACATGCCTCGGCTGAAATTCTGGACGCTGAAATTCTAGACGCTGAAATTCTGGATGTGAAGTAGTGCGGGAGCGATGGATAGGAGGATGAGCCACTACAGGAATTACAATGCCCTGAATCATTGATCTTCCTGACTGTCAAATCCTTGCCTCATTGCAATCAATAGGGCAGTGTGTTTTAATGTGACAGTGCAAGGCGCGGCGGCGTCCCATCGTGCGGATTCTAAGAATGAACCCGTACAGGAAACGGACAATGGCCGGAAATGGCGTCGGAGGACAAATTCAATCATGAAGACAATGTTAAGCGGCATCAAACCGAGCGGACAGTTGCATCTGGGCAGTTATATCGGAGCCATCAAGCAGTTCGTCACCTATCAGGAAGACTATCACATGTTCGTTTTCATCGCGAACCTGCACTGCATCACGCTCCCGATAACCCCTGCCGAACTTACGGACAATCTGCGTGACTGCCTGGCTTTCTACCTTGCCTGCGGCCTTGACCCTGAACGTTCCACCATCTTTCTTCAGACAGATGTCAAGGAACATGCCCAGCTTGGTTTCATCCTCAGTTGCCAGACGTATCTTGGGGAGCTGAACCGCATGACCCAGTACAAGGACAAGGCGCAGGGAAAGAACAGAAATGATGTACTGACCGCTGGTTTCTATACATACCCAACGTTGATGGCGGCGGACATCCTGCTGTACAACGCGGACTACGTACCTGTCGGAGACGACCAGAAACAGCATGTCGAACTCACCCGTGACATTGCCGAGAGGGTGAACAAACGGTTCGGGCAGATATTCTCCGTTCCTGAACCTGTCATCACCAAGGTCGGTGCGCGCATCATGGCGCTGGACAATCCCGCAAAGAAGATGAGCAAGTCGGAACATAACACGAAAGGGACGATTTTCCTGAAAGATGAGCCAGCAGCCATCCGTAAGAAGGTCATGTCCGCAGTGACCGACATGGTAAACAAGGTCTCTTATGACCCAGTGAACCAGCCGGGCATATCAAATCTGCTGACTATCTATGCAGCTCTTGAAGGTATCACGCCGCAGGAAGCCGAAGCAAAATTTTCCAGCCTGCAATATGGTGCTTTCAAGTCCGCCGTCGCGGACAGGATCATAGAAGAATTTGCTCCCATCCAAGCACGGTATCGGGAAATTGTCGGTTCTGGTGACCTGGACAGGATTCTTGCCAAGGGAGCGGAGAAGGCGCGTCCGATAGCCGCCGGTACATTGAAGACTATCCAGAAAGCCATTGGTCTTGACATTTTCTAAGTGGAAGAGATACATACAACGCGAGTAGATGTGAAACTTATAGTGGGCATGCTACATGCCTCAAACGGGGGAACACTATGACGAAAGAACATGTATTGGATTTGATTAAAGCGGCCGGAAAACCTGTTGGGCCGTCAGACATCGCCAAATCATCCGGTTTGGACAAGGATGAGATTGCCAAAGCCTTTGACGCATTGAAAAAGGACGGTGCTATCTATTCTCCGGTCAGGTGCAAGTACGCTCCGGCAGAAGAACAGTCTTGACCATTCCTGCGCATTCCGGGAAAAAATCTTAATTCTTTCATTTTTATTTACCATCAAGCCGATGGTATGCATGATATATTCCATATAACCATGTCAAATAATCGTGTCCGTGCGTTGTGCTGGACGGAAAGGAAAAAGCATGCAGTATGAGAAGATACAGGAAGCTGGCATTGACATTGTAATCGGGAATGCCACAGGAATAGAAATTTCCGATGCCCAAGCCGCGCTCGACATGATGGCTACGGTCAACTATGAAATGCAATGCAACAGGATGATACTATCCAAGGACGCTTTCTCTGACAGCTTCTTTGACCTCCGCACCGGAGTCGCAGGAGAAATCCTGCAAAAATTCACCAATTATCGCTTCTTAATCGCTATTGTCGGCGACTTTTCCGTATATGGTAGCGCAAGCCTGCATGCATTCATCCGTGAATCAAACAGAAGTGGAAGCATCTTCTTTGCCCGGACACAGGCGGAAGCCATCGATTTTCTGACACGTTAGTTATGGATGACAGCCATTGCTCCGCATGATAAAATTAATGACGTATCAGCATATATAACAATACGGCAGGGGGAGGGGCAAGACATGGAAGTGAAAAAAAAGCGCCACTGGTGGAAATGGTTGCTTGCAGTCTTTTTTTTGATTGTGATTCTTGCCGTGGCAGGAATCCTGATTGCGGAACGAGCCATAGAACGGTATGTCATGGATACGTACTCCCTGTCCTCGGATGCAAAACTGCTCTCTGGTCGATTAATCCTTGATGGCAATTCAGTGAGCCGCGAGCTGTTCAATGGAGAGGTACATGTCCGTGGTCTGGAGATACATGTGTCTGTGATGAAGATTATTCCTTTCCTCATGAACCGCAGCAGCACCCATGACCTTCCTGTGGAGATTATCGTTTCTGATTTGTGGAACACTGACATAGATCATGAAGAAATGGTCATTCAGAATCTGCGCATGGCATATGTCTTCGATACATCCTTTGTGACGCTGACGTCTGGAGACGAAACCAGTATCCTGATGGATTTGCTATCATCATCCGTGTCGGCAGGTTCCGTTGCGTACCGCATGAACGGGGATACTCCCATGGAGGTGAAGCTTGAAGACGTGCAAGGTGATTTCAACCTATCCGAACACAAGATTACCACATCCTTCTCCAAGGGATATATAGTAAGTGATAGTAATTATCAAGGGATGGATCATGGCGAAGTCTCCATGGGGAACCTGTCTGTCGAGATTGATATACCTGAAGAATATACATCCATAGGACATTATCTTGCCAACGCGGATTCCAGTGGAAAACTTTTTTTCAAAGACTATTCTCTCATCATTGAAAATCTTATGACTCGTGTGATTTCGGACGATGTGGATTTCACGCTTTCTCTCGGCGGATGCTCATTCGGTTTCCAGACTCGGCAGGGAACAGTGAGCTTCTTGCCCCTGGATACAATGGATATAGGAGAAGGCGGAGTTGGACGCTATACCGTAACTCTGTCATCCTTGCAGATGCAAAGCCCTCAGTTCGATGATATCTTCGGGGAATTGCAACAGACTTTTCCGCCTGTCCTCCAAGCGATAACAGGTATCTTGGTTGAGGACATTAAGGCCATGTTTACCTCCATACAAGAACTTGATGTCGCCTGGGATGCCACGGTATCTGGATTTCCTCTAATTGATTCGGAATCATTCAGTTTTGATATAAACAAGTTCTCGACTGCGCCGTTAAGTTTTTCAGGAGCATTGAAGATGGAGGATTACGGTGACGATGTCTGGTTGAAGATAGACGTTGAACAGCTCAAGCCTTCAATCCGGATGCTCCTGGAGTTTGCAGTGCCCATGATGGATGGTGGAGCTTCTCTCCCGAATACAGAACGGTTCAGCGTTGACATGAGAGTGCTTCATGGCGGCGAGCCAGTAGTTTCCATCTCGCCTCTGCCCTGAATGGAATGGGGAAGGAGGCTGGCATCTAGTGGATTCGTCTCACCTCCTTCTTGTCCATGCAATCCGACAGATGTATTTTAACTGAAAAAATGGGAAATTAATTTTAACAAATTTTTATTGTAATTTACAATAAAATGCTCTATTTTACAATAAATGGAGCACGTCGATGACTACAGAATTGCTGAAGAATGATATATGCGCTTTGTTGGATTTGATTGCTCGTGAGGAGAAAGCGCGGATTGCCACGGCGGCGGCAAAAATATTCAATATCGTCTCTGCTGACGGTATTGTACACGTTTTGGGCGTTGGTGCTCATTCGATGCTTGCAGCGGAGGAAGTGCTGTGGCGAGCGGGAGGATTGGCAGCCTGGAATCCCATCATCGATCCTGGGACAAGCCTTGTGAACGGAGCGAAGAAAACCATTTGTTTCGAACGTCTTCCCGGATACGGGATAGGTGTGCTGGATGCATACGGTGTTGGATTACGCGGGACGGATGAGGCAATGGTGTTGATAAATGCATACGGAGTCAATACGATGTCTCTCGAAGTGGCATATGAATGCCGCAAAAGAGGTGTGTTCACCATAGGCGTGACATCCATGGCATATGCGCTTTCAGTTCCTGCGGATGCTCCTATACGGCACGTGCTTGGAAAGAATCTCTATCAGGAGACAGATATTTTCATTGACAGCCATGTGCCAGAGGGGGATGCGCTCCTCACAATCGGGAACGTTGGACAAAAGGTAGGATCTGTTTCGACAATGTGTAACTGTTTCATCATGAATGCATTAGTCTGCGCAGTTGTGGAAGAATTTGATAAACGGGGAATGGAACCTCCGATTTTTGCCAGTGCGAATACTGCGGAAGGCATGGCGGGAAATGAACGTTGGGAAAAGAAATATGCCCCTTTGGTTCGGCATCTGCTATGATGTCCGTTGTTTTACTTCTCTTAGATAATGATATATAGTAAAACGAGATAATCCTAACTTGCCAGCAACAATCTCTATTGCTCCCTTAAGCTCGAATATTCCTGAAAGATAGAGTTTTTCAATCATGTCTTTCTTGATGTTTGAAGAACTGATGTTTGTATTTGCTGTCATCTGTGCCAGCGTTTCATCAATCAGCAGAGGAATAGTTTCTTTTGAGTCGCCTGAGTTTGCAGCCTTGGTTGGCGTCGGCTTGTTGTCGGTCGGGGAAATGGAGAGAATAGGGAAGGGAGGGAATGTTCCTCCATTGTTTGCGATGCGCGTTCCGGATGATGGTGAGAAGCGGTTGATCCACGAAATCATTGGCGCTGACAGGTTCACGTTGATGCAAAAAATGGCGATAGGTTCCTTCTCTGCATTGCGCAAGAGAGTAGAAATTGACTTGATTATTTTCCCATTCTTTGTCCGGGTGTAATAACTGTCAATGACATCCTCGTTCGAGATAGTCTCGTTTGAGAATACTTCCATGTCCTGTGTAATCAAAGGTCCGTTTTTTTTTCGTTCCGTTACATGTCCGTTGATGATTGAGTGGATGACAATTTCCCTGCGCTGGGGATTCCACACATGAACGACGACTTCGCAATCAGAACCAAGGAGTTCGTCCAAGCTGTGCATGAACGCCTTTGTACTATCAATCAACGCCCAGTCGGTTTGCGAAAGGGTATACTTAAGTACTCCATCGAAGCTGCTTCCCGGAATTGTCGATTTTTTCTCCATTTTTCATCCGACTCCCTATATTTTTACAGCATAATTGTGGCATCTCATAAAGTCAATAATTATAAAATAATTAAAATAAAATTGTATATATGAAAATAAATATAAAAATATTACAAAAAATTGTAAAAAACGATTGACGCCAAACACGTGTCATGCAAAAATATTTTCAGCAAAGGGGGATTGCATGAATCCGCGGATGCGTTTTGACCAGTTCCTGAAAGGAGAGCCATATACTGAAGGTATGCCGGCCGCGTTTTTTCAGCATTTTCCTGTTGATGCCAGGCATGGTGATATTGCATTTGATGTCCAGATGGCATACTGGAAACAGACGGGCATGGACATGATGAAGATCATGTTTGATGATATCTACCCCAAGCTCCCTGATGTGCGGAGCTGTTCTGATTGGAATGATATCCCGGTATTCCCGATGTCTCATCCAGTCTTCACACAGCAAGCTGAACTGGCAGGACGGTTGGTCGATGCCGTTGGCAAAGAAACATACGTTTTCCAGACTATTTTTTCTCCATTCGTTTCTGCGGGATGTTCGATTAGCCCCATACCCGTCTGGGATAAGGATGTGACAGCTCACTTCAATGATGACCCGAAGTCAGTCATCAAAGGATTGACACGAATTGTCACTGTACTTTTGGAATTTGCCCAAATGATGGTACGGACAGGAATCGATGGGTTCTATGTTTCGTTGCAAGGTGGTGAACAATGGCGGTTTCCACTGGATTTCTTCAGGGAATATTTCCGTCCGGTTGAACTGGCTTTTCTGCAAGGACTCAAAGATACGGGGAAGATAGTATTTCTGCATATCTGTGGAACTGATATCAGACTGGATGAATATTTGGAGTATCCTGGAGACGTTGTAAATTACTCCATCCGCGGGAACTCCATGTCTCCGGCGGAAGCGGTGAATAGTTTTAAGTGTCCTATCATGGGTGGTATGCCGAATAAAGGTCTTTTCGGGAACAGCACGAGGAAAGAAATAGAACAAATTGTTTCCCATACGCTTTATGAAAATCCGGGCATCACCATGCTCGGCGCGGATTGTACCGTTCCCGCTGATATCAGCTGGGAAGAATTGAAATGGGCAGTGGATGTTGCTCATGGATATGAAAGGAGGAAGAAATGAACAGAAGGAGAATTGCACTATCGGTATGCATGTTCCTGCTTGCAGGAACCCTATGCATGTTCGCTTCCGGTTCAAAGGAAAAGGTATCAAAGGAACCAGGAACATACCCCGCAGGCAAGTTGGCAATATGGACCTATGGCATGCCGGAATATATGAGGATATATTTTCAGGATTACATAGATCGTGCCGATACTCCTGTAAAGGACGTGACTGTCGAGATGGTCAATTATAAAGGGGAGGCAGATGTTCGACAGCAGGTTCTCATGGATCTTGCGGCAGGTACTTTGAACGGATTGCCTACTGCAATTTCTACATTCCCTGTAAGTATGCAGGTCATGGCAGATGCTGGAGTGTTGTTGGACTTAACAGACAAGCTTGCTCCATATAAGGATTTTTTCATTGAAGGAGCATTCGACCAAGCTACCTACAAAGGGCGGATTTACGGCATTCCGTATACCTTGCAACCTAAAATGCTTTTTTACAATGCTGATATTTTCGACCAGTATGGAATTGATCCTGGACGCATGGCCACCATGGAAGGATATATCAATGTCGGGCGTGAGTTGAATGAAAAAAGCAACGGGAAAGTCAAATTATCCTATGTAGATCCCGGTTCGTATACATGGCGCTATTGGTTCCGTAGAGGACTTATGCCACAGGCGCAGGCAAAGATATGGGATGAGAACGGTAACGTCGTTTTCGACAAAGATCCTGGGACACGTCTTGCTATGACAACTTTTTCACGTATGCTTGAAGAAGGTCTGTTGCTCAACGCCGCAATGTTCTCTCCTCCGTTATATGAAGCTACCAGACGTGGGGAAATAGCGACCTTCTATGTTGAATCTTTCTGGGATTCGTACTTGCGCAATAATTTGGCGGATATGAGCGGTTCATGGAGAAGTTTGCCAGCACCAGTATTCGAGGATATCGGGACAGCCGGGGCACAGGTCATTGCAATGTATTGTGTGATAGACAAGCCGGGTAATGCATATGCCGATTTATTCGTAGACATTCTGTTGGACTTTAACCTGAATACGAAAGCACGCAATGAGTGGTCGGATCGAATGATTGCCCTGTCTTATCCCACGGAACATCCTATTGTCACGAACATGCTTGCGGATCCGTATTGGTCCGAACCGTCTGCATACTATGGTGGTGAGAGTTATAAGAAGCAGGTTACCGCATCTTTCCTGAACCCTTCTGAGAACTTGACCGTGACCGAGAATGATGCAGAGGCAGATGTCATCATTTCTTCTGAATTAGAAAAATACGTTGCGGGAGCGCAGGATATTGAGACGACCATCAAATCCATCGGTCAACAATTACGTATGCGATTGAACCTGAAATAGCCGCGGGCAAACTGGCTGTCATAGGAATATTTTCTATGATGGCCTGTCTTCATCATTGGAGGGAACATGGCTGTCAAGAGATTTACTAACAAGAAGAATGAAAGAATCCATGCCTATGTGTTCATTGCTCCCTTTTTCATACTATTCATGGTTTTCCAGCTTTATCCGCTTATCTGGTCTTTCGTACTCAGTTTTTTTTCTTGGAATGGACTGGGAACCAGGACATTCATCGGTATAGGAAACTATCGTCAGATTCTCAGGGATGGCATGTTCTGGACTTCCCTGTACAATACAGTATGGTACACGTTTGCCAACATTATTTGTGTACTTCCGTTGGCTTTTATACTTGCGCAAGGACTCTGCTCCAATGCAGTATGGGCTCCCAAATCCGTCAAGACGTTACTTGTTTTGCCGTATGTCACGGCTACGGTCGCCGCGGGCATCGCGTTCACAATGCTTTTCGATACTCGGATAGGGGTGATAAATGCTTTCATCCAATTTTTTGGTGGAAATGCCGTACCGTGGCTGACGAGCATGCAATGGTCAAAGGTTCCAGTTGCCTTGCTTTCAATCTGGAGAAATATTCCTTGGTACATGCTCATATTAGTAGCAGCGTTGCTGTCGGTGGATCGTCAGTTGTATGAAGCTGCCCGCATCGATGGCGCAAACACCATGCAGAAGATATTCAAGATTACCTTGCCTATGATTGCCCCCGTCATGTTCTTCTGCGTCATCAACCTGACCATAGATTCAGCGCGGACTTTCACGGAACCATATGTACTTACAGGTGGAGGACCTGGGTCATCCAGCTTATCTGTCGTACACTATCTCTATATAAACGCATTTTCCATGTTCAAGCTCGGATATGCTTCGACTGTCGGGTATGTGCTGATGTTTTTCCTTGTGGTTGTTTCCGTCGTCTATTTCAGGAATCTGAAAAACAGAAGTGGGGCGTGAGATGAATATAGGACATATGGCAAGGAGAATAACTCGCAATGTAGGCATCAATGTCCTGATGGGCTGCGCAGTCTTTGTTTCAATACTGCCTTTATTCTGGATTTTCTTTACATCCTTCCAGAGCACGGAAGGAGGAGTGAGCTTCATCATAAAAGACATACTGGGCAAAGGATTGACTATGGCAAATTTTCAACGTGTCATGGAGATCATCCCAATGACCAGGAATTTCTTCAACACGTTGATTTCCTCGCTTGCAGGAAGCCTTGCTACGGTATTTTTCTGCGCTTTGGCAGGGTTTGCTTTTGCAAAATATAAGTTTCCGGGAAAAGATGGCTTGTTCCTCTTGCTTTTATTGACCATGGTCATACCTACGGAAGTTTGCATCGTTCCTCTTTTCATCATTATGCGGAGACTGGGATGGGTGAACAGTCTTCTTTCCCTTATCGTGCCTCGTGCCGCTACAGCGGTAGGCATCTTTTACCTGAGGCAATATATCACTCAATTTCCGACTGAGATACTGGAACAGGGCAGACTTGATGGATGCAGGGAGTTTCCACTTTTTTTCAAGATAGTTCTTCCGGGTATAGTTCCGGCTCTTGCATCCTGGGGAACGATTTCCTTGATTGCGCGTTGGAATGATTTCATGTTGCCGATGATTTTCCTGAGAGTTCCTGAGATGCAGACCTTGATGGTCGCAATATCGCTTCTTCCTGTGAGTGATGGGTTATCCACTCCTTGGCCGGTGGTCATGGCAGGAGTCGCTATCGCTACTTTCCCTTTGATACTTATTTTCCTTGGATTGCAGAAATTCGATATTGCAGACTTGATGGCTGGTTCGACGAAAGGTTGAGATAAGAATCCGAACGAATGCAAAAAATATACTGGAGGAAAAGATGAAGTTCGAGAAATACAGTTTCGAATACCCAACACCGAAGATTCCTTATTACCATCTCAGGCTATCCCTGACAGATTTAGCAGGGAAGGGGAACCATGTGGTTACCGGAGTAACCGTCGATGGTGTACGTTCCAGGGATTTTGATGTCTTCAATGATGGGGAAAAAGTAATCCCGGCAGTTTTCAAAGCTTTAGCAGTCGAGAGATTGATTTGCGTCCGAATAGATTGGACGAAAGGACAGCGCCATGAAGTTTCTGTCATGCTTTTCGACGCAGAAGACAAGACATATGAGGTGACGTGTACTGCTGTCGCAAGCGGGGAACATGGATATTGGAATCGGCAATGGAAATACTACGCAAGCCATGTCCTTGAGGAAACAATCGGATTAGAGCGTGTTCAAGAACCAGTCCATGTCATCCTTGGCTTATACAGTGACAGGATTCAAGATCCGGAAGCAGAGATTCGGGTAGTAGCAATACATTCGAAGACAGGCATAGCGGAAGAGATTCCTTCCCAGGTATATGGAGTTTCCAAGTGGGAGAAGTGGACGGACATACATTGTCAACCGACGACTACAGTGGAACTTGCTTTTTCCGCGGATGTGGCGGCCTATGAGAAGAAGGTTTTCCTGATATTCTATGGGAATCCTGAAGCGAGCAAGCCTTTGTATCCATCGGATTTGAAGATAAGCGGCTCAGGATATGCCTTGACTGTTGAAAACAAATTCTATCGTGTTTCGTTGCATTCAGAGAGTGGAAGCATTGATGAGATTGTTTCCAAAGATGCTTCGGATGTCACTTTCTGTCACCATTTGGAGACAAATGGTACCATGCAGTGGAATCCTGATGTCTATGCTCCGCCCAAGACATGGATGCATTCTTCTGATTGGGTTGCTCCTGAGGATTTCACGGTCATCAGCGGTCCGGTTTTCGTCATGGTCAAGCGATACAATCCTATAGTGGATTATGAAGAAGTGGATTGTTCAATCACCTACCTGTTCTATAGCAACAATCAGGGAATCAGCATTGAGAGCAACATTGACGTGAACAAGGACTTGGATGTCGTTGCATTGCGTAATGGTTCCGTAGTCCTGAACAAAGAGACAACCGGGGATTTCGCATGGATGGGCATGGATTCCAGGGTGAGGACTGTTCATATCACTGATATGCCCCGGCATCCTGTAAAAGGCATGACTTTTGATGCACGGACACCTTGGTATTCATTCTTCAATGCAGAAAGAAATAATGCCTTGGGAGTACTGAACCTTGAATTCAACGGAATCCGGCGACAGGGAGGACTCTTGGAATGGGAACCCTATTTCTATCTTCACTGGGGACCATGGTTCTACGTATCGAGGCCGATTATCTACACGTTCACATCGAACAATCCACAGAGGGTGATGCATATGTCGGCTGGAACCAGTTTCCATGAACGTTACCAGCTTGTGCCTTTCACAAAGAGCCGTCAGGATGATGGTTGTTCGGGTTTCTCGGAATTGGATACATTGAATCGAAAAGCAAGGGTTCCGTTATCAAAACTAATGGCGAAGTTTGATACGGATACACGGGTTCCTGATGAATGGATTCCTCCCATACTGGTAAGTCATTTTGAAGAACTGGTAGATTAAGGCGGAAATGATGGGAATGAGCAAATCTCTGCCATATAGCTCGTATGTCTCCTTGTTGAAGAGGGAATTGATTCCTGCTTTGGGTTGCACAGAACCAATAAGTCTCGCATATGCCGCGGCATGGGCCAGGAAAGTGATAGGACGACTGCCTGATGGATTCACCCTGGAGTGCAGCCCAGGTATCATAAAAAACACGAAAGGAGTGATCATTCCCTTTTCCGGAGGACTGAAAGGCATGGTTGCGGCCATTTCTCTTGGTCTTGTGGGTGGTAACGCCTGTCGTGGGCTGAATGTATTGGATTCCATTACATCAGAGAACAAAGAGGCTGCCATAAACTATATGGCACATGTCCGTTCTGATATATCTCAGGCGGAGTCCACGGATTCTCTTTACATATGCCTTACCGTGTATTCCGGGAACGACAAAGCTACCGTAGTAATCAAAGGTCATCATACGGGGATTGTCCGCTTGACGCATAACGGTCTGAACCTTCCACTTCCGGCTGAAGATTGTGAAAGTGGAGATGACAACTGTCCTATAGACAGCATGACTGTCGATGAGATTGTCAGATTCGCTGATACCGTACCATTGCCCCTCATCATAGACATCTTCGAGCAGCAGGTAGCGTACAACATGCGTATTGCTGAGGAAGGATTGTCTGGTGATTACGGCCTTAATATAGGCAGGAATATTCTTTCCGGAGAAAGTTCGTTGGATATCCGGACTATGGTAAAGGCATATGCTGCCGCGGGCTCCGATGCCCGTATGGGAGGATGCCCCATGCCGGTAATCATCAATTCAGGGAGCGGGAATCAGGGATTGACCGTGTCACTGCCTGTAATTGTGTATGCAAAGGATCTCAATGTATCCCGCGAGAAACTGATCAGAGCGCTGGCCTGTGGCAATCTGATTGCTCTTCATCTCCGTCTTCCTATGGGCGGTCTTTCCGCGTTTTGCGGAGTTGTCTGCGCGGCATGTGGAGCGGGGGCGGGAATTACATATCTCCGTGGTGGCGATGCGCGGAAAATCTCAATGACAATTACCAATACACTTGCAAGCATAACGGGAATGATTTGCGATGGAGCCAAGGCATCCTGTGCATTGAAGATTGCTACAGCTGTTGATTCGGCGCTCATCGGACACGAACTGGCAATGCAAGGCAAAACTTTTGATGATGGGGATGGGATCGTTGGAACCGATGTTGAAGAAACCATCAAGAATGTCATACGGATAGCTGTCGAAGGCATGGCCTGTACGAATCAGGAAATTCTTGGGATTATGAATTCTTAAGATTATGTCATCCATGTCAGAGTGGAAATAAAAAATAGAAAATGAGTTCCTTCTTGTTTTCACCTTGACATCCGGCAAAACAATGCGCAGTCTTCCTGTAACCATCAACTCTTTCGCGGACAGGTCGAACCAAGACTATGGACTTCCGTTCGCGGCACTGGTGATTGGAACCTTTCCCCTGTTTACTTTCTACATATTTGCGCATCATGCTTTGGTGAAAGGCTTCGGAGAGGGTGCTATAAAAGAATGACGCAGTGCATGTCACAGGGTTTGATGGGAAAAAAA
The DNA here is from genome assembly GCF_000208385.1 of Parasphaerochaeta coccoides DSM 17374. GTDB lineage: Bacteria > Spirochaetota > Spirochaetia > Sphaerochaetales > Sphaerochaetaceae > Parasphaerochaeta > Parasphaerochaeta coccoides. The sequence continues at coordinate 1,599,645 of NC_015436.1, read as the reverse complement.
GGACAGGATGAGAATAGTTCAGAATAATCTGTTTCAGAAATCAGTGAATGAGCTCCTGGTATTGCGCGAGCTGCGAAAGGGACCATTGTCCCGTGTGAAACTTGCTTCATTGCTTGGGTTGCAGCAGTCAACCGTTACATACTGTACGTCACGGCTCACCGAGGCTGGACTGATACGGCTTACCGGGAACAAAATATCCCAAAGAGGCGCGGGCAGGAAACCAGAGTTGCTGGCAGTCAATCCCGATGCGGGCCGAATCATCGGCGTAGAAATGTTGAGAGGTTCATACCGGATGTCTATCTGTGATATCCTTGGGAATCTCATCAGCAGCGATGTCAGCCTGTATGACGATGTTTCCTCATCGACACAGGAAGAAATGTTCAGGGCACGAGTAGACACTATAGTAGGACGCGTCCTTTCCCGATGTGAAGGAACGGATGTCTGGGGAATGTGCATAGCAGTACCCGGTATTGTTTCCCTTGATGGGAAAAAAATAATTGACTGCTGGACGCATGGTTTGCGTGAATGTGATTTTTCAGGATTCCTGAGTTCCTTCTCTTTTCCCATTGTCTTTGAGAACGATGCGAACTGCTGCGCCCTGAAATACGTCATACATGGTTCTGACATTGAGGATGATACTTTCCTGTATGTTCGTTTCCAATCATATGATGGTCTGGTGTTGCCGCCGGGGATTCCCAGTATCGGCATTGGGACGGGTCTGGTGCTGGCAGGAAAGCTGTACCGGGGATACAGAGGAAGGGGAGGAGAATTCCGCAGCGTGTACACCAGTACCGCTTCTGGCGCAACACAGCTTTCTTTTTCCCATGAGGAACTTGCCAGGCGACATGAGGATCCCATGATCATGGAATCCATCGTAAAGGAATTGTTGGAGAACATGATGTCGATACGCGCGTTGCTTGACCCCCGTACTATTTATTTGGGGGGTTTCGACGAAACAGAAAGACAGTTTCTGATTGCGGGACTTCACGAATTTTCTGATTCTGATGAGACAGCCGGTTTTGTGGATAGTTGCGTAATCATCAATAAAGCAGAGGATGACGCGAGCCTCGGCGCAGCGTCTCTTGTCGTCGATGAAGTTTTCAGGATTCCACGTCTCGGCGAACGGAGTGATAAGAATACGATCAACTGGATGTCACGCGCCATCGAAGATTCCTGAGAATTTCAAGTTTTCCCGGCCTTTTTCCGGTCTTTTTTCTTATCAGTTTTTTTTTCGTGATTCGTGCCTTTTGACTTGTCCATAATTTTGCCGTACACTATAGTTTAACATAACGTGGTCGAACCGTCTGAGCGGAAAGTCCGTGTGTCTCAATTGATATACTGGAATGTTGCTTTGGAAAAGAGGAGATTCCCATGAACATCAGGATAAAAAGAATTCTAGGTCTTATATGTGCCATTGCCATATTGTTCCCCGCAATCATCATGGCTCGTTCTGTAGCCATCACATGGGACTGGTTTCTCAACGACCCGGAAGTCACGTACTTCCGCTACCAGCTCGATGGGGAGAATGAGGAAGGATGGACCGTGGTCAATGCTGATGTGTTCGCCTACACATCCGACCCGGTGGATGGTACTGTTCCTCATGCATTGTATCTGCAACAGTCCTATGATGGTGTGCTGTGGTCTGCCAGCGCGGTTTCCGGGGTAGACATACTGTTCCCTCCCGTGGAAGAAGTTATTCCGGAAAAACCTGTCGTTGAGAGCGTTCCGCCAACATCCTCCGGCGTTCTGGCCAGTGAAGGCTCCGCTGAAACGGTTGAAGCCGCTCCGGTTTCTCCTGACGTTGTTCCTGTATCCGAGGAGCCTGTCGCTGAAAATCCGGTAGCAGTGGAACCCGTAGCGGTTGAGGCTCCTGCCGTCGAAGATTCTGCTCCCGCCACCGAGCCCACTCCAGTCGTAGATACGCCGGAAGAAGTAAAACCCGTCGCATCTGTCACGACTGTCGCCGCTGTTCCTGCCAAGGTTGTCGCCAAGCCCGTCAATGCACTGGCAAAGAGCTTGGATATCAAGGTTGGAGCTTCCTATGCAATATTCGATGAAGTCGGAGCCTATGACCGCTTGGTTCCCGGCGCGGATCTCACATGGCGCTTGGATAACGGCTTGAAACTTGGCAATAGATTTGGTGTCGGGTTGCAGGTTGGAATCTTCTATGATGCGTATTTGAAATCCGCCAGTGCGACGCCAGTTGTTGAAGCAAACCGTTTCAAGTTTGAGACGAACTGGTTCAAAACAGGCGCGGGAACTACGCTCCACCATGTCTATGGCATAAGCCTGGCTCCCCGGTTCAGCTTTGCTTTCAGTGAAAAGACTTCCTTGTCCCTTGTAGGTGGCGGACGGATTATTTTCAGCACTGATGCCCTTTCCGGCAGCGAACTTATTCCTGGTAGGATTCCTCTTATCAGCCAAAAGCCTTTCGTAGGTCTGAACTATGGTCTTATCGGATCTCTTGAACTGCGCCATAATTTCAGCAAGGGCTTTGGCATCGGCCTTGGCCTTGACTATGATTATCTCTTTGGCGCAAATGCCCGTCATTCCTTTGGTGCCAGCCTGTTCATGGGTATCGGACTTTAGGAAAAAGAGATGGCTTGAGGAACGCGGAGCCGGAAACGGCTCCGTTTTCATATTTGTCCTTGACCTGATTTGCAGCTTCGGGCAAGATGATGAAAAGAGCAGTGGTTTTTTCCACTATGCGGAGGAAGGTTCTGTCCTATGAAATCACGCCGTATTGAAGCGTGTATTGGTTTTGTGAAATTCTCCCTTGATGTCGAGGGACTCTCTCTGACGCAGGAAGGTGAGGAACAATTGCGGAGCATCTTGGATGAGGATGTATCCGCCAATGAGGCTGTGGAAGCCATCATTGAGCAGGAAGGACTGTCAACTGTCGAATATTTGCCGCCTGCCCAAGAAAACGCTGACTATCCGGGTACATCCGTTCCGGTAAATTTTTTCAATATCAAGGATCGTTCCCGTGCCAGGAGCTTGGCTGCTCGCATGGCCAATATACGGACAGTTGAAATCCTTGCCCAGGCTTTGCCTCATGCTTACGACTTTGAGCTACTCAAGAGCCTGCATGCCTCCCTCTATGGCGACATGTATCCGTCCGCAGGGATGATACGCACCTCGGCAGCAAGCAAGCGCACGGTGTTCTGCCAGCCGCAATTCATTGAAAGCATGGCTGATGAGATATTCGGAAAACTCCGGCATGATGTTTACCTGAAGAAACTTGACAGAGATGATTTCATCAATGATTACGCATACTACATGGGAGAGATTGAAGCCCTTCATCCTTTCAAGACGGGCAATGGGCGCGCTGCCCGTCTGTTCTTCTATCTGCTGGCTATGAATGCGGGATGGAATATCGACTGGCAGTCCATTGAGCCTGACCGTATGCTGGAAGCGGACATCTCCGCCATTGACGGTGATTACCAACCGTTCATTTCTGTGCTGTCACCGGCGGTATTCCCGTTGTAGAGATTTTCCACCATCATCAGTTTGACAAGGTGTCATAAGGAGCTCATAGGGAGCTGTCAGGTATCAGCTCCTTATGATTCTGCAAGGAAGGTTCCAGACAGGGAAAAGGGAATCCGGGAAAGATATTTATTTTCTGTCCTTAAGCAGGTCGCGGATTTCAGTGAGCAGGGTGATATCAGCGGGGGGAGCCTCTGGCTCGACGGGAGCTGCGGGTTCTTTGGCTCTTTCGAGCTTTTTCCGGAATGTGTTGAACGTCTTGACGATGATGAACAAAATGAAGCCGATGATCAGGAAATCCACAACAGTCTGTAGCAGGGCGCCATAACGGATGGCGACTTCAGGGGCGTCTTCCGTAGCAGGCGTGAGGATGACGCGGAAATCAGAAAAGCTGGAGCTTCCCATGAGCCAGCCGACAAAAGGCATGATGATGTCGTTCACCACTGATTTCACGATGGCGGTGAAAGCCGTGCCAATGATAAGACCAATGGCCATATCCAGGACATTACCGCGCATAATGAACTCCTTGAATTCATCAATGAATCCAATTCTTTTTTTGTCTGCCATGATTATTCCTCCGAATCTCAATTCACTATAGCAGAAGTTCCCGCAAGGGTTAAGCCGGATACCTCCGTCCGGATTATCCCTTTTAGTCTTTTCCCCACATCAGATGATGATTCAGCCAGTAGTGATGATTTTCTTTTTTATGACTATTTTCCGTGGTTTCGTGCCGTCTCCGGTGAAAGATGCGGAAGTGAGTCGCGGTTTCTTGCCATCCTTGTGATGTATCAGGAAGGTATTATGTATTCTTGGATCACGTGCGAAATCGTCCCCAATGGTTTTGGACGATACATCCTCAACATCGTAATCTTCCATCAATATTTCGTCGAGCTTGAACTTGCGGAAATTGTTGGAGAATATCAACGTACCCCCTGGCGTCAGATGATTCATGCACGCGTCAACCAAAGAGATATGATCCCGCTGGATGTCGAAGGAACGACGATCCTTGCTGTTGCTGTAGGTAGGAGGATCGCAGAAAATCAAATCAAACTCACCTGTGTTGCTGTTCCGGAGCCATTCCATGACATCATCCTTGTAACGGAAATGGTTCATCCCGTAGAAAGCATTCAGTTCCATGTTCTTTGCTGCCCAGTCAAGGTAGGTTGCTGACGTATCCACGCTCACCGTGCTCAGGGCACCACCCGCGGCAGCGTGGACGGTCGCTGTGCCGGTATAGCAGAAAAGGTTCAGGAAACGTGTGTCCTTGGCGTTTTCCTTAATGACACGTCGTACAGGACGGTGATCCAGGAAAATGCCAGTATCCAGATAGGAGTTGAAGTTGACCAGGAAGCGGAGGGAATGCTCGGTGACTACATAGAAATTCTTGGCATCGTCCATTTTTTCATATTGGGCAAGACCTTTCTGACGTTCACGACGCTTGACAAATATTTTTTCATAAGGGATGCCGGTGGCTCGTTCCGTTGCAAGAACCAGTTCTTCCAGACGCCTTTCCGCCGCCTCCGGATCTATGGAGTCAGGGGCGGCATATTCTTGCAAGGAAATGTACCTGTTCTCGTACAGGTCGATGGCGGCGGAATATTCGGGCATGTCCGCATCGTAGATGCGATAGCATGAAACGCCCTGCTTCATCATCAGGGGAGTGAGGGTGGCAAGGTTTTTCTTCAAGCGGTTGAAGGCCATCTGGGAGCCTTCGGAAAGAGGAGCTTCAAGACGTTCCTTGCGGCGTTGTTCGGCTCGTGCTGCCAGTTCCTTGCGTTCTTCTTCGGAAAACACCACGTAGTGGGCGAGCTGGCAGAGAATACCGCCATTGTAAATGCTATTGGTTCTTTCCGGCTTCAAATCGACATAAGAAAGCAGTTCCTGCTCTCCGCAGAGGATTGATACCCTCCAACCTCCGAACAAGGCATTGAGCGTGCCGCCGATCTTGCGGTATAGAGTGATGATTTCGGGGTCGGCAAGACGCACGCCATAGGGGGGATCCGTGACGACATACCCGTGGGCGGCGGGAACATCCTCTACCGACATGGACGTGAAATCCTTTACAGCAAAAGTGATGAAATCGGATACTCCGGCAGCTTGCGCATTGCCTTTGGCGGCTTCAATCGCTTGAGGGTCTATGTCCCATGCATGAATCTCTATGGAACGCGACCGTCCGGCTTTCTGACGGGAGAGGGCTTCGGACAACACTTTCTCCCATGTTTGCGGCTGATGGAGAGGGAGCTTGAGGAAAGCAAAGCGGCTAGGATCGACCAGGCCAGGAGCCGTGTCAGTAGCCATGAGGGCTGCTTCGACCACCAAAGTACCAGCTCCGCAGAATGGGTCAAGGAGGACGCCTGCGCCAGCATCAGTAATGCTGCGCCGCCATTCAGATCTCCAGAGGATGCTGGAGGCAAGATGCTCCCGCAGTACCGCTTCTGTCTGCTGGGTGCGGTAACCGCGCTTATGAAGGGATTTTCCGGAGAAATCGACATACCATGTCACCGTGTTCACATCGATATGCATGTGGAAGGTCACATCGGGGTTCTCAAGGTCAACGGAAGGTCGCTGGTCGTCAAAACGTTCCCTGATGCGGTCGGCTATGGCGTCCTTGAGGCGCAGGGTACCGAAATGGGAATTTTTCAGCCAGGAGCATGTCGTCATGGATTCTGTGATGGAGAAGGTTTTCTCAGGGTTCACCCAATCTTCCCAAGGAATCTGGAGGGAGGATTCGTAGAGTTCGTCAGAACTCTGGATATCGTCATCCTTATAAAGGGCGACCATCAGGCGGGTGGATACGCGCGACCACAGGCAGAAACGATATGCCGTTTCAAGGTCTGCTTCAAATTCAATGCCGCCTCCCATAGATCGGGTATGGGCAGCTCCGGCTTGCATCACTTCATCTTCTACGATATCTCCCTGATGGGCAGATGCCGTCGCATAAAAAAACATGAGGTCTTCTTACTCCCTGCCGGTCCTTTCCGGCTTGTCCGCAGCGTGCCGTGTTCCTGAGTTCAGGAAACGTGGAAAATACTTTCCAGTTCTTCCTTGGTAAAATCATAGGCGGTACTGCAATTGAGACAGTCCAAATGCAGCGGGAACGGTCCGTCCTGCATGATGGACTGCTTTTCCTGTTCAGGCAGACTCGACAGATATCCGTTGAAGTTCTCGCGCGAACAGGGGCAGGAGAATGCGACCGGCAATGTATCAAGATGTTCTGGATGGAACGGCGCAAACTCCTGTTCCACATACTGCCGGATTGTGCCTCCTTGGGCAAGATGCCTGCCCAGGGAGGAAAGGCCGGATATATGGCTGTCAAGTTTTTCTGGAATGGAATCGGGGCAACCGGGCATCACCTGGAGGAAAAAGCCGCCGGCGCCGAAGATGCGTCCATGGGAATCAAACTTGATGGACAGGACAAAGAGGGAAGGAGTCTGTTCGCTCATCTGGTAGTAGACGGCCAAGTCTTTTGCCAAATCACCATATTGCATCATTACCTGTCCGGAGAAGGGTTGCGAAGATCCCTCGATCATCTTGGTTATGGTGATGAACCCTGGGCCGTAGAGGAAGGTAAGGTCATTGTCCTCAAGAGGCTTCTCCACATGTATCGGGACATTCTTCAGGTAGCCCCGGACATTTCCGTTCGCCCATGCTTCGGTATAGATGCCTCCGATGGGTCCTCCGCATTCTACGGTGAGCAGGACGCGGTCATTGCCCTTTACTGTAGCGCTCAGGAGGCCGGAGGCGATATACGCCTGCCCAAGAACCATGGATTCAAGGATGCCCAGACCGTGATTGGCACGCATTTGGTTGATCATGTGCGTACCTTGGACGGCGGTGACCCTGAGGTTCCCGCGCTCAAGGAGGAATACTTCACGCCCATCTCCGGGCAAGGCATCCAGATGTTCGAGCAGTTCAATGTCAGTAATCGGTTTCTTATACATTTTTTCCTATCAAAGAATTGAGATTACGCTACAACAGCCTTTTTTGCAAGGGAGTATCTTTTGTACGATGTCGTGCGATGTCGTGATGATGTTCGGTAGCGTGCACAATTCTCTGAACCAATAGAGTACGAAAAAGACACCAGCCCGCTTGCCGAGCAACAACAGTTGAAAACAGACGTGCGGCAGGATAAGCGGGATAAGTTTGTGCGGAAGTAGGGGAAGCCAACTGGGATGGCAAAAGAGTATGGTAATGCATAACACGAAAACCCCTATATAATCCCGAAATTCAGGGATTTCATAGGGGGTTGAAAAGTATTACCATAAGACGAATACTCGTGCCTTGCCATGATATGAGAGAATAGAAAAATATGTATAAGGGCAGTTTCTGCATATGCCGGAAACGTATGTTAATTGTGTGAACTTGTTTTCTGAGTTGTTGCCGTTCAGATAATGATTCAGCATGATAGAAAATGTATCCGGAGAACCATCTCACAGCGGGAAACGGGCAGGTGTGTTTTTGTTTCCTGTGTACGTCGGATACTGAGATGAAAGGAAAAATTATGATGAGAAAGAAAGAATTGGTCATGGTACTGGTAGCTTTATGTGTATCAGTTTCCCTGCCAGCCCTTGATCTGTCCGAGATTGTGGATACATCAAAGAAAAATAGTCCCCTCATGCAGTCTTATATCCTACAACGGGACAATTCCGCGCTATCCATTACAAAAAGTGATTTGGGCAAGCAGTTTCAGATTCAGGCCGGTGGAGGATTGACGTGGACAGGACGTCAGGATGGACCAGTAACTGATACGCTCTATACTATTTCCGCCACCCCGGATGTCTCTGTCATTCTGCCTAACGAAGGAGACACCACGCTGAGATTCTCCTTAGGAGACTCCGGAGCCAGGATAGAACGTCAGGAAGCCGGTGGGACGACAGCGAATACATACTCCATGACCCCTACGCTGACGGCTTCACATACCTTTAATTTCGGCAAGACTGATGATGACAAGTCGGATTTCCTCATCTTGCAGAGTACCCTGCTCAAGGACAGTTCGTTTATCAGCAATGAGCTTGCTTTCGAGTCCGATGTATACACCAAGCTGATTGCAATTCTGGAAGCCCAAAAAAGCTTGATCTCCATTGAACGCCAGATTGAAAGCACGGAGCAGGCAATTGAGAACGCCCTCAAGCTTGGAGCGATGACCAAGGATTCAGTTTCCTACAAAGGGCAGGAACTGACGTTGCTCACTCTCAAGAATACGCGTACCGCTACCTTGAGCAGACTTGAACTGG